>JBEKYE010000226.1:0-8140 GCA_049511275.1 Bryobacteraceae bacterium
GTTGTCGCGGCTGAAAGCCAGGAAGTCTTCCAGGCGGTGAAACCCCAGCCGGGTCATGAAGCGCCAGGCGTTGGTCTGCTCCGCGAACTCGCGAGACGGTTCCCAGATCACGCCGGGAGTATGGCAAGCGAGCGGCGGCGGTGTCAAGGGCCGCACGGCGTCCCGAAACTACCCTTTGGGAAACACACGGCCGCCCGGGGAGCGAACTTCCGCAGGGGCGTAAAACCGTCGCACGCGGATTTCCCTTTCACCCTTGCGGATTTGCGCAATGTTGTATGAGGCTTGCATCCGCATGAGCGTGTCCATCTTCACACCGAAAGCCTTCTCGATGCGCAGCGCCATATTGCCGGACAGGTCGGCCTTGCCGTTGAGCAAACTGGACAGGGCAGGGCGGGAAACCTGAAGCGCCGTAGCGGCTGCCGTCACGGACAGGCCCGAGGGTTCGATGATCTCGGTCCGGACGAAATCTCCGGGATGAGGCGGGTTCTTCATAGGCATCGGCTTTTGCTCCTGTCCTCTAGTGGTAGTCTTCCAAATTCATATCGACGATTTCGCGCTCGGCGGTGTCCATGCGGAACGTCAGACGGCGGTTCCGAGTGACGCTCAGGCTCCATGTTCCGGCACGGTCGCCGGTGAGCATATGCACCTTCCATGTCGAGAGCGCTCGCAATTCCTCCGGGTCTTCCATGTTGTCGAGATAGGCGAGCATCTTCCGTAGCTTGTCCACCGCATCGGCTGGAACGCCTTTCGCGCTGCCTTCCGTGTAAAGCCGTTTCAGTCCCTTGTGGGCGATGTTCCGTATCTTCATGGGTAGGCTGTAGCCTGTAGCTTAACACTTATCAAACGGAAAATCCAAGCGAAACCGGAAAAACACCGCTGCGGCGGATATACCGTGCCATCCGCCACCGGGTCACGCCCGTTCCCCCGCGCAGTGTCTTATGATGACTGTTCAAGCGTGGGCGAAGCAGTAGAGGCTGCGGTGCCCGCTCGGGAGGGTTTCACTTTGGGTTCAGGAATCGAAACTTTGCGCTCGCCCGCGCAACCGCCGGTGTCTTCGCGCGATCTGGCCGGGATGGAAGATACCGGCTTTCTCACCTGCATGACGCTGGTGCTGCTGGGCAACTATGCGCAGACCGGCCACTTCGGTGGGCCGCTGGCTTATACCCCTTACAACGTGGCTTGCCACCTGGCCGGACCCCAATTGGGCGGCCTGCGCTACGACTACCGCCGGCCCAAGCATCCTTACAGCGATAAATTCCTGATGGCCGCCGGGCACAGCGTTCCCACGTGCTACGCGTTGTGGATGATCCTCGGCCAGGCGCTTGAGCGCCGCTACAAAGCCACCGGCGACCGCCGCTACTACGTGGACCCGCGCGTCGCCATGCTGCCCGTCGACGCGCTCGGTTTCCGCCGCGGGGCCGGCGCGCTCGCGACCCTGCTCCAGGACCAGGGCCTGGCCGATCATCCGCTTTTCGCGCAAGCCACGGGCCGCGGCATCCGCGCGCTGTCCGGCCATTCGGAATCCACCGACCTCACCAACGACGTGAACGGCGGACCCTCCGGCCTCGGTATCTCCACCGCCGCCGGCAAAGCGGCTTTCTGGGATTTCGTGGGCGCGCGCAGCCTCGGTTCCCCCAAGGTGATGGCGCTCGAAGGCGAATTCGCCCTCACCGAAGGCCATGCCCAGGAGTTCAAGACGCAGGCCCTGGCGGTACAGGCCGGCAAACGCCTGCGCGTGCTGCTCTCCGATAACAACGCCGGCATTGACGACAGCCTGCTGGGCGGCGTGATCGCCTCTAAGTACGGCCAATACCGCCTGATCGACCAGTGGACCTCCTACGGTTGGAACGTGCTGCCGGTCGCGCGCGGCAATCACTACCCGGACATCCTGGCGGCCTTCCAGTCCATGGAGGATTGGGACGCCGCCGACCGGCGACCGATGGTGATGATCGGCAAAACCACCAAGGGTTATTGGCCGGAAGCGGTGGATGGAAAAATCCCCGGCTTCGGCGACCAGTTGGTGGGCTACAAGAGCCACCCCTACGCCATGAAGATGAATTCCGAATACTTCGTGGCGCTGGCCCGCACCTTCGAGAAGCGCTACGGCGTCGAGTTCGCTGGCATCGACCAGGGGCCGGTAACCGATCCGCGCGAGCGCCTCGTCCAGTTCAAGACGAATATCGACGTGGTGATGTCGGTGCTCGACCGCAACGGCCTGGGCGATTGGCTGGCCGGCCGCCTGGTCGAAATCGGCGACATGGTCCAGGACGACTTGCCGCTGCGCATCGACGCCCGCCACGATCCGTTCCTGGATGAGCGGCTGCGGCCGGCCGCGCTGCCCGTGGAGCCGCAAAAAGTCACCGTCGCCAACCAGCTTTCCGGCGCCACCCGGCAAGTCGACATCGCGCTCTTCCGCAAAGCCGGCGAGATGGCCGGCACGCGGCGCGGCATTTCGGAAATCATCAAGTGGATGAACTACGTCACCGGCAATCGCTTCTTCACCGTGGCGGCCGATCTTTCCGAATCCATCAACGTGGAACACGGCAGCTTGTGGGGCCACTACTCGCCGGTGGACAATCCGCTCGGCACGCGGCTCAAAGCGCCCATCCAGGAAGCCGGCAACGTCTCGACGGCCATCGGGCTGATCAGCCAGAGCGCCTCGCTGGACCCGGCGTGCTTCGCCGGAGTGTGGGCCCTCAGCGGCACCTACGGCGCCTTCACCCCGCTGATGTACACGCCGGCGCGCGTCTGGAGCCAGCAGAACCAGGACAGCCGCTTCCGCATGGGCGTGCTGCACATTCTGACCGCGCACTCCGGACCCGAAACGGCCGCCGACGCGCGCACGCATTTCGGCATCTTCGCGCCGCAGTGCTGGAAGCTGTTCCCGCGCGGGCAAGTGATCAACCTGAGCTTCTGGGATTACAACGACGTGGCGCCCGGCTACTTCGCCGCCGCCGAGGTCGCCGCGCGGGATCCCAGGGTGGGCATCATCACCATTGAAGTGGCGCGCCCCGATTTCCCGGTGGCCGACCGCTCGCGTTTCGCCGACACCGATCTCAAGGCCGCCCGCAAGGGTTTCTACGTGATCCGCGATTTCGCGCCGGACCAGCCTCGTCACGGCTACGTGGTGGCGCAGGGCTCCAGCTCCACGGTCAACCTGGTGCATGAGCTGCCCAAGCTGGAACGGGCCGGCATCAACGTCAAGGTGATCGCCGCCGTCAGCGAGGAGCTGTTCCACCGCCAGCCCGAAGAGTACCGCCGCGCCGTGCTGCCGCCCGAAGCGGCCTACGATCTGATGGTGGTTTCGACCGGCACGCGCCGCGTGTGGCCGCTGGCCGGGGTGGGGCCGTTGACCGACGAGTATTCGCTGACGTCCGACTGGGACAACCAGTGGCTGACCGGCGGGCTGGAGCCCGAGGTGATCGCCGAAGCGCATCTCGACCCGGCGTCGATTTCGAAAGGGATCGAACGCTTCGCGCGGGATCGCGCGGCGCGCCTCCATCGCCAGCGGGACATGCTGGGAAAGCTCTGACCCTGGTGGGACAGACCATCGCCTTTTGTGGTCTGTCATACCTGGCTGGAGCCCGAAGGCATACAATCGCAGAAGCATGGAATATCACAACCTGGTTTTGACGGCGGAGGGCGCGATTGCCGTCGTCACCCTCAACCGGCCGCAGCGGCGCAACGCGCTTTCGCTCGAATTGATGCTGGAACTGAAGGGCTGCCTGGATGAGATCGGGCGCGGGCGGGAGTTCCGCGCGGTCATCCTGGCGGCGGCCGGGAAAGTTTTCTGCTCGGGTCACGACCTGGGGGAGATGGCCGGCCGCGACATCAACGAATACCGGCGCGTCTTCGATGTCTGCAGCGAGCTGATGCAGAAGATTCAAGCCATCCCGCAGCCGGTCATCGCCGAAGTGCAGGGCGTGGCCACCGCGGCCGGTTGCCAGTTGGTGGCTTCGTGCGATCTGGCCGTCGCGGCGGAAGAAGCCTGGTTCGCGACACCCGGAGTGAAGATCGGTCTCTTCTGCACCACGCCGATGGTGGCGCTGACGCGAGCCATCGGCCGCAAGCACGCGCTCGAAATGCTGCTCACCGGTGAGCCGGTGGATGCGCGCACGGCCGCCGGGTGGGGATTGATCAACCGGGCCGTGCCGGCCGGCGAGCTGCGCGACGCCTCGCGCAAGCTGGCGGCCAAAGTGGTGGAAGCCAGCCCGCTGGTGGTGGCGCTCGGCAAGCAGGCCTTCTACACGCAGGTGGATCTGGACCAGCCCAAGGCTTACGCATACGCCACGGAAGTGATGTCGATGAACGCCCTGGCGGCCGACGCGCAGGAAGGCATCGGGGCGTTCCTGGGGAAGCGGACGCCGTGCTGGTCGGGGCGGTGAGGCGTGTGGTGCTATGCTGAGCCGTAAATCGGCATGGCGGTCGATAACGGTCTCACAATGCCTCGCTTCCAGGAACAGGACATGGGAACGGAACAGCGGACGGAACCGGAGATTCTTTACACTCGAATCGAACAGAACGAAACGGCCTGGGCGGAGATCACCCTGAACCGCCCGCAGAAGGGAAATGCCCTGACCATGCCGATGCTCCGTCAGTTGGCGGGCATCGTCACCGGCATTGAAGCGGACCGGTCGCTGCGCGCCGTGGTCATGCGGGCGCGCGGCCGCTTTTTCTGCACCGGCGGCGACATTGAGGCCTGGGGAGCGCTCTCGCCGCAGGAGATGGCGCGGGATTGGATCCTCCCCGGAATCCACGTGCTCGATCGCATCGCGCGGCTTCCCCAACCGGTAATCGCGGCCATCTCCGGCCACGCTCTGGGCGGCGGACTGGAGTTGGCGCTGGCCGCCGACTTGCGCATCGCCGTCCGGTCCGCGAAGCTGGGTGTGCCGGAAGTCGCTTTCGGAATGATCTCCGGCTGGGGGGGCGCCCGCCGCCTGGCCGAGACCATCGGAGTCGCGCGGGCGCGCCACATGACCCTCCTTGCGCTCCCCATCGCGGCCGCGCAGGCGCTCGAGTGGGGACTGGTCACCGCCGTAGCCGAGGACCCCGCCGATCTGGAACGCCAGCTCGGCGCCTGGCTGGCGCAGCTCTGCGCCAATCGGCCCGAAGCCACGGCTCTTACCAAGGGCATTCTCGCCACCATGCACCAGGATCTCGGTCACCATCACGCCAGCGCCGCCGCTCAGGCGGCGGGCACCCCGGACTGCCAGGAAGGCGTGCGCGCCTTCCTCGAGAAGCGCAAACCCGTCTATCGCAACCGTTAAGGGAAAGAGTCGAGACATGCGCACCACCCGATTCGTGAATGCCGCCGATGCCGCGGCCCTGATTCAGGACGGCGACACCGTCGCCATCAGCGGCAACGGCGCCGGAATGATCTCCGCCGAAGCGGTCTTCGCCGCCGTTGAGCGGCGCTTTCTGGAAACCGGCCGCCCGCGCGGCTTGACCCTGGTTCACTCGCTCGGCATCGGCGATCGCGGCGCGCTCGGCGCCAATCGCTTCGCGCATGAAGGAATGGTCCGCAAGGTGATCGCCGGCCACTTCACCTGGTCGCCCAAAATGCAGCAGCTCATCCGCGAGGAGAAGGTGGAAGGCTACTGCTTCCCCGGCGGTGTCATCCAGCAACTGCTGCGCGAGATCGGCGCCGGCCGTCCCGGCTTGTTCACTCACTCCGGACTGGAGACTTTCGTCGATCCCCGCCAGGATGGCGGCCGCTGTAACGCGAGCAGTCGGGAACCTCTGGTGGAGCTGCTCGACATCGACGGTCATGAAGTGCTGCGCTACAAGCCGTTCAAAGTCGACGTTGCCATCATTCGCGCCACCTATGCCGATACCCGCGGCAACCTCAGCCCGGAAGAGGAAGCCGTCGACATGGACATCCACTCCATGGCGCTGGCCGCCCACAACAGCGGCGGCGTCGTCATTGCCCAGGTGCGGCAGGTGGTCGAATCCGGCTCGCTCCACGCGCGCAGCGTGCGCGTGCCCGGCATCATGGTCGACGCCGTGGTGGAGGACCCCGGACAGCAACAGTTCTACGGCCTGGGCTACGATCCCGCCGTCAGCGGCTCGCGCCGCGCTCATCTGGGCGCGCTGGCCGCGGAGATCCCCTCCAGGCTCGAACGCCGCATCGTAGCCCGCCGGGCTGCCATGGAACTGCGCCCCGGCGCTTCGCTGAATTTCGGTTTTGGGATGCCCGGTGGAATCTTTGGTGTCATCGCCGAACAGGGCAACGCCGGCGAGTTGTGGATGAGCGTGGAGCAGGGAACGCACAACGGCCGGATGCTGGACGAGAGCCTCTTTGGCGCCGCCCGCAACACCGACGCTATCGTCCCTTCCATCGAGCAATTCGACTATTACAGCGGAGGTGGAATCGACATCACCTTCCTCGGCATGGGCGAGGCCGATTCCGCCGGCAACGTCAACGTGTCTCATCTCGGCGGCAACCTGATCGGCCCGGGAGGCTTCATCGAGATCGCCCAAAACGCCAAGAAAGTGGTCTTCTGCGGGACTTTCGATGCACGGGGCTCCCGCCTCGAGTGGTCGGGAGACCGCCTCGTTGTGGTGCAGCCGGGGCAGGTGCGCAAGTTCGTCAACCGTGTCGAACGCATCACCTTTGCCGCCGCCTACGCGCGCCGGAGCGGACAGGAGGTCCTCTACATTACCGAGCGGGCCGTGTTCCGGCTGGCTGGGGAGGGCCTCGAGTTGATCGAAGTCGCGCCGGGCATCGAAATCGAGCGCGACATCTTGCCTTACATGGACTTCCGCCCGCAGGTCTCTTCAGTGGCGGCCATGCCGGCATCTGTTTTCGCCGGGTGACGGCGAAGCCGCCCGCTTGTCCGCCCGTGCCGGAGCTGCCGTCATCCACTTACCAGTCGCCGCGGGCCGCGCCGGAGGCATGGGAGCCAGCCGGGCCGCCTGATACGATTGAGGTCCAGGAGTTGTCAATGGGACTGATCACGGGTCTGCGGTGCGTGTTTTGCGGCAGGCTCTATTCGACGCGGGTGGCGTACACTTGCCCGCAATGCGGCATCACCGGGATTCTGGATGTCGAGTACGACTACCGGACCATCGCGCGGGCGCTCACCCGCCGGACTCTGTTGGCGCGCCGCGAGTTTTCGCACTGGAGATATCGCGAGCTACTGCCGGTGCGCGCGGATGCGAGGCTGCCGGACGTCTCGGTGGGATGGACGCCTTTGACGGCGGCGCCGTCGCTGGGGCGGCATATCGGGATCGGCAAGCTGTTTTTGAAAGATGACGGGCGCAACGCCACCGGGTCGTTGAAGGACCGGGCCAGCTCGGTCGGCGTGGTGAAAGCGCGCGAGAAGCGGAAGACCATCATCGCTTGCGCCAGCACCGGAAACGCGGCCTCGTCGTGCGCGGGGATGGCGGCCTCCATGGGGATCCGCAGCGTGATTTTCGTGCCGGAGCGGGCGCCGGAACCGAAAGTCACGCAGTTGCTGATTTTCGGCGCGACCGTGCTGCGCGTCCTCGGCAGTTACGAGCAGGCCTTTCAGTTGTGCCAGAAATCCTGCCAGAGGTGGGGGTGGTACAACCGCAACAGCGCCATCAATCCCTACCTGGTGGAAGGCAAGAAGACGGCCGGCCTGGAGATCGGCGAGCAGCTTGCATGGCAAGCGCCGGACTGGGTCGCGGTGTCGGTGGGTGACGGGTGCACCATCGCTGGAGTGTGGAAGGGCTTCCGGGAGCTGCGCACGCTGGGGCTGATGGACCGCGCGCCGCGGATTCTGGGCGTGCAGGCCGCGGGCGCGGCGCCGGTGACCGCGTGCTTCGAAAGCGGCGGCCCGCTCGAGCCTGTGGAGCCTCACACCATCGCGGACAGCATTGCGGTGGGAGTGCCGCGCAATTGGAAGAAGGCCGTGATGGCGGTGAAGGAAGCCGGCGGCGCGATGATCAACGTAAGCGACGACGAGATTCTGGATGCCATGCGCTACACCGGACGCCTGGCGGGCATCTTCGCGGAGCCGGCCGCGGCCACGGCAGTGGCGGGATTGCGCCGGGCGGTCGAGGAGGGCATTGTGGGGCGGCGCGCAACCGCCGTGGCGCTGATCACCGGCAACGGCCTGAAGGACGTGCAATCGGCCCGCGCGGCGGTGGGCCCGCCGTTCGAGGTATCGCCGGA
>JBEKYE010000227.1:0-8127 GCA_049511275.1 Bryobacteraceae bacterium
TGGCGGCCGCAGCCTGCCCGCCGCCTCGTCCGCCAGGCTGTGGCGTCTGTGCGAGTAGCGGAAGCGCCAGCATCAGCACGCCGATCAGAATGAATCTCATTTGAGTGGGTACTTCGCCGGGACCTGATGAATTTCCTGCCGCGACTGGCCGGACCAGCTCCGTATCCAGCCGGTTGAACATGCGACCATCCGGAGCATTGTCGTAAATCTTGTATTGACTTTTCATGATTTTTTCACTTTCTCGAGCCAGCCGTGAAATCGACGGCCCCCACAAGAGACGGCAGCAACGCTGCCATTAGAATTGCCCTTACCATGGCCGGCCATTGTACCACCGATATGTTCCATGAAGCGGCCGTATAGAATCCTAGTAATAGGAGTTCGATTCGCCCGTCCGGCACCTCGAAGTGCAGCGGGCGATTCGTTGTAGACTAAACTGGACTCGACGCCCATGCCCGAACTGAAGCAACTTTTCAGCCTTACCGGCCGGATCGCGCTGGTAACCGGCGGATCGCGGGGCCTCGGCCGCGAAATCGCCGAAGGACTCGCGGAAGCCGGCGCGTCATTGATGATCCTGGCCCGGCGCGAACCGTGGCTGGGCGCCACGCTCGCCGAGTTCAAGGCAATGGGCTTCCGCTGCGAAGGTCTGGTCTGCGACGTTGCGAAGCCGGAGGAGGTTGAGGCCGCAGTATCCAAGACGCTTGCGACCTTCGGCCGGATCGACATTCTGGTCAACAATGCCGGAGTAACTTGGGGCGCCCCGGCCGAAGACATGCCGCTCGAAAAGTGGCGAACGGTCCTCGACACGAACCTTACCGGTGCGTTCCTCTTCTGCCAGGCGGCCGGCCGGGAAATGATGCGCCGGCAGTACGGCCGCATCATTAACGTCGCTTCCATCAATGCGATTCAGGGCGGCCTGCCCATGCAGGGTATTTCCGCCGCGGGTTACGTGGCATCCAAAGGCGGCCTGGTTTCGCTCACCCGCGAACTGGCCGCCAAGTGGGCCAAGCATGGAATCCGTGTCAACGCCATCGCGCCTGGCTACTTCCCCACCCGCATGACGGAGAAGATCTGGCAGCAGGCCGAACAACTGATGCGCACCAGCGTCCCCATGGGCCGAGGCGGCATGGATGGCGAACTGAAAGGCGTGGCGGTGTTCCTGGCCGCCGATGCCTCGAACTACATCACCGGCCAGACGATCGTAGTGGACGGCGGCACCGTCTTGATATAGCGATACTGCGGTGCCGCACGGAAGGGCCAACTCCTTACTGCGCGCGCAATCCGCCGGCGCTGGAGCCGGAGGGATTGAACCGGGTGGTGCGAGCGTGCCTGGCCCAAAACTCCGCCGGCCGATCATGCTGGTGAAGAACTTTCGCTAACCTCGCTCGCGGCGACGGTTCCCTGGCGGATGAAATCCTGGATGGCCGCCGCGTCGTAACCGAGTTCGGCCAGGACCGCCCGCGTGTCCTGCCCGATCGCCGGCGGATCGCGGCGGATGGCGAAGTGCACATCCTGCAACGTGACCGGCAGCTTCGGCAGCCGGGCGTGCACACCGTTGGGCAGCGTGGACGGCATCAGGCCGCCGGATGCCATCAGGTGCGGATCCTGGAACAGATCCTCGGGCCGCGCGATCATGGCGAACGGAATGCGCGACCTCTCGCACACCGCGGTGGCTTGTTCCATCGTCATGCCGGCGAATACCTGGCGCAGGGCGGGAATGAGTTGCGGCCGGGCGGCGATGCGGTCGTTGTTGGTGGCATAGGCAGGGTCCCGGGCCAGATCGTCACGGCCCAACTCCGCGCAGAAGCGTTGCCAGTGGTTGTCGCTGGTGATGCCTACGAAAATCTGGCGTCCGCCCGAAACCGCAAATGGCTCATACACCGCCCAGGCCGAGACGCGCTCGGGCATCGGCGGGACAGGGGCGTTGGACTGAGCCGCATAACAGAGATGCTGCCCCATGAAAAACACAGCGGTCTCGAACAGGCCGGATTCGACTAACTGCCCCACCCCGGTCCGATCGCGCTCGCGCAAGGCGATCAGGATGGCGATCACCGCGAACATGCCGCCGCCGATGTCCACAATCGACGTGCCGGCCCGCAGCGGACGGCCGCTCGGCCCGGTCATGTACGCCAATCCGGACATCATTTGCACCACCTCATCCAAGGCCGGCCGCTCCTCGTAAGGCCCCTTGAGGAAGCCTTTGAGGCTGGCGTAGATGAGCCGCGGATTGACCGGGCGCAGCGTCTCGTATCCCAGGCCAAGCCGTTCCATCGTGCGGGGCGCGAAGTTTTCGATCAGCACATCGCAACGCGCCACCAGGCGATGGGCGATTTCTTTTCCCGCCTCGGTCTTCAGATCGACCGCCATGCTGCGCTTGTTGCGGCTGAAATACCCGAAGTATCCCGCACCGAAACCCTTTAGGCGCCGAGTCGGATCGCCGGCCGGCGCCGGCTCGACCTTCAGCACGTCGGCTCCCAGGTCGGCAAGGATCATGCCGCAGGATGGGCCCATCACTGTGTGGCCCAGATCGAGTACGCGCAGACCGCTGAGCGGCAAACCTGTAGCTTCGCTCATCCCGCGGACTCCTCGAAATGCCGCAACGGTGGGCCATCATACGTGTAGGGGATGGATGGGGGCATGGGGCCCTTGATGCGCCCCCCCTGGCAGGACTGTTCCCAACTATGCGCCAGGATACCAACCGAACGCGAGAGCACGAATAGACCACGGCCCAGAGCGGGCGGGAACCCCAGTTCCGAGAACACCACGGCAGTCACTCCGTCGATGTTCATGGGAAGGCGCTTTCGCTTGGCGGCGGCCAGGGCCTCTTCGACCGCGCGGCCGATCGCGGCATAGCGGCCAGAGACCGCGCCTTCCGCGGCTGCCGCGTCAACCAGAGCCAGCAGGCGGCCCGCTCGGGGGTCAATCGGATGGAAACGGTGGCCGAAACCGGGTATCGACCCGCCTTCCCGTAGCCGCTGCCCGACCTCCGCGGTGGCGGCTTCCTGCAGAGCGGCCCCGCTCTCCGTACGGGCGGCGATGCGCGCGTAGAATTCCATGCATTGCTGTCCGGCGCCGCCATGCACATCGCCGAGGGCGTTGATGCCGGAAGCCATGGCGCTGTTGATGCCGATGCCGCAAGTGATCGCCATGCGGGCGATGGCGATGCCCGGCGCCTGCGGGCCGTGGTCGACCGACGCGACCAGCGCGGCTTCCAGCAAGCGGCTCTGGCGGGGCGTAGGCAGGCCGCCGCGCAACATCAGCCAGATCATGTCGGGAAAGCTGATGCGCCCAATCAACTCCTCGATGGGATAGCCGCGCACCTGGATGTGCCCCGGGCTGATGTCGATAATCGAGGTGCGCCACCAGGCGACGGCGGCCTCTTCGCGAGTCTGCTGCGTAACCATGGGGCCATTCTAACAACATGACTCCGGAGAGCCGTTCCGCACCAGTAGGGCCGGCGTCAGGTTCCGGAGCGGCAACGGCCGGCGCCCCGAAAGGCCTTTCCCGAGTCCATATGCAGGCATAGGCTCCAAATCGGGACCGGGCCGCTACTCGTCCTCTTCCCCACCGCCCCCGCTCGCGTCGCGCCGGCCCGGCGCGAGTGCTCCGCCAGGCGAGCTCTCTCTTCCGCGCGCAGACGCGCCCGTCGGGGAAGGCAAGCCACAGGCGCCGCGCCTTCTTCTCCCCGCTCCGAGCCGCGAGGGCGTTCCAGTCCGGCGGGCACTTCTACGACATGGCGACTATACGCTCATGTGGATTGCTTCCTGATTGCCTACCATTCGTTTCCGACGTGCGGCCGCATTGGCTGGCACGGTTGAGTGGAGCAGACATGCTGGGCGAGATCGCAGCCCTATTCTACGGCGCGCCTATTCGTTACGATCAAGGAGATGTAGGAACCCTTCAATGGAGCCAACGAGGCCGGGGCCATGGGAAATTTGACGCTGAACGGAATTCACTTCTTGCTCACCTATTCGTGCACGCACACGTGCGACCACTGCTTCCTGCATTGCTCGCCAGAGGCGCGCGGTACTTTCACCTGCGAGCAACTCCGCCGAGCATTCGCGGAGATCGAGCGCATGGGCACGGTGGAGACCGTGTACTTCGAGGGCGGAGAGGCCTTCCTGTACTATCCCCTTTTGTTGGAGGGGCTCCGGTTGGCTGCCACGTTGGGTTTGCGGGCCGGCATTGTGACGAACGCATATTGGGCCACCTCGACCGAGGATGCCGAGATCTGGCTCGGCCCCATCAGGGACATCGGGATAGCGGACCTCAGCGTGAGCGATGACGCTTTTCACCAGAGCACAGATGGAAGCAATCCCGCCAAGCTGGCTCTCGCTGCTGCAGTGAATTTGGGAATCCCCTGCGATACGATCTGTATCGAGTCGCCAGCCCCCGCGGCCTGCCAAAGAGAATCGCCAAGTAAGGGCCTACCTGTCATAGGAGGCGGAGTTTTGTTCAGAGGACGCGCGGCAGAGAAGCTCACCGTGGGGTTGCCGCGGCGGCGGCGCAAGGAATTGACCAGTTGCCTGCACGAAGAATTAAGGGAACCCGCGCGGGTCCACCTCGACTGCTACGGAAATGTCCACATTTGTCAGGGACTGAACATGGGCAATATGTGGGAAACGCCGCTTTGCGATCTGGCTCTCGAATACAATGCCCGCCAACATCCAATTTGTGGTCCGCTGTTGAGCGGGGGCCCGAGCGCTCTAGCAAAAGAATACGGACTTGAACTGGCGGATGACTTCGTCGATGAGTGTCATTACTGTTATACAGTGCGGAAAGCTCTCGTTGATCGATTTCCGGCGTATCTCGCGCCAAAACAAGTGTACGGGTTGAGCTAGCCGAGCGGCCAATCATCACCCCGCGCCCACCAGGCTCCCGCGCGCGTGACGCTCTGACCAGTTAGCGGGGTGGCCTCCGGGGCTTTCAGAACTGCGCGGAGTCAAGCGGTTTGGCCGATCGCCAGGGAACCTGGGTGTAGACTAATCAGAAGCCGGGAGTTTCCAAAATGGAAATTCCGGTGCCGATCAAGATCCGTGCTGGCCCAGGTGAGGATGCCCGATTGGAAACAGTGCGAAGGCGAACTTGCCGGCGGGGAGTTCCCACTGGAGCGGTATCTCGGCGGCAGTGAAGGGAGCGCGGTCTTCCTCACGCGGTTTCGCTCGGGCAGGGCCGCCATCAAGCTCTTGCTCGCAAGCCATGCGCAAGGCGGGGAGCTTGTAGAGCGCTGGAATCGCGCCGCCACCCTCCGCCATCCTCACCTGGTACGCATCTTTGTGGCCGGAACTTGGGCGCTGGCAGGCATGCCGCTGGCTTATTTCGTCATGGAGTACGCTGAGGAAAACCTGGCGGAAGTTCTCCGAGAACGCCCGCTCACCACGGACGAAACCGGCGAAATGCTGGAACCGGTCGCGGATGCACTGGCGTACCTGCACGGCCAGGGCCTGGTGCATGGCAATTTGAAGCCTTCGAATATTCTTGCGGTCGAAGACACGGTGAAGATCTCCAGCGACGCGGTGTCGGCCGGCGATTCGGCCGCGGACATCCAGGCGCTGGGAGAAACGCTCGTACAGGCTTTGACGCAGCAAGCGGCAATCGTGACGCAAGACGGCCAGGGGCCGGCCGTTGACGCGCTACCTTTTCCCTTCCGGGAGATGGCGCAAAACTGCCTTCGCCATGACCCTCAGTTTCGATGGTCCGCTGCCAGGATTGGGGCTTGGCTCCGTTCGCCCGGCCGGCCTGCATCGACCCTCCCGGCATATACGGCGCCGATCACGAAGCCCACCGCGGGGAAGCCGAGGCACCGGTATTATGTCGCAAGCGTCATCCTCGTCGTCCTGGGAGCAGCGATTGTCGGGGGCTTGGTGATGCATCGGGCGGCCGCTCCCGTGCCATCGCCCGCCAAGCCCATGCAGCCGGCATCTGCCTCTGCCCCACCCGAGCCCCTGCCAACCGGGCAGACGGCTACGTCGAAGGCCGCCTCGCCTGTCGTGCCAGACCGCGAAGCCAAGCCACCGCGTGGCACACCGGCTGCACAGGATGGAATCACGCGCCGCGTACTGCCCGACATTCCCGCCACAGCCCGGCGTACGGTTCACGGCAAAGCGACGGTGGTCGTCAGGGTTGCGGTGGATCCATCAGGGAATGTAACCCAGGCCACGCTGGAGCCCGGTGGCTCGCCTTATTTCGGAAAGCTGGCGCTGGAGGCAGCCCGACATTGGCAATTCGCCCCGGTGGAGGGCGCGGGCCCGCGGAACTGGATCCTGCGTTTTGAGATCATGAAAACCGCGACGCAGGTAATCCCACTTAGGGCAGGCCGGGAATAGTTCACACACCTATGAAGCATGAACCCAGGCTGGCAGGGTCCGGCCCACGTCGGCTCAATGCAACGGGTGGCGTCCGCTGGTCCTCGGGTGTCACCCATGTCTAAGGAGCAATCTGTTACCCATGTCTCCGGTCCGGACAGTCCGGACATTGAGAATATGGAGCCGGCGGAGGGGCTTGAACCCCCGACCCTCTGATTACAAATCAGATGCTCTACCAACTGAGCTACGCCGGCCTGTGGATGGAGCGGGAGACGGGGATCGAACCCGCGACCAACAGCTTGGAAGGCTGAGACTCTACCACTGAGTTACTCCCGCCCGTTCCTCTTTCATTCTACCAGCGCCGCCCCTTTCACACCATTCCCGGCCCTCGCGCCGCCTGTGATAATCTCGAAGCTTATGCTGTTCGAGTCCGATAAGGTGATGTTCGAGATCTACAAGGAAACCGAGTACACCGGCCGCTACCGCGTCGTCTACTTCACCGAACTGCAGGACCACAACAAAGAAGCCGAAATCAATCACGCCCTTGCGGGCGAGCACCTCTTCGACGGCTTCATCAAGAATTTCCGCAAAGACGAAGCCAAGGAAATCATCGCCTCCCTTCTCGAACGCCTCAACAACGGCGAGCCCGTGGCTGCCCCCGAAATTGAACGCGCCCTGGGCGACCACATGGCCTGAGGCTTCCTTTGCGCATCTCCCGTTTCCCCAGCCTCACCCAAGCCCAGTTCTTCGGATGCACCGCCGCTTTCGTCGATTCCCTGTCCGGTGAATTGAACGCCGCCACTATCGCCCTGCGCCGCCTCGAAGGCCAATCCAAAGGCTCGGCCTTCGCCTATGAGATGACTTTCGACACCCATCGCTATGGCGCGCTCATCGTGATCGATCGCTGGTCCACGCTGCTATCGGCATTCGGACCGCACCTCGAACTCTCCCACCACCAGGCCATCATCTCGAGCGCTCCCGAGCGCATCCGCGCCGCCGAAACCATCCTGGGCGCGGCCAACCGCCTGGTGGATGCGGCGGACGCTTATTCTCCCGCGATCGTGGAAGCCTGCGCGCTGGCTTTCCAGTCTCTCGACAGCACCTTCGCGGAAGAGCGCGCGGCGGCGGATCAGTCCGCCAAACTCGGTCCCATGCTGCCTGAGGACTACACCAGCGCCCGCCGCATTTTCCTCGAAGACCTGGCCGCCCGCTGACGCCGCGGCTTCCGCGTTAATGCCAAAACCGCGGGTTTCAGCCAGGCACGACAGACCACCAAACCCGATGGTCTGTCCCACTCGGGCCGAAGCATTCTGACTCTTGACTCCTGACTTCTAGCTCCCGTATCTCGCGGGGATATAGAGAGCGCAGCCATCGTTTATTTGGCCGCTTCCAGCTTGCTGAACGCCTTCACGAATTCCGTGTACGGCTGCGCGCCCACCATCAGTTCGCCGTCCACGCCCAGCGGCGTGCTCTTGCCCACCACGAACGTCGGCGTCGCCTCCGCCCCAATCTTCATCGCCTCCAGCACGTCCGTTTGCACGGCTTCTTTATATTTCTGGCTCTGCACACACGTGCGGAACGCGTCCACGTTCATCTTCAGTTCCGCCGCGTCCGCCAGCAGGCTTTCCAGGTCCAGCTTGTTGGGGTTCGCTCCCATGGTGTCGCGCATCTTCCAGTATTGTCCCTGGTCCGCCGCGCACCGCGCCGCCTGCGCCGCGCGAATCGCGTCCGGGTGGATCGCATCCAGCGGCAGGTCCCGGCTGTAGAAGCGCACTTTTCCGGTGTCGATAAAATTCTTCTTCAGATCGCCGTAGACGGTCGTGTG
>JBEKYE010000228.1:0-8059 GCA_049511275.1 Bryobacteraceae bacterium
TCGCCCCCGCTGCCGCCGCCGCCGCTGCGCCCGCGCCCGCCCCATACTCCACCAGCGTCTGCGCCCCGGCCGGACCCTGGCACGCCAACAACCCCAGCACGCATCCCGAAAGCCACCAGGCAGTTCGCATCGTCTTCACCTTCCGCAGCTAGTGTGGCAGCCCGCGGCCGGGAACGGAATGCTGACTATAGTCAACAGGGGTCCATAGCCGGCGGCCATTCCCGCCCCGCGCCGCCGCTACTTCAGCTTGCGCGCCCGCTCGAAATCGTCCTTCAGCTTGCCGGTGATTTTATCGGCCACGTCGGCGCTCGCCCCGTGGAACTTCGCGCCCAGGCTCTCTTGCGTGGTCGCCCAGATCACGTCGCCGTCCTTGTTCACCAGCCGCACGGCGGCGATGGCCTCATGCCGCCGCTCGGTGGAGTGGTCCGATTCGTTTTCGCCCAGCGTCACTCCCGCAGTCGAACTGCGCGAGTACTGGCTGCTCCGGCCGGTGCCGATATTGGCGTGCGCGTTAATGCTGTCGTTCGACGAGTGGACGTCGGTGAACACCAGGTCTTCGGCCGCGCCGTGCAGCGTGGTGTCGGCCCGCTCCGCGTTTTCCGTCAGCACGAACAGCTTCGAACCCTCCAGCGCGCTGATCAGAATGTCGCGCATCTGCGCCGCCGTTTCCCCGCCCGTCAGCCGGTCCACATAGACGCGCCGCACCGTCAGCAACTGCCGCAGGCCGCTCTCCTCGAGGACCGCGGGCGCGGGCGGCGCCATCGCCTGCGCCGCTTGTTGCGCCGGCTGCAGTGCCGCGGCCGCCGCCGCCAATACCAATCCCGCTAGCGCCTGCATGCTTATCCTCCCGCCTTGCGCGCGTCGTCGTCCTGGTATTCCACGCGCCGGCCGGTACGCGCCTGCAGGCCCGCCAGCACGGTCCGGATGTCGGCCTTTTCCACCCGGAATACCAGCACTTGCTGTTTCCCTGCGGCGTCCACGTAACCCAGCGTGATGTAGTGCTTGCGTGTCTTGCTCAACAGCAGGATCGGCGAAACCAGAAGCGCCGCCGCGTATCGCCGGCTTACGTTTTGCCCGTATTCCAGCGTGTTGACCTTCTGGTAGGCCACGCGCACCTCGCCGCTCTTCGACCGGAACACCATTTCGTCGGCGCCCGTCAGGTCGAGCCGCGCCGTCGCTTTAGGGTCGATACCCGGCGGCGTTCCCCCCACAAACTGGGTCTTGGCTCCCGGCTGCGCCCCCAGCGCGCCGCACCACAACATGGATAAAAAGAGACCTCGGATCATGGCCGATAACAGAATTAGTGCCGCGGGCGTCCCGGCTCTCTCAGAAAGTTTTCAGGAATCCCCTACGCTATAGTTGGAGGATGCAGCTTCGTCTCGCGGCCCTGGCCCTGCTGCTCTCGGGCGCCCTCCCTTCGCCCGCCCAACACGGCTTGACCCCGGCCGAGCGCCAGTGGAACATCGATTCCTTCGAAATGGTCTGGCAGACCGTCCGCGACAAGCACTGGGACCCCAAGCTCGGCGGACTCGATTGGCAGGCCATCCACGACGAACTGCTTCCCAAGGTCGAAAAAGCCGCCACCCTCGATGAAGCCCGCGCCGTCATGTCCGGCATGCTCGACCGCCTCAAGCAGACCCATTTCGGCATCGTGCCCGGCGAGGCTTACCAGGAAATGGGCTCCTCCACTGCCGATGACGATTCCGGCCCGCGCGACGGCAGCCCCGGTATGGATACCCGCGTCATCGATGGCCACGTGCTGGTCACCTCCGTCGAGCCCGATTCGCCGGCCGCCGCCGGCGGCGTCAAAGCCGGTTGGGAGATCCTCCGCATCGGCGGCAAAGACCTCGCCCCCGCCCTCGCCAAGATCCGCGACTCCCTTTCGAGCCAGCTCACCCTCCTCGATCTGCTTCAGGCCGCCGCCGTTACCTACCGGCTGTCCGGACAGGTCGGCAAGTCCGTGGAAGTTCAGTTCCTCGACGGCCGGGACCAAAAGGTCTCCGTGAAACTCGCCCGCGCCCGCCCGCGCGGCCAGTTGGCCCAATTCGGCAACCTGCCGCCCATGCACTTCTGGGTGGAGTCCCGCACCGTCAAGCCCAACATCGGCTACGTGCGCTTCAACCTCTTCTTCGAACCCGAGGCCCTCGTCGCCGCCTTTCAACAGGCCGTCACGGCCTGCCGGGCTTGCGACGGTTTCATCATCGATCTGCGCGGCAACCCCGGCGGCATCGGCGGCCTGGCTACCGGCGTGGCCGGCTGGTTCACCGAAAAGCAGGGCCAGCGCCTCGGCTCCATGTTTCTCCGCGGCGCCACCATGAAGTTCGCCGTTTTTCCCAGGGCCGACCCTTTTCTCGGACCGCTCGCCATTCTCGTGGACGGTTGCTCCGCATCCACCTCCGAGGTTTTCGCCGGCGGTTTGCAGGACCTCGGCCGCGCCCGCATCATCGGCACTCGCACCGCCGGCGCCGCGCTGCCCTCCGTCTTTACCAGGCTGCCAAATGGCGACGGCTTCCAGTACGCCATCGCCAATTACATCTCCGAAGGCGGCCAGCCGCTCGAAGGCTTCGGGGTAACCCCCGACCAGGAAGTCAAACTCACCCGCCGTCAGTTGCTCGAGGGTCGGGACCCCGCGCTCGACGCTGCGGTAAGCTGGATTGAGAAACAACATAAGTGACCAAGTGAGGTAACAGGTATGAATCGCTCTCTCTTACGCGCCAACGTCGTCATCGGCACCGCGCTGCTGGCCGCCATCGCCGCGCCGCGCCTGGTGGCTGCGGATCTGCCCAAGGCCGAAACCATCCTCGACAAATACATCGAGGTCACCGGCGGTAAAGCCGCCTACCAGAAACTCCATTCCCAGGTGCAGTCCGGCATCTTTGAAATGGCCGCCGCGGGAATCAAGGGCGCGGTCACCAGTTACCGCGCGGAACCGGACCTCGTCTACACCGAAATCGTGCTCGAAGGCATCGGTAAAATAACCGACGGCACAGACGGCAAAGTCGCCTGGGCCAACTCCGCCATGCAAGGTCCGCACATCAAGGAAGGCGCCGAAAGAGCCCAGGCCATGCAGGCCGCGCGCTTCAATGGCGAGCTACACTGGCGGGAGGTCTATAAGACAGCCGAGACCACCGGCATCGAAGCCGTGGATGGCAAGGACTGCTACAAGGTAGTGCTCACGCCCGCCGAAGGCTCCGCCGTTACCCACTTCTACGACAAGGATTCCGGCCTGCTGGCGAAAGTTTCGCTCATCTCCCAGACCCCCATGGGAGAAATGGCGGCCGATTCCTTCGCCAGCGACTACCGCAAAGAAGGCGACATCCTGCTGCCGCACAAAGTCCGCCAGAGCGTAGCCGGCCAGGAATTTGTCATCACCATCGACACCGTGAAGTTGAACCCCGAGATCCCCAAAGACCGCTTCGACCTTCCGGACGAGATCAAAGCGCTGGTCAACAAGAAGTAGGACGATGAAGGGGCGCACGCATGAGTGCGTGCGCCACATCGTCGCCGCCGGATGTCTGTGAGCAATGCCGGCCGGCTAGTCAGTTTTCCGGCGAATGCAATCCCCCCGCGCCCGCGCGGAAGGAAATGTTGCCGCGCTGCGGGTCGTCTTCGAGCGGCGTCAGGCAGTTCCACACGCACGCGCCGCAGTGCACGCATTTCTCGCGGTCGAAGAGCGGGATGCCGTCCGGACCCGGCATAATCGCCTGCCCCGAGCACATCTCGATGCACATCTTGGTCGCGCAGCGCTCGCAGAAATCCGGATAGATGATGCGCACGTGGTCGGCCATGCCCGCGGGCGCCTGCACCTTGCCGCCCACCAGCAGCGCGTCCTGGTGCGTGATCAGCAACTGGCCGTCGTACGGAATGGCGGGCCATCCGCACCGCTCCATCAATGCGCCGTGGCAGGAGACGCCGCGGTTGTGGCAGCTCTCCACAATCCGGTTCACTTCGTCCGCCGGAATCCGGCGCCGGTAATATTCCTTCAGGTCCGGCATCAGTCGCGGCTCGCCGCCCAACCAATGCCTGCCCCTGGTGAGCGAGGCCAGCGCCATCCCCATGAGCCCCGTAACCACTCCTTTGTGGAATCCGTCGCGCGCCTTCTCGGCCACGCGGCCTTCCTGTTCCACCCAGCTCGCGCGCCGCCGCGCCACGTAAGCCTTCTCCAGGTTCTCGCGCGTCAGCGGCTTGGCCTCCCGCAGCAACTCGAGCACGCCTTCGGCCAGTTGTGTGCCGGTGGTCCAGGCTTCATCCACGCCCGACCCGGTGAGCACGTTGGTGCTGCCCGAACCCTCGCCGATGCGCGCGTAGCCGTCGCCCGCCAGGAACGGCTCGCCGCGCCGCCCCGATTCCTGCAACGATTTCGCGCCCCAGCTCCGCAGCTTGCCGCCTTCCAGGTAGCGCCACAGATAGGGATGCAACAGGTAGTGTTGCAAGTAGCGGTACGACGTGCGCACCGGGCTGTGGAACCACGATGGCACGAAAATCCCAACGGTAGCCACGCGGTCCGGATGCACATAGAAGAAGCCGAAGATCTCGGGCTCCGGGTAGCCGAACGTGTGGAAGACGGTGCCCGGTTCGAGGTCGGTGCTGGCCGGCAGGTCGATCACCATCTTCATGCCCAGCGCCCACTCGCGCTGATGATGCCCCTGCGGCAACCCGATCTCCTGATCGAGTTGCCGCCCCACGGCGCCCACCGGTCCGTCTGCCACCACGGTGAGGGCCGCATGAATGTCCATCCCCGGCAGGAAATTGGCTTCCGGCTTGCCGTCGCGGTCCACCCCCTGGTCGCATAGCCGCACACCGCGGACGCCGCCTGCACTCTCGTCGAGCAACGCCTCCGCCACTGGCGTTCCCGGCCAGATCTGCACCGTGCCGGAGCCCATCAGCTCCGCCCCCACATGTTGCAGGAACTGCCCGAGCGACATCACCATCCCCCCCTGCTTGTGCAGAAACGGCGGCACGTAGGGTAACTCCACGCCGTGGTTCCGGTCCAGCCGCAGCGTGCGGATTGCCCGGTCGCCCAGGCGCAGCGCCAGCGACCGGCGGCTGGCGCCGATCGGGTCCAGCAGGTACACCACTTTCTCCTGCGACACCGCGGCGGCCATGGGAATCTGGCTGGGATCGAAATTCGGCAGGGCCGCGCGGATTCCCCGCGCCCTGGTCACCACGCCGGAAACCCCGAAGCTGATGTCGTCACTTCGCTCGTAGCACATCACCTGCAAAGGCAGGCCCGGCGCCACGCGGCTCTCCACCGCCGGCGAGCCGTCGGGATTCACCAGTTGCCGCGAAAGCGCCGTCAGGAAACCGGCCGTGGCCGGACCAAACCCGACGCACACCACGTCCACGTCCATGCTCTGGCGCTCAATCGCGGGCTCGCTCATGCGGGGTAATCCAAGGCTTCCGGGATCATGACTTTGGTCAGCGCCTCCGCGGCGCGATCCTTGGCCAGTTGCGAACCGGTCAGGCAGCCGTCCATCCGCACCCGCATGCGCGAAAACTGGTCGAGCCCCTCGAAGCGCACGCACGGCCCGGCCTTGGGTGCGTGCGAACCGTCTTCTTCGATCACGTCGGTATACCCGCGCGCCAGGCTCGCAATCCCGGGAATCAGGCCTTCGATGCTTTCCAGATCTTCGTTCCGGTAGCAGGTGGCGCAGCCTTCCGTGTCCCACGCCGGGTGCCGGTTGTAGCCGAACACCAGCTCCGCGCACACGCGTCCTACTTCACCCGCGGCGTGCGCCGCCTGCACGTGGCACAGGTTGCCGAGGAACCCCAGCAAGCCCGGCAAAGCCTCGGCCAGCGCCGCGTTGGCCGGCCCGTTCTTCTCCAGCTCCAGCAGGTCCATGATCTGCGCTCGCGATGCCAGCAGCCAGCACAGCGCATCCGCCAGCGGGAAGGTGGCGCCCTGGCGCGAGCTTTGATAGAGCTTGGCGCCATCGGCGTCCTTGGATCTCTGCATGTGGTTGAGCGTCCACAGCCACATCTGCATGGCCGTCGCCAGGGAGCAGGCGCCGGTGCCCGGCCGGTCGTTGGCAATCGTCCGCATCTCGCGGATCCATTCGCGGAATTGCGCCAGGAACAGCTCGTCGGTCATGGTGACGGTGAGCTGCCTGCGCTGCACCGCCTCGGGACCTTCGTAGGTGGCCTCAAGCTGCGAATCCATCCACTTGTGTCCCAGGAATCCGGGGCAATCCTCGGTGATGCCGTAGCCGCCCATCAGGCTGACGGCCTCCCGCATGGTGCTCGCGCCGTGCCCCGTATTCCACAGCTTGCAGGCTGGGCACAAGACGTTAGCCACCGAATCGAGCAGCGCATATTGCACCAGCACGTCGTCCTTCAGGTCGCGCCGCCTGCCGTGGAGAAACTCGATGGCGTCCTTCTGCACCGGCCGCATGGCCTTCATCGTGGCCGATCCGCCGGCGATGCCCTTTGCCGCGAAGATCTCGTCCTTCTTCCGCTCCAGCGGGTCCAGCAGGTCGAACACGCGCGCCGCTTCAAAGCCCAGCGCCGCGCTGGCTTCGCCGGTGGCCCACACGTCCACCAGCCGGTGCACCACGTCCTGTTTGAGCTGCAACCCCAGTTCGTAGCGCGGCGAGCCCGGTGTCGCGATGGAGCCGCCGCGGAACCGCCCGCGTCCGTAACGGATCACCGGCTCCACGGCCGAGAGCAGTTTGGCCGAGGTCATGATGGCCACCGTCACGCGCGTCCTCCGGAAGACCGCTTCGATGATCTCGCCGTGGCTGTACCGCGGCACGATGACCCCATCCTTCACGCTGTACCCGCCGATGATGCGGCTGGCCGGCACCCGCAAGTTGAAAATCGGATCGCGCGTCGAAGAGAGCTGATGCACCAGTTTGCGCGTCGGCGTGCCGCGGTCGAATGTGCCCGGGTCGGTCTCCTCCAGGATCACCATGCAGGTGCCTTTGATGCGGGGATCGTCCGATTCCACCGCCGCCGTCACAAAGTTGGCGAATCCCATGTTGGTGATGAAGCGGCCGCGCTTCTCCACGTGCAACATGGGCTCTTCGCCTTCCTTCCACTCGGCTACACGCACTTTTCCGCCCAGCATCCCGGTCTCGACCCCTACGTAGGGAATCGGTTCCGTCAGGCAGAAGGCGCCGCGCCACGGCTTGCGGTCTTCGCCCGGCTGCGGCGGCGCGCACCGCGCCATGTAATAATCGCGCTGTTCCGGCGTCCCGCGCTCGTGGATCGGCGAAAGCGCCAGGCATCCGGCCAGGCTGCCCGTGGCCGCGCCCGCATCCACCCAGGCCAGCTCGAACGCCACCAGCGCCAGCGCCAGGTTCTTCGGCCCTTCGATGAATCCGCCCTGCGCCGGATCCATAAACACGCCGGTGATCCCCGATTCGTCGAACGCCTGCAGCAGCGACTGCTTCTCTGCTGTCCAGTCGTGGGTATTCCGGGCGCCCGCTGCCACCAGTCGCGCCACCGGCCCGCGGGCCACCGCCCGCACCGATTGCACCAGCATCTGCAGGTCGTAGCGGTCCGCGAACCGCCATAGGATCTGCCGGACGTCATCTCCCGGAAGGGCTCGCAAGGACTCGCCTTGCTTCTCGATAGCGGCTTGTGTCAAGGCACACCACCCTTTCTCCGGTGTATGGGGGAATTCACGCACACCCGGACGCAATATGGCCGAAGAAACTGAAATGAGCAATCAACCTGCCACGAGTCAGACCGTTGAGAATCAATACATTGGACCGGGAATTCTGGGCAAATCCGGTCCGAGATGGTTGATTTCACCCAGCATGAGAGCGCCAGCACAACACGCTCTCGGCAGAGCCGCGACAAGTCGCCGCTCTGATTCGGGCCCTGCCGCCGCCGGTTCACGGTCTATTCACACTGCATCGTCTACTCTGAATCAGAGGGTTCCACCATGCGAACGTTCATCATCTGTGCCGCTATCGGCGCTCTGCTCGGCGTCGCGGCCGCAGCCGAAAAGAAACTGCAAATGAAGGACCTGCCTCCCGCCGTGCAAAAGACCGTTCATGACCAAACCAAGGGCGCCGAAATCCGCGGCATCTCGAGCGAGACCGAGAAGGGCAAG
>JBEKYE010000229.1:0-8022 GCA_049511275.1 Bryobacteraceae bacterium
CTCTACCGCTATCAGAAGTACACCGACGTGCGCCTGGTCTTCGCGCCCGAGCAACAGATCGCCTTTTTCGGCGGCGATCCCGACAACTTCACCTATCCCCGTTACGACCTCGATATGGCGCTGTTCCGCGTCTACCAGGACGGCAAGCCCATCGACAGCAAGGACTATTTGCAGTGGAACTCCACCGGCGCCGCCGATAGCGAGCTGGTTTTCGTGGTGGGGCACCCCGGCTCTACAGCGCGCCTCGATACCGTCGCGCAACTCGAAGCCGTCCGCGATCTCACGATGCCCCTCACCATCAAGAACCTGAGGAACCGCATCGCGGCGCTCGAACGCTACGCTTCGCTTGGCGAAGAGCAGGCGCGCCAAACCGGTTCCACCATTTTCAGCCTCGCCAACAGCCTCAAAGGGGATGATGGACGGTTACGCGGTCTGCAGGATCCCGCCGTGATGGCCGCCAAGCAGAAGGACGAAGGCGATTTCCGCGCCAAGGTGATGGCCAACCCGCAATGGAAGGCCGCCTATGGCGGCGCCTGGGACGCGATCGCGGCCGCCGAAAAGGTGGCCGCCCCACGCACCAGGCAACGTCTCTTGCGCTCGCTCGATTCCGGGCTCGCCACATTGGCCACCACCATCGTGCAGTATGTGGCCGAGATCAAGAAGCCCGATGGCGAACGCCTGGCCGGTTATCACGATTCGCAGCTCGAATCCACGCGCTTGCGCCTGTATTCTCCTGCACCGATTTATCCGGCCATGGAAATCGCGCGTCTCACCGGCTCGCTTGAGCTGGCGCTGGCCGAACTCGGCCCCGATGACGCTTTTGTGAAGACCGTACTGGATGGCCGCTCGCCCCAGCGGGCCGCCACGGAGCTGGTCAACGCCACCACCCTCTCCGACCCTGCAGTGCGCCACAAGCTGGTGGATGGCGGGGAACCGGCCCTGGCCGCCTCCACTGATCCCATGATCGTTATGGCGCGCCGCGTCGATCCGCTGCGCCGCGAACTCACCAAGTGGCTTGAGGATCACGTGCAAGGCGTGGAGCAGCGCGCCGGCGAACAACTCGGCAAAGCGCGCTTCGCCGCATACGGCAAGACCACCTATCCCGACGCCACCTTCACTCTCCGCCTTTCCTACGGCCAGGTGCAGGGCTATCCCATGAACGGCACCAAGGCGCCGGCCAAGACCACGCTGTACGGCTTATACGACCGCGCCGCCGGCTTCAACTATGAGGGACCGTTCTACCTGCCCTCGCGCTACCAGGAAGGCCCCGACAAACTTAACCTGGCCACGCCGCTCAATTTCGTCACCACCAACGACATCATCGGCGGCAATTCCGGATCGCCGGTCATCAATGCCAAGGGTGAGATCGTCGGCCTCATTTTCGACGGCAACATCGAATCCCTGGTGGGCGATTACGTCTACGACGGGTCCACCAACCGTGCCGTGGCCGTCCACACCGCCGCCATGACCGAAGCCCTCGGCAAGCTCTACAATGCCAAGAGCCTGGTGAACGAACTGACGGGCAAGTAAGCTCATCAGAGCCGCGACCGTAAGGGAACGTCTGCCATCCCGCAGTTCTGACTAACGCTCCCTTACGGTCGCGGCTCTGCCCGAATCACTCCCACGGTACACTGAGAATCCATGCCGATTCTCGATTTCCTGCTGGGCCGCCCACTCTCATCCCGTGAAGAGCAGGGGCAGAGGATCGCGGTGCTGGCGGGCATCGCCATTTTCGGGCTGGACGCCTTAAGTTCGGCGGCCTACGGCCCGGAAGCTGCCTTGACCGTGATGCGGCCTCTCGGCGCGCTCGGCAATCAGTACCTCGTCCCTATCAGCCTGTCGATCATCGCGCTGCTGACCATCGTGTTCTTCTCCTACCGCCAGACGATAGCGGCCTATCCGGGCGGCGGCGGGTCGTATACCGTGGCGCGCGAGAACCTGGGAAGTTCCGCGGGCTTGCTGGCCGGATCGGCGCTGATGATCGACTACATTTTGAACGTGGCGGTGGGTATCTCCGCCGGCGTGGGCGCGCTGGTTTCGGCGGCGCCTTCGCTGCAGCCGCACACCCTGTTGCTCTGCCTCGGAATTCTGGCGGCCATCACGCTGATCAACCTCCGCGGCCTGCGCGAGGCGGGACTGGTCTTCATGGCGCCCACATACCTGTTTGTGGGTTCGCTGCTGCTGGCCATCGGCATCGGCATCTTCAAAACCCTTGCGGCTGGTGGCCAGCCCGTGCCGGTGGTCGCGCCGCCGGCCTTTCCCCCACAAATCGCCGCGGTCGGATGGTGGCTGCTGTTGAAGGCCTTCGCCAGCGGATGCACGGCCATGACCGGCGTGGAAGCGGTGAGCAACGGCGTCACGGCTTTCCGCGAGCCGGTGGTCCAAGCGGCGCAGCGCACGCTTGGGATCATCATCGCCATCCTGATTGCGCTGCTGGGCGGCATCGCCTGGCTGGGGCGGGCTTACCATATCGCCGCCACCGATCCCGGCAGCCCGGGATACCAAAGTATGTTGTCGCAACTTCTCGGCTCGATCGCCGGTAGAGGCGCATTCTACTACGTGACCATTTCCTCGGTAGTGCTGGTGCTGGTCTTCTCCGCGAATACCTCTTTTTCGGGTTTCCCCAGGCTCTGCCGCGTCATCGCGGAGACCGGTTACCTTCCAACTTCGTTCGGCGCGCGCGGGCGGCGCCTGGTCTATTCCGAGGGCATCATTGTGCTGGCGGTGATCTCGGGGGTCCTGCTGATCGTCTTCGGAGGCGTCACGGACCGGCTGATTCCGCTGTTCGCCATCGGCGCATTTCTGGCTTTCACACTCTCGCAGGCCGGAATGGTGATGCATTGGAAGCGCACCGGCGGCCGGCACGCGCGAAAAAGCATTGTGATCAACGCCGTGGGAGCAACCGCCACGGGCATCACAGTGGTCGTCGTCCTCGCCGCGAAATTCATGGAAGGCGCGTGGATCACCGTCATCATGGTTCCGCTGTTGCTGGCGGCGATGGTGGCCGTCCGGCGGCACTATGAGTCGGTTGCGAGAGAGATTGCCGCACCGCTCGAGTTCAGCCCCGGCCAGCCGAATCCGCCCCTGGTGGTGCTGCCGGTGCAGCGCTGGAGCCTCATCGCGGCCCAGGCCCTGCGATTCGCTCTGAATATTTCCCCGGACGTGCGCGCCGTGCACATCGAGTGCGAGGAAAGCGACCGACTGGTGAAGGCGTGGCAAGACCACGTGGCGCGTCCCGCGCGTGAATCGGGCCTCCAGGAGCCGGTGCTGGCGGTGATCGAGTCTCCCTACCGCTTCGTGGTCACCCCCATCCTGACATTCATTCTGGATCTGGAGCGCCAGAATCCCGGACGGATTGTAGCGGTGGTCATTCCGGAACTGGTGGAGAGCCGCTGGTATCATTACATGCTCCACAACCAGCGCGCCGCCCTACTGAAAGCGCTGCTGATGATGAAGGGAAACGGCCGCATCGTGATAGTCGACGTTCCGTGGTACCTGGAGCGAAAGCAAAGACGCGGCGATTGAGGAGCTGCCTTACTTCGGCTGCTGCTGCGTCATGCAGTGCAGCGCGCCCAACCCCCAAATGAGCTCGGTGCAATTGATCCCTACTACTTCGCGGTCCGGGAAGACCCGCGCCAGCGTGTGGAGCGCTACGCGGTCGTTGGGATCGTTGAATGTCGGCGCCAGCACCAGCCCGTTGGCGATATAAAAATTAGCGTAGCTCGCCGGCAGGCGTTGTCCGTCAAAAATCAGCGGACGCGGCATCGGCAGTTTCACCACCCGCAACCCCGCCGCGCGCAGCAACGCGTGGTTCTCGCGCAACGGCTCGTAATTGGCATCCGACCGGTCGGGCTCCGCCGCCACCACCACCGTATCCGCTGCCACGAAGCGCGCCAGATCGTCCACGTGGCCGTGAGTATCGTCGCCCGCAATCCCCTGGCGCAGCCAGATCACGCGCTCGGCCCCCAGCCAGTCGCGCAACCGGCCCTCGATTTCCGCGCGGCTCATCCCGGCGTTGCGCGCCTGCACGTCGCTCAGCAGGCACTCTTCGGTGGTGAGCAGCAGTCCCGCGCCGTTGACATCGATGCTGCCGCCCTCAAGCACCATCTCGGAAGCGAACAGCGGCAAGCGCAGCCGCTTCGCCACGTAGGCCGGAACTTTCGAGTCCTTTTGCCAATCGTCGTACTTGGCCCAGGCGTTGAAACGCCACGCGGCGAGCGCCGTCTCGCCGCGCGGGCTCGTCACGAAGATGGGCCCGTAGTCGCGCGTCCACGCGCGGTTGGTGGGACACGCGAAAAACTCCACCGCGTGTTCTTCCGCCCCCACTTTGCGCAGCACGCGGCGCGCTCCCTCTTCCGCCTCGAGGCCCTCCACCAGAATCCGCACGCGCTCCACACGGCTCAACCTGCGCACGATCTCGCCGTACACCCACGGAATTGGCGCAAACCGCCCCGGCCAGTCGGTGCGGTTGTGCGGCCAGGCAATCCAGGTGGCTTCATGCGGCTCCCATTCGGCCGGCATGCGGAAGCCCAGTTGCCGCGGTGTGCGGTCCGGCTTCAATCGATCACCCGGTTGACGATGCCGCCGTAGGCGTCGATCCGGCGGTCGCGCAGGAACGGCCAGTTGCGCCGCACTTCTTCGATGCGCCGCGGGTCGCATTCCACGATCAGCGTTTCCTCCCGGCTGTGCGACGCCTCCGCCAGCACTTCGCCGAAGGGATCGCACACGAACGATCCACCCCAAAACTCGATGCCTTGTTCGGCCGTGCCCTCATAGCCCACGCGATTCACCACCGCCACGTAAACTCCGTTGGCAATGGCGTGCGCCCGCTGGATGGTGCGCCACGCGTCGTGCTGCGCCTTCCCGTACTGCTGTTTCTCCGCCGGATGCCATCCGATCGCGGTCGGATAGAAGATGATTTGCGCGCCGTCGAGCGCCGCCAGCCGCGCCGCCTCCGGATACCATTGATCCCAGCAGACCAGCGGCGCAACGCGCGCATAGCGCGTATCGAAGGCGCGGAATCCCAGGTCGCCGGGAGTGAAATAATACTTCTCGTAATACAGCGGATCGTCCGGGACGTGCATCTTGCGATACGTCCCCACCAGCGCGCCGTCCGCATCAGTCACCAGCGCGGTGTTGTGGTAAACGCCCGCCGCGCGGCGCTCGAAAACGGAGCTGACGATCGCCACTCCCAGCTCGCCCGCCAGTTTGCCGAAGCTCTCGCTGGTCGATCCCGGCACCGGCTCCGCCAGATCGAAGTTACCGGCATTCTCCTCGCGGCAGAAGTACTCGCTGCGGAATAACTCCTGCACGCAAATGATCCGCGCCCCTTGGCCGGCCGCCTCCCGGATGCGCCACTCGGCTTTCGCCAGATTCTCGTTGGGATCTCTCGCGCAGGCCATCTGGACCAGGCCGATGCGAAATTTCGCTTGCTGCACATCCCCATTGTAGCGGCGTATGATTGCAGTTTGATCCACCGCGCTCTGGTTCTCTTCGATATCGACGGCACCCTGACCCGCCGTGCCGGGCCCCATCACCGCGAAGCCCTGGTGGAAGGCATTCGCCGCGTTACCGGCCTCCGCACCACCACCGAAGGCATCCCCGTGCAGGGCATGCTCGATCCCGTGATCCTTCACGAGATGATGCGCCGCGCCGGCGCCGCGCCCCGGTTCATCCGCGCCGCCATGCCCAAAATCCTCGCCGCCGCCGGGCGCTATTACCTGCGCGTCTGTCCCGACCTCCGCCACAAACACTGTCCCGGCGTCGAGCCCGTGCTGCAGCGCCTGGCCCGCCGCGATGTCCTGCTCGCCCTGGTCACGGGCAACCTCACGCGCATCGGCTGGCGCAAACTCGAGCGCGCCGGACTTCGCGAGTATTTCCGATACGGCGCTTTCGGCGAAATGGCCAAGACTCGCGGCGGCCTGGTGGCGCTGGCCATCGCCGAAGCGCGCCGCCACCGCTGGATCGACGCGGACACTCCGATTTCATTGATCGGCGATGCCACTTCCGACATCCAGGCGGCGCGCCGGAATTCCATCCGCTCCATCGCCGTGCGCACCGGAATCACCCCCGTCGAAGATCTGATTCGCGAGAACCCTCACATTCTCTTGCGAAATCTCCGTGACCTGCGTCTCCTAATGGTGGAAACTAAACTAGGATAGAGGCAAGGTGGGGCAGTCGGTGCCGCCTGCCCCCTTGGAGTTTGGACATTCTTGACGAAGCCGCGCCAAGTGGGACCGGCCTCCTGGCCGGTTGCAAGGCGGGGCAGGCTTCAGCCTGCCAAGTCGGGCAAAGCACGGCAAGCCCGCCAGGGCGCAAGATACTAGCCCCGGCGTAAGCCGTGTGGAACCTGTCGTGAGTCCAAGTAGTCCCGGAAGGGGCCGTAAGAGTCGGTCGCTCGACAGAAAGAGGTGATATTTGGGCGTCTTGGAATTCATCCCTGCCACGCGGAAGCTGCTGCGCCACCTGGCATCCGATCCACAGGAATTCGCCGCGGAATATAACATCGGCCTTCACGAAGTGGCGCAGCCCGTCGCGCAGCAGAGCCTCACCTTCATGAAGACTTTTCCCTACGAGACCGCGCCCGAGTGGTTCGGATACCTGGTCGTTGAAGAGTCGACCCGCCAACTGGTCGGCACGTGCAGCCTGAAGGGCCCGCCCGTAGACGGCACGGTCGAGATCGCCTACTATTGCTTCCCCGGCCTCGAAGGCCGCGGGATTGGAACCGAGATGGCGCGCTTCTTAGTGGAGCGTGCCGCCGCTTTACCCGGCGTCACCGCGGTGATCGCGCACACCGCCGCGGAGCGCAATGCGTCCACCCGGATTCTGGAGAAAATCGGCATGAAACTCGCCGGCGAAGAGCAGGAGGACGGCATGCCCGTCTGGCGCTGGGAGCAGGCCTAACCGTATCCACGCAACAACAAGAAACTAAATAAATTATTTATAACTAGCTTTGCTTGAGATTCCTCTTGCCAAAAGGCGAATAAAAAGCGAAAATAGAACATGGCACTGGTAGGCATCGCTCGGCTGGCTTCCCAGAGCGAATTGCTCGAAGCCAAACGCCAGGTTCAGTACTTCGAGATCCCCACCCGCAGCATCCTCAACCGCACCCGCCCGGGGATGCCGTTTCGATGGACCATCAACCCCTACCGCGGCTGCGAATTCGGCTGCAAGTATTGTTATGCGCGCTACACCCACGAATTCATGGAGATGACGCCGGAGGATTTCGAAGACAAGATCTACGCCAAATCGGCCACCGCGCACCTTTTGCGGCAGGAACTGGGCCGCATAGACCGCGCGGACCACATCGCCATCGGAACCGCCACCGACCCCTATCAACCCGCGGAGCGCCGCTATCGCCGCACCCGCGCCATCCTGGAGGTCTTCGCGCGCGAGCGGGGCCGTCACGTGGGCGTCACCACGAAGAGCGACCTGGTGGTGCGCGATCTCGATCTGCTCCGCGAGATCGCGCGGTCGAACGTGCTGGCTGTCCATTTCACCATCACCACGCTGGACGAAAAGCTGGCGCGCCTGCTCGAACCGCTGGCGCCGCTCCCGGAGCTGCGTCTGGTTGCGGCGCGTAAATTGAGAGCCGCCGGCATTTGCGTGGGCGTGCTTCCCAACCCCGTCATGCCCGGGCTCACCGATGGCGAGAGATCGCTCGACCGCTTAGCCTACTCCGCCCGCCAAGCCGGCGCCATGACCTTCGGCGGCGGCCCGCTTTTTCTGGGCGCGGCCGCGCGCAAGGTCTTCCTGCCGTTCCTCGATCGCGAGTTTCCGGACCTCGCCCCGCGCTACCGGGCCATGTATGAAGGCCGCGTCCACCTCGGCCGCGCGTACAAAGATGCGCTGGCGGCGCGCCTCGACCGCGTCCGCGACCGCTACGGCCTGGCCTCCGGCTGGATCGAATACCGGCCCGAACTGTGGGAAGGCCAGGAGCAGGGGGAACTGTTTTCGCTACAGTGAAGTCTGCATGGATCTGGCGGACTTCGACTACCAACTGCCCGAAGAGTTGATCGCCCA
>JBEKYE010000230.1:0-7992 GCA_049511275.1 Bryobacteraceae bacterium
TCGGCGCAGCCGGCGCAGGCTCCATCCTCGGCGATCAGGCAGGCTACGCCATTGGCCGGTGGGGAGGGCAGGCTGCCATCAGAAAACTCAGCGGCCTGTTCGGAAAACGCGCCAACCTGGAGGCCATGGAAGCCAAAGCCAAGGCATGGGGCGGGCCCGGCGTCTTCATCACCCGCTGGCTGCTCAGCCCCCTGGGACCCTGGATCAACCTGGCCAGCGGCACGGCCCGCTACCCGTGGCACCGGTTCTTGTTCTGGGACGCCCTCGGAGAATGCACGGGGGCAGCCGTCTACATCTCTCTGGGGTGGTTCTTCAGCGATCGCGTGATGGCCTTATACGGGGTGCTGGGTAACCTGACTTGGGCGATTTTGGCCCTGCTGGTGGCCATCATTCTGGGATATCAACTGCTGGCGTATCTGCGCCGGGCGCGGGTTCCCTCAGGCCGGGGTCGCTTGCCGGCGGTATAGGAGCGGTTGTCCGACGCTGCGCGCTCCAGCCGCGCCATTCGAATCTGCCTATAACGAGTTCCATTTTTGACATAGCCCGTAAGGGCTAGCGGCGCCGCGTTCCGGGCTTGTTACTATAGAGCCGGGAAGCCGGCCCACCGGAAATATGGGTGGGAATATGGTTTGAACCGCATCGAGTAGAATGGATGGATTAGCGGGTTAGCTCCTGTGTAGGCGGGAGAAGGACGGTCCATTAACTTATGAAAGTCTGCGTGCTGGGAGGAGACGGATACTGCGGCTGGGCTACGGCCCTATATCTTTCGAGCAGGGGCCATCAGGTGGCGATCGCCGACAACTTTGCGCGGCGCCAGTGGGATTACGAATTGGGTGTTCAGACGCTGACGCCCATACAGCCGATGCCCGAAAGGCTCCGCGCCTGGAAACAACTCACCGGGGAAACCATCGAATTCCTGTCCGGCGATATTACCGACTATGAGTTCATTTCCTCGGTGGTGCAGTCGTTTGCGCCGGAAGCGGTGGTGCACTTTGCCGAGCAGCGGGCCGCCCCGTACTCGATGATCGACCGCAAACACGCGGTATTCACCCAGGTCAACAACGTGGTGGGAACCCTCAACCTGCTGTTCGCACTGCGGGAGTTCCGGCCCGACTGCCACCTGGTGAAGCTCGGGACCATGGGAGAATACGGCACTCCCAATATCGATATCGAAGAAGGCTACATCACCATCAACCACAACGGCCGCAAGGACGTGCTGCCGTTCCCCAAACAGCCCGGCTCCTTCTACCACCTCTCCAAGGTGCATGACAGCCACAACATCATGTTCGCGTGCAAGATCTGGGGCCTCCGTGCCACCGACCTCAACCAGGGCGTGGTGTACGGCACCATGACCGATGAAGTGGCCCTGGCGGAAGCCCTCATCAACCGGTTCGATTACGATGAAATCTTCGGCACGGTGCTCAACCGCTTCTGCGCGCAGGCCGCCGTGGGGCATCCGCTAACGGTATACGGCAAAGGCGGCCAGACCCGCGGGTATCTGGACATTCGGGACACCGTGCGCTGCATTGAACTCGCGTGTTTGAAGCCCGCGCGGCCGGGAGAATGCCGGGTGTTCAACCAGTTCACGGAGCAGTATTCCGTGCTGGAATTGGCCCGCATGGTGCAAGCGGCGGGCAAGAACCTGCGCCTGCATGTCGAAATCGATCACTTGCCCGATCCGCGCGTGGAAGCCGAAGAGCACTACTACAACGCGCGCCATTCCAAGCTGGTGGAGCTTGGGCTGAAGCCTCACCTGCTCTCCGAGTCGCTGCTGGATTCGCTGCTGAACATCGCCATCCGGTATCAGGACCGCATCGACCGTTCCCTTTTCCTGCCCAAGGTCAACTGGCGCAACGCCCGCAACGAGCGCCGGCCGAAGGCGGCGGCGCAGGCCGCCGGAAGTTCCTCCCCCGGTCCCTCCTCCTATGACGCGCCGTTTGAAGCCACCGCCGCTTCCGCCACGGGCAACGGGCGTTTCGAACAGGGCGATTAGCAACCCGGAAATCGCTCCCTCACAGTCGCGGCCCGGAAGGCGCAGGCTGATTCGTGACCACCATCTTTCCGCCGCTTTCGGCCACCACGAACAGCGCGCTTTTCCCAACCAGCTTTTCGAACCGCGGCTCCTCTTCGGTTTTGGCCACCACGTAATACCGCTGCGGGCCTAGCCACAGGTCTTTCCATTGCGCATCGTTGAGAAAAACGTCCGGCGCGCCCGGCGCGTACGAGCCGTAGACCAGGTTGTTGAATCGCCCGTTGAGCAGCCAGGCCGTGCGGTTGGTATAGAAGAAGATCGAGGAAAACGTGTAGTAGTGATGATCCACTACCAGTTCTCCGCGCGGCGATCGCAGCAACGCTTCCGCCAACGGACGCGACGATAGATAGGGATCGAACACCACCATGGCCAGCCGGGCGGCGTGAAAAAACAGCACCATCATCAGGGCGCCGGCCAGGAAGGCGCGCTGCCCCACGGCCCGCAGGCTGCCGAGCGCGCCGATCAGAAAAGCTGCGGCCGCCATGCCGAGAGGAAGGCGCAGGTAGGCGAAGGATTCGAGCGTCAGGTCTTCCATGTGGCCGAGCGACAGCGTGTAGGCGCTGGGATGCCGGGAGAGAGCCTGCGCAATATCGCCCGGAGAAGGAACGTCACGCACGGCCACCAGAATCAGCACCGCCGCCACGGCCGCGCAAGCGGTGATGGCCGCCAGCACGCGCGTGCCGCGCCGCACCCAATCGCCGCCCGCCGCCATGGCCGATCCCAGCAGCAAGGCCAGCGCGGGGTAACAGGGCATCGAGTAATACTCCTGGGTGGTGGACAAGGTGAAGAAGACCAGCAGGAAGCCGCTCCAGCACAGCGCCAGCAGGCGCGTACGGCCGGCGCGGTCCAGCGGCTTGAAAGACAGCCGGGCCACCGCCGGGAAGTAGACGCTCCACGGAAACAGCCAGATGAGGTGGAATAGCCAGAAGTACAGCCGCGGGACCGTGTTATAGTCGCGCGGATAGCGCAGGTTCAAAAACCGCAGCACCTGCTCGTTGATGAAGTAGAACCAGAGAAAGCCGTGGTATTCGCCGGGGACGCTGCGGAACGTCAGGTCGAGATACGGAGGATTGCGCAAAGTGGCCAGCACGTGCCAGGGCGCGGCGATCAGCAACACGATGGCGAGGCCGCTCCAGGGCCGCAGCCGTCTCCACACCTGCGCGGAAAACAACTGCCGCGTGAGCGCCAGATAAACCACCATCGCGCCGGCGGGGAAAAGCACCGCGACCGCGCTCTTGAGCAGCAGGCCCGCTCCGAAACTGGCCGCCAGTACCAGCGCCCAGAAGCGCGGATGCGGTTCCTGTTCGTCCAGCAGCCGCAGGAAAGCCCACAGGGCGAGCGCAATGGTCAAGGTCAGCATCACGTCGGGGATCAGAATGCGCGTGAACAGGAACAGTCCGATGCACGTGGATATGCAAAGGCCCGCATAAAAGCCGGCGCGCCTGCCAAACGCCCACATGCCGAAGGCCGCGGTCAGCCACGCCAGCCCGATCGAGGCGAGCGCCACGGGAATGCGGGCGGCCCAGTCGAAGGCGCCGAAGATCTTGTAAGAGATGGCGATCAGCCAATAGATCAGCGGCGATTTTTCGAGATAAACGACCCCATCGATGCGCGCCGTGACCCAGTCGCCCGAAGTCAGCATGTTGCGCGCGATCTGCGCCTGCACGGCGTCCACATCGTCCATCAACGAAGGGGGAGAAAGGATCGTGGCCAGATAAACCGCCGCAGCAAACAGCACGACGGCTATGTAGAAATAAAGACGCTGGCGGCTTGCCGGTCCGTGTCGAAAACCTGGGACGTCTGGATTCTCCATCGTTTCATCCACAATAGCAGCAGCATCAGCCCCCAAAGATGATACCCGAGATTTCTGCGCCGCTCCAGGTGCTGCCGGACGCAGCTTTCCAGGACATCCCGCCGGAATATCCCGGTGGGTCCGCCATCGGCCGAAAGCGTGTCCAGCAGCAGGCTCCGCAAGGGGCCGCGCAGCCAGTCGTGGGCCGGAAAATCGAACCCCACCTTCTTGCGCCGCAACGTGGATGCGGGCAGCTTTTGCCGCATGAGCTCCCGCAGCACGACTTTCTGCGTTTTGCCGCGGACCTTCAGGTGCTCCGGCAGCGAAGCGGCGAATTCCACAATGCGGTGGTCGAGGTATGGCGGCCGGACTTCAATGGAGTGCGCCATGCTCATGCGATCCACCTTGGCCAGGATGTCGTCGGGCAGATACCAGCGCTGGTCGAACCGCAGGTAGGTTTCCAGGTCATCGCCTTGCGGGGAAAGCTCCCGCAGCATTTCGGCCAGCGCCCCGGGCAACGGCATGTTCACCAGCGCGGCTTTTTCTTCATCGGAGAAAGCGCCGTTCCAGTAGACATGCGCCCGGCCGGCGGGCATCAGGCAGCCCTCCGCAAAGCGTTTGAGCATGTACTCGAAACCGATCTTCTCGTCGGACACCGGCCACCGCCGCACCGCTCCGCGCCCTGCCCGCAAGAGCCAGGCGGGCAACCGGCGCACGCGCCGCGCAAGCTGGTTGGCGCGATAGGTCAGGTATCCTCCAAATAATTCGTCGGCCCCTTCCCCGCTCAGCGCCACCGTCACGCTGCGGCGGGTCATGCGCGAAAGGAACCACACCGGCAACGCGCCTCCGTCCGCATTGGGCTCGTCGAAATAGTACGCAAATTCCTCGATGGCATCGGCCAGCCCGCAGCCGGGGTTCACGTCGAACTCTTGGTGCTCGGTTCCGTACCGCGCCGACAGGTGGCGGATGTGCGCCGTTTCGTCGAAGCTCCGGCCGGCGAAGGAAATCGACAGGGTCTTCAGCTGCGAAGAGGATGCCGCCGCGGCGTAGTGCAGCAAGGCGGAGGAATCCAGGCCGCCGCTGAGCCAGATTCCCAGCGGCACATCCGACAGCAGGTGCTCGCGGATGGATTGCTGGAACAGCAAATCGAGCTCGCTGGTGGCCGATTCGAGCGTCCAGTGCGATTCCGTATGGCGCGGTATCCGCCAGAACGGCTCCGACCGCGCCTGGCCTCCCAGCCACTCCAGCCAACAGCCCGGGCGCAGCTTCTCGATGCCCTCCACCATGGTGTACGGAGCCGGCACGTAGTTCAGGGCAAGATAGCAATCGAGCGCGGCCGGATTCAAATTCCGTTCCACCTCGGGATGCACGAAGATGGCCTTGAGTTCGGATGCGAAGTAGAGATCGCGGCCCCGCCGCGCCACGTACAGCGGCTTGATGCCCATGCGGTCGCGCGCCAGAACCAGGCGGCCGCGCGATTCCGTCCACAAGGCGATGGCGAACATGCCGCGCAGGCGCGCGAACGAATCCACGTCCCATTCGAGAAACGCCGCCAGAACCACTTCGGTGTCGCTATGCGAGCGAAAGCGGTGGCCGCGCTGTTCCAACTCGCGCCGCAATTCCGCGTGGTTGTAAATCTCGCCGTTGAAGACGACCACGGTATCGCCGTCTTCGGAAGCCAGGGGCTGGTCGCCGGATTCCAGGTCGATGATCTTCAGGCGCGTGGCTGCCAGCGATACCGTATCGGATTCAAACACGCCTTGCTGGTCCGGCCCGCGGTGCAGAATGGTGGCCGCTGCCTCCCGGATTCGTTCGGGGCCGGGGCGAAAGTTATCATGTGTAAAGCCAGCGATTCCACACATCTACTACCCCTGGGTGCCCGACGAAATGGCGCAGCGCGCGGCGAATGGGCCCGAGCAGACTCCACATTATCAAACGGTTTCTCACCCGCCGTCTAGTCAATAAGGGCTAACGAAGTTTTTGTACCCTTCCGGAGCAAAGCCGCGTCCAACATTTGATCGCCGCTCGGAGGCCGGCCATGTCGCTAAAAATCGGCACCATCCTGTTCTTGGGATTGGCGGCTATCCCGTTCATTTATTATGGGATCGCGCTGTTTAGCTGCTGGCGGTTTTTCGGGCGCCCGCGGCGTAAAGTCGCTGGCGGGTTCACCCCGCCGGTCAGCATCTTGAAACCCATCCGCGGCCTCGATCCGGAAGCCTATGAAAACTTCGCCAGCTTCTGCCGGCAGGATTATCCGGATTATGAACTGCTCTTTTGCCTGGGCGACCGCGAAGACCCGGCGCTCCCGCTGATCGATCGGTTGATGCGGGAATTCCCGGCGCGGCGAATCCGCGTGCTCTTCGGTTCGGGCCGCGACGCAACCAACGACAAAGTCGCGAAATTGGCCCGCCTGGTGAGCGAGGCGGCGCACGAACACGTCGTGATCAGCGATAGCGACGTGCGGGTGCGGCCGGACTATTTGCGGACCGTCATCGAGCCGCTGCGAGATCCCAAAATCGGCGCCGTCACCTGCTTCTATCTTCCGATTGAAGAGCGGACCTTCGTGGATCGCCTGCAATCGGTCGGCATGATGTCCGATTTTTACGCCGGCATCGTGGTGGCGTGGCAACTGGATGGCGTCAAATTCGCGCTGGGACCGACCATTGCGACCACCCGCGAGCGGCTGGCGGCCTTCGGCGGCTATCAATCCATCGAGAACCAGCCGGGCGACGATCTGCTGGTGGGCCGAATGATCGCGGACCAGGGCTATGAGGTGGAACTGTCCCGGTACCCGGTGGAGACGGTGGCCGATTACCAATCCATTCGGGAGTTGATTGCCAAGCGGCTGCGCTGGATCGTGGTGATGCGGCACATGCGGCCCTGGGGTCATTTGGGCCTGGTGTTCACCTTCGGGCTGCCCTGGGCGCTGGCTGCCGTGGCGGCGAACCCAACGCTGGCCACCGCGGCCCTCTACCTGGGAGGCTGGTTCGCGATGCGCTGCGCGATCACCGCGACGATCGCCACCTGGGGCCTGAAGCAGAGCTCCTATTGGCGCAGAATGGGCCTCATCCCACTGTGGGACGCAGTGGCTTTTGCGGTCTGGGTGGCCAGTTTCCTGCGGCGCAGCATCCGCTGGCGCGGCAGCGATTATTACATTCGCGGCGGCACGCTGGTGCCCGTCGGAGAAAAGTAAGGCAGCTTCTTATCGTGCCAGCGCCAGCAGGCCGCAGAGCACCAGGAGGGCGCCGGCCGCGCGGCGCGCGCCGATCTGTTCCTTCAGCAGAATCTTCGCCAGCACGGTTTCCAGAATGAAACTGGCCGCCGACGCGGGCACCGCAAAGCTGAGCGGCGCCGCTTGCACCAGCGCCATAAACGCGAAAAACGAGAACGCCAGGCACACAATCGAGAGCAGCAGGTAGCGGCGTTCCACAATCAGCCGCAGCAGGCGGCCCACGCCGCGCGCCCCCACGGATTGCGCGCCCGCCCGCTTCATTTCGTAGCTCTGCAGCAGGTCGCTCAGCGCGGTTGCCACCACCATGACGGTCACCAGAACCCAGGTCATCGGGCACCCTCGACCTTGCGGCCCGCGTTTGGCGGTGTGGTGCTTTGCGGTGTGGAGCTCACCAGCGCCGTGCCGGCGAAAATCAAGGCGACCGCCAGCCATCGCTGAGGGCTCACCACTTCATGAAGAAAGAATCTTCCCAGCAGTGCCGCCAGCACGTACCCGACAGCCGTCATGGGCAAAACGAAACTGAGGTCGGCCACGCTCAACAGGGCCAGCCGCACCAGCAACGCCAGGATCAGCATCACGATGCCGAGCGCGATGGCGGGATCCAGCATGGAGCGGAGATACACCAGCGGGTCGGCCGCCAGCGTTTCCGGCAGGTGCTTGGTGCCCCACGCCAGGCATAAGTTTCCGAACGCCCGCAGCGCGAGAAAGATCAGGAGCAAGAGATAGGTTCGGATGGTTCTGGCGGAAAGCGGCACAAGTCACAGCGTACCGCGAAGCCGGCAAGCGGGCCTGTGGGGTCAGGCTTTCAGACCGATCCCACATGAGACCGGCGCGCTTTACAGTGGCGTTCGTTTGTGGAACAATCTGAGGGCCCTCATCAACGGAAAACCCATGGACATCACACCCTCGCCGTCGCCCGACCCATTGTTGTATCCA
>JBEKYE010000231.1:0-7977 GCA_049511275.1 Bryobacteraceae bacterium
CCGGCAGTCGATTCTGCTGGATTGCCTGTTGGATCACCTGATCCACGGCCTGGGCGCCGGCGAAACTCTGCGCCGAAAGACTGGCCGCGGCGAGCACCGGGCACCAAAGAAGCTTCATAGCTTCTATTCATACCGCAACGCGCGGGATTCGTGTATGATGCCCGCGGCTTTACGCCGCCACCACGCCCGGCTGCTCTCGCACGGCCTCGACCAATTCCCCGATCGCGCGCTCAACCGCTTTCCTATCTTCGTCCCGCGCCAGCCGCCCATTCGCATCGAAAGCTTCCATTGCGCGCGCCATCGTCACTTGCGACGCCACCACTCTCACGCCGATCATCTCCAGCAGTTCGCGCAAATGGCGCAACCCCCGCTGCCCGCCGCCCGGCCCGGGCGACGCGCTCAGCAATGCCGCCGCTTTCCCGTGGAAGGCTGCCAGCCGTCGTTCCCCTGTCTCCGGACGCGAAATCCAATCGATGGCATTCTTGAGCAGCGCCGAAAAAGAGCCGTTGTACTCCGGCGACGCTATCACCAGCCCATCCTGCCCGCGCACCAGATCCTTGAAGGCTTTGGCGCCCGCCGGCATTCCCTCCGCTGCTTCCAGATCGCCGTCGTAGAGCGGCATCGGATAGTCCCGCAAATCCGCCGCCGCCACATGCGCTCCGGCGCGCCTCAACTCCGCCGCCGCCGCGAGAGCCAATTTCCGGTGCAAAGAATCGTTCCGCGTGCTTCCCGCAAACACCAGGATCTTCGGCTTTTCCATATCCGCCTCCAGAATTCTCCTTATCACGATTATTCGATGCAACGACTATTAAAAAGGGTCCGGCCATTTGCGATGTCCGTAACCCTCCTGAAATGTGCCATCCACGGCCTCTTCTGCGATGATGGTTGTTTGCGCCTCGACAGATTCACCCCCCTGCTTCTCGCCGTGACCCTCCCTGCGGCCGCGCAGGACGCCCCTGCCCCCGAGCGCTGGAACTTCTTCTTCCAGGCCACTTCCGTCGGCCAGTATCACGGCAGTTTCCCGTCCCCCTATTCCGGCCAGTTCAGTCTGCAAGGCCACCCCGAAGCCGAAGCCTCCCTCACCTCCACGCTCTTCTTTGGCCTGCGCCTGGCCCCCGACACCCTTTTCTATTTCGACCCCGAAATCGCCGGTGGCCGCGGCTTCAGCGCCACCAACGGCCTGGCCAATTTCCCCAACGGAGAAATGCCGCGCGTCGCCACGGCCACTCCCAAGCCTTACATCGCGCGGCTCCACGTCACGCAGGATTTCGGTTTCGGCAGCGAGCGCGAAACCACCGAAAGCGATGAGAACCAACTGGGCGGCAGCCGTCCCATGACGCGCTACTCCATCACCGCCGGCCGCTTCTCCGTCACCGATTTCTTCGACGACAACCACTACTCCCACGACCCTCGCACGCAGTTCATGGGCTGGGCCGTGATGTACAACGGCGCATGGGATTATGCCGCCGATACCCACGGCTACACCTGGGGCTGGGTCCACGAGTTCCACGCCCGCAACTGGTCCGCCCGCTATGCGAGCGCCGCCATGCCGCGCGTCGCCAACGGCCTGCGCTTCGACCGCCAGCTCTTTCGCGATCGCGCCGACATGTTCGAAGGCGAACTCCGCGGCAAGTTCCGCGAACACGAAGGCGCCGTCCGCCTGCTTTCTTACTTCAATCACTTCGATGGCGGCACTTATGCCGACGCCATTCGCCGCTCCCAACTGACCGGCACGCAGCCCGACATCACGGCCTACCGCAAGCCCGGCACTCTCAAGTACGGGTTCGGCATCAGCGCCGATCAGGAACTGGCCAAGGACTTCGGCATCTTCGGCCGCCTCGGCTGGAACGACGGCAAGACCGAGAGCTTCGCCTTCACCGCCATCGACCGCCTCGCCACTTTGGGGGTTTCGCTCAAAGGCTCCCGCTGGCATCGCCCCGAAGATACCCTGGCCACCGAACTCACCATCAGCGGGCTCTCCGCAGTGCATGCCCAATACCTCGCGCTCGGCGGCTATGACTTCTTAATCGGTGACGGCGCACTTCGCTATGGCCCCGAAACCGTTTGGGAAAGCTACTACTCCGCGCGCGTGATCCCTCAGCTTTTCGCCACCATCGGGCTCGACCACGCTAATAATCCCGCCTACAACCGCGACCGCGGCCCCGTTTGGATCGGCAGCTTCCGCCTACACTTGGAATTCGGGAAGAAGTGAATGATCAGGGCGGCTGGGACAAGCCGACGGCTTCCGCCACCCCGGGCGGATATTTTACTGTGTATATGGGTTTTGCATATACAGTCTCTGACGGCCGGTACGGCCGTTCAGGCGGCCGCTCGGGGCGCTTTAAAAGCAAACGCGAAGAACGCGGCCGCTGCAAGACAGGCGAGCGCCACCAGATAATTCCACGCCAGTCTTTCCTTCAGGTACGTGAAGGCAAATATAACGAACACGACGATCGTAACAACCTCTTGAACGATCTTGAGCTGGAATCCCGAGAAATGGCCGTAGCCGAGGCGATTTGCCGGCACCGCCAGGCAGTATTCGAACAGCGCAATGGCCCATGAGACCAGGATGGCTTTCCAGAGCGGCCAGGCGTGACCGTATTTCAGGTGCCCGTACCAGGCGAAGGTCATGAAGACGTTCGAGCAAAGCAGCAGCAGGACGGTGGCCATCAGCTCTTCACCTTCCCGAATACCTTGCCCAGCACCTTGACCGCCTGATCGATCTCCTTCTCCGACACGTTATACGGAGGCAGAAACCGCAGCACCTTGTCGTGTGTGCAGTTGATCAGCAGGCCTTCCGCCATGGCGTCCAGAACCGCCTGCTTGCCCGGCACGGCCAGCTCCATTCCCAGCATCAACCCGAACCCGCGCACGTCTTTGACGAAGCCGTGCTTGCGCGCCAGATCGTTGAGCTTCACGTGAAAGTATCCGCCCACTTCCTGTATGTGTGGCAGCAGGCCGTCCAGGATATCCAGAAACTCCAGGCCCACGCGGCATGCCAGCGGTCCGCCGCCGAACGTGGACCCGTGCATGCCCGGCTTGATGGCCGCGGCCGCCCTGGCATTCGCCAGAATGAAACCCAGCGGAATTCCGCAGGCCACCGGCTTGGCCGCCACCACCACGTCGGGCAGCACCACCGGCGTCGAGCGCTGGTAAGCGAAATAAGTTCCTGGCCGCCCCAACCCGCACTGCGTTTCATCGGCAATCAGCAGCGCGTTGTGCCGGTCCGCCAGGTCGCGCGCCTTGGCCGCGTACTCGTGCGTCAGCGGGTAGATCCCGCCTTCTCCCTGAATCATCTCCAGGATGATGGCCGCCGTCCGTTCGCTGAAGGCCGCCTCCAGCGCCGCCAGGTCGTTGATCGGGACGAACCTGACTCCCGGCACCAGCGGCTCGAAATCCTGCCGGTATTTCGCCTGCCCGGTCACCGACAGAGCCCCCAGCGACCTCCCGTGAAACGAGTTTTCGAGAGAGATGATTTCGAACTTCTCCGGGGAAATCGCGCGCCCGTGAGAGTGCGCCATCTTCAGCGCGCCCTCCACCGATTCCGTTCCCGAATTGGCGAAGAACACGCGCTCGAGGCCGCTCATCGCCGCCAGCCGTTTCGCGAGCGGCCCCTGGTACGCGTGATAGTACAGGTTCGACGTGTGCAGCAGCAGCCCCGCCTGTTCGCGAATCACCTTCACGATCCGCGGATGCGCGTGCCCCAGCGCATTTACTCCGATCCCGGTGATGAAATCCAGGTAGCGGCGCCCTTCCAGGTCATAGACGTAGCTGCCCTTGCCGCGCCCGAGCGCCAGCGGATACCGCGCATAATTCTGCAACAGGTGGTCCCGTTCCAGGTCTATGATGGCCTGGGCCGCGCCGCCCGCGGCCGGTGGAAGATTGCTCGGCATCTTCACATCATAACCCACCACCGCCGTTCCCTCACATAAACCGTTCGCTTTCAACTGCCTACAGAGGTTATTCACTCGACCCCGCAATTGCCCCGTTCAACCCCGCCCGATGCCGTACAACCAATAATTTCAACGTTTTAATGGCAATCCGTAACCCTCCGGCGCCGTCTTTCCCTATACTTTGGGGAAGCGCCTCTTCTTTCGGCTGTCGGATGGGCGCGCGTTTTATTTCGATTTCCGGGTAAGTTCAGGGAGGGTTCAACCAGATGCACAAGCCTATTAAGTACGCGGAGAAAGCTCTGACATTCGCCGCCGGTGCCGCTTGGGTAGTCTTCGACAAGTTCAATTCCATCGGCCGCAACCCCGGCTTCATTCCGAACTGGTCCGATAAACCCCTGCTCAAGTCCTGGGAGAAGGCCAAACCTCCGCTGGGCTGGCCGCGCACTACCGATTCTCTCTGCCCGCGCTGCATCCCCGAAATCCGCCAGCAGATTCTCGACGGCAAGACGCCGCTCGAAGTCCTCTACACCGACAAGCCCGGCGAAATCAAAGCGCAGGTGATCGAGCGCGATGGCAGAATCCTAATGGTCAAGGATTGCCCGATCCACGGCCACTTCGAAGACGTCATGGCCATCGATACCGCCTTCTTCAAGCACCTCGAAGACGTCTTTCCCGGCCGCGATATCCGCGCCCACAACGATGCCAAGCTGCATAAACACGGCTCGAGCACCATCACCCACGGCCGCGGTTCGGTCCTTACGGTGGACCTCACCAACCGCTGCAACATGATGTGCGACCCCTGCTTCATGGACGCCAACCAGGTCGGCTTCGTCCACGAATTGACCTGGGAAGACATCAAAACGCTGCTCGATAACGCCGTCACCATCAAGCCCAAGCGCCAGATGTCGGTGCAGTTCTCCGGCGGTGAGCCCACCATCTCGCCATATTTCCTGGATGCCGTGCGCTACGCGCGTGAAGTCGGCTACACCTCGGTGCAGGCCGCCACCAACGGCATCGAGTTCGCCAAGGACCCCGAATTCTGCAAAAAGGCCGCCGAAGCCGGCCTGCGCTATGCCTACCTGCAGTTCGACGGCATCGGCAACGCCGCCAACTCCCACCGCAAGGTCGGCAACCTGTTCGACGTCAAGCTGCGCGCCATCGAAAACCTGTATGCGAACGGCGTCGACATCATCCCCGTTATCACCATCATCAACGGCATCAATAACGAGCAGGTGGGCCGCATCATCCAGTTCGCCCTGGATAACCCCAGGAAGATTCCGTTCCTCTCCTATCAGCCGGTTTCCTTCACCGGCCGCGATGAAGCCGTCACCGACGAGCGCCGTGCCGCCCAGCGCTACACCCTCTCCCACCTGGCGCACGATGTGAAGAACCAGACCGGCCTCGGCGAACCGGCGCGCGACTGGTTCCCCATTTCCTTCATGTCCACCTTCTCGGACTGGAGCGACCTGGTTCACGGCCCCCAACATGAGTGGGGCCAGTTGAGCTGCGGCTGCCACCCCAATTGCGGCGTCGGCATGGCCGTGATGGTCGATAAAGAAACCAGGGAAGCCCGCCCCGTCACGTCTTTCTGGAACGCCGATCAGCTCGCCAAAGACGTTGCCCGCGTCAACGACGCAGCCCGCGGCAAGTGGCTTTCGATCATCGGCATGGCTCTCGCCGCGACTCGTAACTACGATCCTTTTCAAGCACCTACGCACTTTAAGTTAAGCGATCTCATGAAGAAGCTAGACAAGACCTTCGGCGCCACCGGCAAGAACTACGGCAAGGTCGGCAAAGACCGGACTTTCGACGATATCGAGAAGCGCCGCCGCGACCGCTGGAACTTCCTTTTCATCGCCGGCATGTGGTTCCAGGATCTCTTCAATTACGATTTCCGCCGCACCGAACAGTGCATCATCCCCTACGCCACCCAGGAAGGCGAAATCTCCTTCTGCGCTTACAATACCGGCGTCGGCTGGCGCAACATCATCGAGAAGATGCACATGACCGCGACCCTCACCAAATGGTATGAGGAGAACGGCCGTCACGAAATTTTTGCCGGCGGCAAGTCCGTCCAGTTGAAGAGCAACGAGCACTCCCTGGTGCTGCGCGAAGAGATCGTCACCAACGAAATCCAGCACGATCTCGACCGCCTGGGCATCGCTAAGAATGCCGGTGAAGAAAAGACTCGCGCGCGCGACGCCAAGCTCAAAGAGCAGCAGGAAAACCAGCGCATGATGAAGCTCTACCGCGAGCACGTGCTCAAGGAGCAGCCCGGTCCGGAGCTGGTGCAGATCGGCTCGATTGCGCCGGCCGCTCCGCTGGCCACTATCCAACCGGCGCCCAAGCGGGTCGAAGAACGCGAAGAAGTGGGATCGTTCGGCGACTAGACTTCTCTACGAAATTCTAACGGTTGACTGCCTCCAGGTCTCACACCCGGCGACTTTTTCGTGTGCACTTCCCTGTATTGCAATTCCTACAGACTGATGCGTAGGCGATCTCAGTTCCCGAGCGGCACTCGTGCCGGCGGCCAAGGTCGCCCCGTCCGGCTGTTCGCGGCCTGTGGCGCCACCCGCCGCTATGTCTCAAATTTGATACAATAGTCTCGTGCAGCCGGTTATCATTCACCCAAAGGCACGCGATGCGATTCGCCGGTTTCCGAAAGAAGCTCGATTCTGCTTGGGTAGATCTCTTTTCCGGCTGCAGATGCGCGAGAGAATTGCAATGCCGCGCGCTCGACCGATGCCAACCGTGGCTGCGGGTGTATCGGAACTCCGCGTAAAGGGCGCAGACAGCATCTTTCGCGTGCTCTACTGCACTGCGCCGTCGCGGGGCGTCCTCGTGTTTCACGCTTTCGTGAAGAAGACGCAGCGGACGCCACCTCTCGAAATCGAGCTTGCCAGAAAACGCTTAAAGGAACTTCTCGATGCCTAGACTCAAATCGATCGTCGCCTCGACACCAGAAGAATTGGCTGCGGCCTTGGGACTCTCCGCGCTGGAGGCCAAGGAGTGGCAGGTTCAGTACGTGTTACTCAAGCGCCTGAAAGAGGCGGTGCGCAAGGGAAGACTCACACACGCGGAGATTGCAAAGCGGGCGGGCACCGCGCGATCCAGAGTGACCGCCATCTTGAACGACGACCTCGACCACGTATCCACCGATCTACTGATCCGCATCCTTGGCTCGCTTGGCTATCGGGTGAAGGTCTCGGTGGTGCGATCTCAAAGCGCCGCGTAGCAGCCGCCACCTGTTCCTTCTCTGGGACGCCCCCGGCGCAGATTCGGTGCGATGATAAATCTCATGCTTCCAGGCGCTCCCGCAGAAGCACGGTGGGTACGGTCCAAGCCCCGCCTCGATTGGCCCCTGTCAGTGGTCGAGCGCATGGCCCGCACGGCCTTTCCGCGGCAGCGCGTGCTGGAATGCCGGCCGCTCGCAAATGGCCTGCGCAACGCCAATCTACTGCTGAAACTCGATTCGCCGCGCTCCCCGGTGGTCCTGCGCATCTACCAGCACGATCCGTCGCTGTGCCAGAAAGAAGTGGACCTGATGCGCCTGGTGCGCCCCACGGTTCCCGTGCCCGAAGTGATCCACGCCTCTCCGCGCGGCTGGGAGGGACTGCCGCCTTTCGCCCTGCTGCAATTCGTGGAAGGCGTCAGCCCGCTCGATCTGAAGCGGCGTCGGGACCTGGAAGCCTTCGCTCAGACCGCTGTTTCGGCCGGCGAAACGCTGGCCGCCATCGGGCGCTTCGGCTTCTCGAAAGCCGGGTGGCTCGGCCCCGGACCGGCGGTGACCGCGCCGCTCCTCGAAGGCCCCGATCCCATGCCCCGCTTCGTCGATTTGTGTCTTGCCGCGCCCAATCTCGAGCGGCGCGTTCCGGCGGAGTTGCGTGATCGAATTCACAAGCTGATCTGGCGATGGGGCCCGCGTCTGGCCGCGCTCGACTCCGATCCCCGCCTGGTCCACGGCGATTTCAGCCGCCGCAACCTGATCGCGCGCCAGGTCGCGGGACGATGGGTGGTGGTCGCCGTAGTCGATTGGGAGTTTGCGATTGCCGGTTCTCCGCTCGCCGACATCGCCGACTTCCTG
>JBEKYE010000232.1:0-7945 GCA_049511275.1 Bryobacteraceae bacterium
CATTCTGGTACCAGCCGGCAATCCGTATATGCAGCGCCCGCGTGGCCGGCCAGGCGTCCAGCGCAGCCAATGCCACGGCGGCGTGGTATTCGCTCATCTTGGCGTTTAGCGCCGGCAGCATGGCGCTGCGCGCGTCGAGGAACCCGAAATTGCAGCAGGCCACCAGGCGCAACCGCAGCTCCGGATCGGTGGTGGCTACGAACCCGCCTTCGCCGGCCCCCAGAATCTTGGTGGCGTGCAAACTCACCACCTGGGGAATGGGGCCGGCAACGGCGCTATCGAAGCCGGCCGCAGCGTCCACCACCACGGGGATGCCGGTCTGTTCTTCCAGGTCCCGCCACGGCGCGATCCCGAGCGGCGCGCCGAACGGCGAAACCGCGATCACTGCTCCCACTTTGCCCGCGAGGGGCTTCAGTGTCTCGCGCACGGCGCCCGGGTCGAGCGCCCAGGTGCTTCGGAGGACATCGTGGAACCAGGGAATCAACCCGGCGGCACGCGCGGCGTGAGCGGTGGCGGCGAAGGTCCACGAGGGCATCAGGCAGAAGGAGCCGGCGGGCGCGCGACGCGCCAGCAGAGCGGCGGTGAGGCCCGCCGTGGCATTCGCCGTCGTAACCACCCCGCCTGCCGTCATGCCGAGACGCCTGGCCAGTTGTTGCTCGAGGCGCGTGACCAGCGGCCCATAGTTGGAATACCAGCGCGCCTCGTCGATGGCTTCGAGATACGGCAGGATTTCCGCGGCGGAGGGCAGCCGGGGCCGCATCACCGGCAAAGGCTCGGAAGTTTCCGCGCGCGCGGCCCGGCGCGGCGGCCGCAGGGTTGCCGCAGGCGGCATTCGGCCGGCTTGAGCCGGCAACGGCCGGGAGCTCATCACCGGCGTGGCGCGGGCCGGCCGGCGTGGGCGCGCGCTCCCGCGGCGGTCCTCTGAAAATGCTCCATCAACGAGGACCAGGCCGCCACCTGCGGAGCTTGGGCCGCCGCCAGGTTTTCTTCCTTCACCAGTTTGATTTCGCGCATCACCACCGGCATTTCACGCGGCGCGCGGATTCCCACTTTGACGCGCGAGCCGTTGATGCCGGCAATCACGATTTCGATGTCGTCGCCAATGCGGATGGTTTCACCCTGGCGGCGCGACATCATGAGCATACCGTGGCCTCTTCCGGCAATAGCGCATGGCGGTGCGAATAGTCCGATTCCGGAGCCACTGCCTGCACCCCTTTGCGGTTGGCCAGGTTGACCACCAGCGGCGCCAGCAGATTGGCTGTGGGCCCGCTTTCCCGGACAGCCAGCACCGCCAGGCACAGCACGTCGGGGCCGATGCGCGGCTGGCGTTCCGCCGGCAAGTCCACCAGCGCCAGATCCTCCGGAATCACCCGCAAATGATAGTCCGGATCCACCGACTGCGCCGGCATGGTGGTGAAGCACAGCGAGGCTTGCTCCAGGCTCTGCAGGAACACCAGGGGTGTGGTCTGCGGAATCTGTACTAAGACAAACCGCCGGCACTCTTCAAACCCGGGCAGACCCCGGGGGAATTCGAGAACCGACTCCTGCTCGAAGGCAATAGGTCCGAAGTTTTGGGTTTCTAATACGGGCATTCCGGTCACTCTGACCAGTGATCGGCTGACCCGCCGAAAACTTTAGCGCCTCCGCGCGCCGGAGCGAACCCATGCGCGGGCGAGCCTGCTAGAATTGGAGATTCATGTCATCCCGCAGAATGGCGTGCCTGCTCCTCGGCTTGTGGATGGGCGCCGGTGTTTTGATGGCTTGGGTGGCCACGCAGGACCTTCGCTCGGCCGACCGCCTGGCAGCCCACCCCGATCTCGCGGCCGCCTTTCAACTCAAGAGCCTGGGCGCCAACCAGACCCTGCCGCTCTTGCGTTACCTGGCGGCTGAGCAGACCCGCAACAACCTGGAAACCTGGGGCACCGTCCAGCTCTTTGTAGGCTCTTTCTTCTTCTTCTTCCTGCTGTTCGGCACCAATCAGGGCAAGCCCTCCCTGGCACTGGCCTTACTGATGGCGCTGATTGCGTTCGGCCAGCGGCTGGTCCTCATCCCGGAAATCCTCAGCCGCGGGCGCGCCATGGATTTCCTGTCGCAGATCTCCGTCCGGCAACAAGCGCAGTTGGAGGTGCTGCACTATGCCTACAGTCTGACGGAAGTGGTGAAGGGCGGGTTGGGATTGATTCTGGCGGGGATCCTGATCTGGCGGACCGGCGGGCGGTCACTCAACGCCGGGCAAGAGGTCTACATGGTCGATAAAGCCGATCACCGCCATGTCAATCGGTGATTGAGGACGGCCCACGGCGGTCATGGCGCTGAATCCCTCGGTGGCCACCAGCACGCGGTCGCCGACGCCGGCATCCACCGCATCGAGCGCCACCAGCGGGTCGCCGCGATCGCTTCCATTCAGATTCAGCGGCTGCACCAGCAACAGCTTGCGGCCCTCGTGGCTCGGGTGCTTCTGAGTCGCTACGAGTTCGCCGACCACGCGGGCAATCAGCATCAGCGGCCTTTCCGCGCGGCACTGGCGCGGCCCGGGCGCAGCGATGCGGCCGGCAGTGCTTTGGCGGGCGCCGGTTTGGCGGGCGCGGCTTCGACGGCTGTGGCGGCCTTGGCCAGGTGGATGGAATCGACAATCCCCACGACTGTGGTATCGGCCGGCACTTCGGCGGGTAAGAACGGGAAACTGGCTTCTCTGCCTCGTACCCAGTAGACGGCTTCGCCGGCGCCGGCCCCGGTCGCGTCCAGGCAGATAAGCTGCTTGCCGTTGTCGCGCCAATCGGGAGTCATGGGCTGGATCAGCAGCAGCCGCTGTCCGACGAGGTTGGGGTCCTTGACGGTCGACCACACGCAACCCACCACGCGGCCCAGATACATCGTCTAATCCAGACTGACTTCGTCGACAATTCCGACGATCGCGCTATCCACTGGTTTGTCTTTGCAGCCTTCCGCCATGCGGGCGGAACTGCCGGCGACCACAATCACGCGCTCACCCGTCCCTGCGCCCACCGTGTCCACAGAGACCACGTAGCCGGATTCATCCTTGCCGTCCGGAGCGACCGGTTTGACGACAAGGATCTTCTTGCCTTCCAGGCGCGGGTCCTTCCGTGTGGCAACCACGGTGCCCACCACGCGGGCCAGAATCATGGCGGTACCGGTTACTTCCCGGCGCTCTGCGCCTGCGACTTGCCGATCGGCAGGATGTCTTCCAGGCTCTGGTGCGGCCGCGGAATCACGTGAACGGCAATCAACTCGCCCACGCGGCGCGCCGCGGCGGCGCCGGCATCGGTAGCGGCGCGAACCGCCGCCACATCGCCGCGCACCATGGCCGTCACGTAGCCGGATCCAATTTTTTCCCAGCCCACCAGGTTCACCTTGGCGGCTTTGACCATCGCGTCGGCGGCTTCGATCATGGCCACCAGCCCGCGTGTTTCGATCATTCCTAACGCTTCACCCATCTCTGGTCTCCCAACTCTTGTTTATGCCACACCGCGCGCTTTGAGCGCTTCATCCACCAGGCCGATCAACTCCGAGCGCGTCACGTAAAACCGGTCTTCTCCGCCCGTATCCTCGGCGGCTACCGGGCACCCCGGCTCGCCGGCCGACTTCGCCTTCACGCCGTAGCGTGTGCGCGAATCCAACAATTTGTCCACTTCGGTCCGCGGCAGCACCTGCGGCCCGCCCAGCAGTTCCGCCACCAGTTGGATGCGCGCGAAATGCTCCATGGTCTCCATGCGGAAGTAGGCCTTATACACGTCCTCGCCGTAGCACACCGCTCCATGGTTGGCCATCAACAGCGCATCGTATTTCGGGATCAGCGGCAACATCGGCTCGGTGAGCGCCGCCGTTCCGGGCAGTCCGTAGGCGGCCAGCGGCACGCAGCCGAGCGAGATCACCACTTCCGGCAGCAGCGCCAGGTTGAGCGACTTGCCGGCCGTGGCGAAGCCGGTAGCCACCGGCGGATGCGCATGCACCACGGCTTTGATATCGGGGCGCATTTCGTACACCGTGAGGTGCATGGCGATTTCGCTGGTGCGTTCGGCGCGGCCGGAAATCTTATTGCCCTTCATGTCCACGATGATCAGATCGTCGACGTGCATCATCCCTTTGCACACACCTGTGGGAGTGGCCAGAATCCGTTCGGCATCCATGCGGACGGTGATATTGCCGTCGTTGGCGGCTACCCAGCCTTTCTGGAACACCAGTTGGCCGATCCGGACGATATCTTCGCGATGCTCGCGCTCGGTCTTCACCATGGGCGGGACCTTCGATTGTAGCAAAGTGAGAAGAGCAGGCAGAACTCAGAAGACAGGACGGCCGGTGCTCGCCAGAAAACAGGTCAGTGTCGAGCCGCGTGCGAAATGCGGCTGCTCCCAGCCGGTAACCGGGAAGCATCGCTGGCCTCCAGTAGCGGAAGGCCGCAGCGCTGTAACAGCGATTGGAATGAAGGCTGGCCGCGAAGCGGGTCCCACTTGGGCTCGACCGTGAGAAACACCATATGGACATCGCGGCTCAGCCGCCCCTTTTCGAGCCATTCGTAAGCGGCGTCTGAATCACCCATGCCGGCGTAGAGCAGCGCCACATTATAGGGCGGCACAAATCGGGTTCTGGCAGTTTCGAGCAATGTCCGCAGGACCTGCCCCGCTTCCCTACGCCGGCCCATTACCGACATTGTGTAACCTTTGAGCGACAACGCCTCGGTGTTACCTTCCGAGAGCTGAAAAGCCGTATCGAATTCGGTAAGGGCTGCCGCGGCTCGATGTGTCCGCTCGTATACTTTCCCCAGAACGAGATGCCCTAGCCAGAAATCGGAGTGGAGTGCGAGAGCGTGCCGCGCCTGGGTCTCTGCGTGCTCGAACCGCCTGGCCTGGAAAAGCAATTGCCCCGAGACCGCATACAAGGCCGGTGACACGGGATCAAGCCTGCGTGCATTCCCCATGATCGCGAGAGCTTCGATGTGGTGTCCGAGGTTGGATAGGACATGTGCCAGATAACGGTGTGCCGAGGCATAGCTCGGATTCAGCGTGACCGCGCGCCTCAAATCCCGCTCGGCGCGGCGCCAATCCCAGTCCAGCCAAAAGCTGACCGCACCCGAGGACGTGCAGGATTCGGCTAACCCACCTTGCAGGCGGACGGCTTCATCGGCCGCGTGCCGTGCCTTTGGCCAAAGTTCCGCCGGATCAGCATCGCTCGTGACCGGGAGCACCGAATACGTATCGGCCAGCCCCGACCAGGCGAGCGCAAAGCCGGGATCTTTCGATACCGCGGCTTCGAAACACTCGATGGCGCGGCGAAGGGCCGTTGAGCGGATCTGGTTCCAGTAGTGCTTTCCGCGCAGATACAGGTCGTAGGCGTCGGGATCGGCGGTCCTTAGGCCTGGGCGAGCGATCACAGGCTCCGGCGTGAAACCAGTCTGCACGTGTTGCGCAATGGCCCTTCCAAGCTCTTCCTGAAGTTGCAGAACAGATCGCCCGTCCCGATCGTACTTCCCGCTCCACACTTGCGCTTGATCGCGTCCGCGAATCAATCTTGCCGTGACGCGAACCGCCTGTCCGTCGCGCCGGACGGCGCTTTCCAGAAGATAATTGGCCCCGAGTTCCCTAGCGATCTGCCGCACCGTTTTCTTGGTGCGTTTATATCGCATCACGGAAGTCCGGGCGATGACCGTCAGCCTCTCGGGCATCAGATTGCCCAACGCGGCAATCGTCTCCTCGGTCAGACCATCACTCAAATACTCCTGATCCGGGTCGCCGGTCAGATTGTCGAACGGCAGGACTGCAACAGCAACGCACTGGTTCGCTGGGGCGGGCGAGCGCCCGTCCGCGATCGTGACGGGAGCCACGAAGCGATAGCCCTTGCCCGAAACGGTCTGCACAAACACCGGCCTCGCGGAGGAGTCATTGAGGGCCTGGCGAACCTTTCGAATCGCAGTGTGCACCCCGTTATCGATGTCGTGGAAAACGTTCTTGTCCCAGAGCCGCGCAGCGATCTCCTCGCGCGCGACCAGATCGCCCCGCCGCTCCACCAGTAGCAACAACAATTCCATGGGCAGCCGCTCCAACCGGATCGGTCGGCCGCGCCGGCGCAGCTCGTAGGCGGCCGGATCGAGCTCGTAGGCGCCGAACTTCAGAACCACAACAGGCCAATTCTACTATACGCGAGCACCTCAAACACCTCTGGATCAACTACATAGTGCTACAGAATACCTCCAGGATTTCTACGGACCGGCTCTATTGGCGTAATCGGCGAAACAGGTCATCATCTTCGCAGGAGGGTAACAATGAAGACCAGGATTACGATACTGCTTTTGGCGGCAACTGCCGTTTGGGCACAAGATAGCGTTTTTCAGACAACTTGTTCGAACACCACACTCGAGGGAGATTATGGATTCATCTTGACGGGGACAAGGCCGACTGCAAACCCAGGCGCACCCGTTGAGGCGGTCGTCGGAGTTGCCATGACCCACTTCGACGGCAATGGCAATTTGACGCAGACGGACAACATCCACGGATCGGTTACCGGTTTCGCGGCGCCCGATCGCAAAGGCACGGGGAACTACACGATCAACCCCGACTGTTCGGGCATGATGACGCTCTCGAGTCCCGGCTCGCCGGTGCTCACGCTGCGCATCGTGGTTGTCGATAACGGCAACGAAGTGCGGGCCGCGGTCGTAGACCCGACTGCCACAGTAGGTCCGGGGGGCCCCCCGCCGCAGGTAATGGTGACGAGCAACGGGCGACGAGTTGTGACGCATACCAACGTTGGCGAAATCATCGTGCTTCCGTCCACCGCACAATCTGGGCCCGCGAAATAATTTCTCGCACCTTGGCTTGTCCTGGGTAAATCGGCAGCGGATCTCTAAAGTTCCGGGCCGAAAACGCCGAGGTTGTATGATGAATGCAGATGGATTCACGCCGCATGTGCCCGCACTGCCGGGCATTCATCACCATTAACGACCGCATTTGCCCGTACTGCCATGAGGAGGTGGGGCCGCGCGCGGCCGATGTCCGCCACGCCGGCTCGGTAATCGGCGGCTTTATCCCCCGCGCGCGATTCAATACCATGCTTATCCTGTTGATCAACGCGGGGCTCTATGTGGCCACTGTGATCTTCAGCATGAAAGCCGGCCGCGGCAACGGCATGGACCTGGATTCCGAAACGCTCATTATTTTTGGCGCCAAGGTGGGGCTGCACTTCCTGCAGGGCCAGTGGTGGCGCCTGGTCACGGCCGGGTTCCTGCACGGAGGCTTGTTCCATATCCTCATGAATTCCTGGGTGCTGTTCGATCTGGGCGCACAGGCGGAAGAGATCTATGGCCCCAGCCGTATGTGGGTGATCTACTTTATCGGGAATTGCTTTGGCTATCTGGTCAGCGCCTGGTGGAGCCCGGCCCCGTCGATCGGCGCTTCGGCCGGACTTTGCGGCCTGATCGGAGCCATGATCGCGCTGGGCGTGCGGCACCGCAATCCCATGGGCAACGCGATCCGCGGCATGTATGTCCGCTGGGCGGTCTACATTCTGTTGTTCGGGCTCATTCCGGGGTTCCATATCGATAACGCCGCTCACATGGGTGGCCTGGTGGCGGGCTTTTGCGTCGGCTACATCGCCGAGACGCCCGGCCGGCAGGGCTCGGCCGGCGAAGGGCTGTGGCGAGCCGCCAGTTGGTTCTGTATCCTATTAACCGTAGTTAGCTTCCTAAAGTGGTGGTTGTGGTTCAGCCACGGAACGGACTAAGATAAACGACATGAAGATGCGCACTTTGGTGATGGCTCTGGCGCTGGCGGTGACCGGGTCGCTCGGGATGGCCCAGGCCGCGACACCCAAGCACCCCAAAGCCGCCAAGTTCCAGAAGACCAAGATCAATACCAGGAACCAAAGCAAGTTTCAGGCGTCCCACAAGATCCCCAAACGTGCGAAGGTGAAAGCGACCCCGAAGCGCACCGCCCCG
>JBEKYE010000233.1:0-7914 GCA_049511275.1 Bryobacteraceae bacterium
TACCTCGCATACAATCCGCGGTTAGGTACGTACGCTCACGTCGAGTATCTGGGAGGGTGACTCTCTGCTGGTCGGCGGCGTACACCTCTGACGTGGCGCACGCCCTCGTGCGTGCCGCATCGGCATTCATGCCGGCGCCCGGTCCCGGTATAGACTGTCCGTACCCCACCAGGGTGTCGAGACGAGTTGCGGCGAACAGCAAATCCCGCACTTCCATGTGCAGTTTCTGCACTCTTTTCAGGTGCATACGCGTTGTGTGACTGCGGCAGTGCCATCCGGGTGCACTTGGTCCGTCCCGTGCTCTACTACGCAAAGCGGTCTTCACATCATGCCCGTCATCGGCCTTTGGCTTTGAGGGGCAGGCGGTCGCTCGACTTCGGCCAGGAACCATATGCTCGATACCTCAAGGACGCCAGCCGAACAGCCTCTCGAAACTCATGAGCCGATGTCCGTTCCATCCGCGCCCGCGCCTGTCGCCTTAGCCCCGGCGGTGAGTGTCCAATCCGCGAAGATCAAGCCTACCCGCCGGCGCCGGCTGTGGCTCTGGCTGGCCGTTCTTCTCGTGCTGGGTTTGGGCGGGTATGTTCTGTGGTCGAGAGTCGCCGCTGCGAAAGCCGCTGCCGCGGCTAAGGCCGCCGCCGCAAAAGGTCCGCCGCCCATACCCGTGGTCGCGGCGGCATCCCGCAAGGGGGACATCGGCGTATATTATTCGGGGCTTGGCGCCGTCACGCCCCTCGCTACGGTTACGGTGAAAAGCCGCGTCGACGGGCAGCTAATGACCGTTCGCTATCGTGAAGGCGACACCGTTCACAAGGGCGATCTGTTAGTGGAGATTGACGACGGGCCCTATCAGGCGGCATTGACCCAGGCCGAAGGACAACTGATGAGGGACCAGGCCACCCTGGAGAACGCGCGGATTGACCTGGTCCGCTATCAACAGTTGGTTCCGCAGAAAGCCATTCCGGAGCAACAACTGGCCACCCAACAGGCAACCGTGCATCAGGACGAGGGAGTGGTGAAACTCGATGAGGGTCAAATTGAGAGCGCCAAGGTCAACCTGGCTTACTGCAAGATCGCGGCTCCGGTGACTGGGCGCATCGGGTTGCGGCTGGTTGACCCGGGAAATATCGTTCAAGCTGCCGACACCACCGGATTGCTGGTCATCACTCAGATGGATCCGATCAGCGCCATCTTTACCATCTCCGAAGATCAGCTTCAAGTGGTGCTCAAGAAGATGGCCGCCGGGCAGAAACTGGAGGTGGATGCCTACAGCCGCGACGCCAAGACGAAGCTGGCGCAAGGGTCGTTGACAACGCTCGATAATCAGATCGATCCGACCACCGGCACGCTCAAGCTGAGAGCGACATTCGACAACGCGAAAGGTACGCTGTTTCCCAACCAATTCGTAAACGCGAAATTGCTGGTACAGGAAAAGCACGGAGTAACCCTGGTGCCGACCGCCGCGGTGCAACGCAACTCGCAAGCGACCTATGTATACGTGGTCAAGGCGGATTCAACGGTGACCGTGCGTCCCATCACCATTGGTACTGCCGAAGGCGATGACTCTGAAGTCACGGCTGGGCTGACCCCGGGAGAAATCGTGGTGATGACCGGCGTCGACAAACTGCAGGAAGGGACCAAGGTCACCGCCCAGATCCCCGCCGCGACCACCCCGGCCGGCGCGTCCGCAATCCCCTCGGCCGGCACTTCAGGGAGCGCCTCCGCTAAGAAGGCCGGCAAGGCCCGAAAAGGAACTTAGATGAACCCGCCTCCGAACTTCCCGGCGACGGCGTTGTTCACTTTGCTGCTGGCTTCGGCCGGATGCATGGTGGGTCCCCAATACAAAAAGCCCTCGGCCGCCGCACCGCCGGCGTTCAAGGAGCAGCCGCCCGTGAACTTCAAGGAAGCGGAAGCGGCCGGCTGGAAGCAATCGCAGCCTGGCGACGCGTACTCGAAAGGCCGCTGGTGGGAACTGTACGACGATGCGGCCCTGAATGCGCTGGAAGAGCAGGTGAGCGTTTCCAACCAGAATGTACTGCAGGCGGAGGCGCAGTACCAGCAGGCCAGGGCTGCGGTAAGCGTGGCCCGCGCCGCGTTGTCCCCGACGGTGACTGCTACTCCGGCGGCCACCTTCGGGGGAGGCGGCTCTGCCGCCGGAAGCGCTTCGGGAGCATCGGCCAGCCGAAAAAGTTTCAATCTGCCATTCAACGTTGCGTGGGAGCCCGATCTATGGGGAAACATCCGCCGTGGCATGACGGCCAGCGCCGCCACTGCCCAGTCTTTGGCGGCCTACGTAGGAAATGCCAAGTTACTCTACCAGGCCGAACTGGCGCAAGACTACTTCGGCCTTCACGGCAATGACGGCGAAGCGGAGTTACTCACTCGCACGGCGGCATCCTATGAGGAGTATCTCAAGCTGACTCGCGACCGGTTCACGGCCGGCATAGCGTCGGACCTCGACATTGCCCAGGCAGAGTCGCAACTATACGCCGTACAGCAGCAATTGATGGACCTTGGCGTACAGCGCGCGGCGTTTGAACACGCCATCGCCATCCTGATCGGCAAGGCGCCCGCGGATCTCACCATTCCGCCAGTCACATTGCACACTCCTCCGCCGCCGGTGCCGCTGGGGGTGCCGTCGGAACTGCTGGAACGAAGGCCGGACATCGCCGGCGCGGAGCGGCAGGTGGCCGCGGCCAACGAGCAGATTGGCATTGCCATCGCGGCCTTTTATCCCACTCTGAGCTTGACGGGGAGCGCCGGGCTGGAAAGTTCCAGCCTGGCAAAGTGGTTCACCTGGCCCAGCCGCTTCTGGTCGGTCGGCCCGCAACTGGCGGAAACGCTTTTCGATGCGGGCCGCCGCCGCGGGGTGGTGGCGGAACAGCGGGCCGCCTATGATGCCACCGTGGCCGCCTATCGGGAAACTGTGCTGACGGCCATGCAGCAGGTGGAAGACAACCTGGCCGCGTTGCGCATTCTGGCGGGGGAGGCGGACAAAGCCCGGCAAACCGTGCAAGCGGCTAATCGTGCTCTCGACATATCCACGGCGCAGTACCGATCCGGAACGGCAGGGTATCTCACCGTCATCGTCTCACAGGCAACCCTGCTCAGCGCCGACGTGACGGCCGTAACCCTGTTGACCCGACGCCTGACGGCCAGCGTGCTGCTGATCGAAGCGCTGGGCGGAGGCTGGAATGTGTCGCAGCTACCCACTAAGCAGGATGTTACGGCCCCACAGCGGCAACCAGGGGCGGCAAAACCTGTAGGCGGAGCTAGATGAACCCGTCACGGATCTTCATTCTCCGGCCAGTCGCCACCACCATGCTGATGGTGGGCATCCTGCTGGCGGGTCTGGTGGGGTATACGCAGTTGCCCGTTTCGGCCTTGCCGGAAGTGGATTATCCCATCATTCAAGTCGCCACGTTCTATCCCGGCGCCAGCCCCGACGTGATGGCGTCTTCGGTGACTGCGCCGCTCGAACGTCAGTTCGGGCAGGTGCCCGGACTCCAGCAGATGACTTCCACCAGTTCCGACGGGAGCTCGGTGATCACCCTGCAATTCAACCTCAGTCTGAGTATCGATGTGGCCGAACAGGAAGTGCAGCAATCCATCAATGCCTCGGGCACGTACCTTCCGCCGGACCTGCCGGCCCCTCCCATCTACAGCAAGACCAATCCAGCCGACACCCCCATCCTGACGCTCGCTTTGACTTCGACGGACCTTCCGCTCTCGAAGGTTGAGGATCTTGCCGACACCCGGCTGGCGCCTAAAATGTCGCAGTTGCCGGGAGTCGGCCTGGTCAGCATCAGCGGCGGACAGAAACCGGCTGTCCGGATTCAGGCGAATCCCACGGCGATGGCCTCTTACGGTTTGAATCTCGAGGATCTGCGCACCGCCATCGTCGCCGCCAACGTCAATCAGGCCAAGGGAAACTTCGACGGAGCGCAGCAGGCTTACCAGATTGGAGCCAACGACCAGTTGCTCTCCAGCAGCGACTACGCTCCGCTCATCATCGCTTACAAGAACGGCCACCCCGTCCAATTGACCGATGTTGCCACAATCCTCGATGACACCGAGAACGTCCGGGAGGCCGCCTGGATGAACCAGACTCCCTCGGTCATCTTGAACATACAACGGCAGCCTGGAGCGAACATCATTTCGGTGGTCGATCGGATCAAGAAACTATTGCCTCAACTGACGGCGTCACTGCCCGCATCCATCCGCGTCACCGTCCTTACCGACAGGACCACCACCATCCGGGCCTCCGTAAGCGACGTGCGGTTCGAGCTGATGCTTACGGTGGCGCTGGTGGTGATGGTCATGTTCCTCTTCCTGCGCAGCATTGCCGCGACCATCATTCCGGGTATCGCCGTTCCGCTGTCGCTGGTCGCCACCTTCGGAGTGATGTATCTGCTCGGCTACAGCTTGAACAACCTGACTTTGATGGCCTTGACGATTTCAACCGGCTTCGTGGTAGACGATGCGATCGTGATGATCGAGAACATCAGCCGTTACATCGAAGCGGGCGATGCCCCCATGGAAGCCGCGCTCAAAGGCTCCGCGCAAATCGGCTTTACGATCGTCTCGTTGACCGTCTCTCTGATTGCGGTTCTCATCCCTTTGTTATTCATGAGCGATATCGTGGGCCGCCTGTTTCGCGAATTTGCCGTTACGCTGAGCGTAACGATTCTAGCCTCGGCGGTGGTTTCGCTCACCCTGACTCCGATGATGTGCTCCAAACTGCTGAAGCACAAGTCCGAGGCGAGCCAGGGACGCTTTTACGGGGCTTCGGAGCGCGCGTTCAATGCGGTCATCGCCTTCTATGGCAGGACCTTGAAGTGGGTCCTTGGCTGGCAGCTCGCGACGCTGCTGATCGCGTCCGCGACCCTCGGCTTGACCATCTTCCTGTTCTTCGTAATTCCTAAAGGATTCTTCCCCATTCAAGATACGGGCGTCATCCAAGGGGTCTCCGAAGCGGCCCAGTCGGTGTCTTTTCCGGAAATGTCCAGCCAGCAGCAGCAGTTAACCAAGGTCATTCTGCAAGATCCGGCCGTCGATAATCTGTCCTCCTTCATCGGAATCGACGGCACCAATACAACCTTGAATAGCGGACGCATTCTCATCAACTTGAAACCGCTGGCTGCGCGCAAGATCAGCGCCAGCGATGTGATTCGCCGCTTGCAGCCGGCACTGGCCAAGGTGCCGGGCATCACGCTGTACATGCAGCCGGTGCAGGATCTCTCGGTCGAAGACGTGGTGAGCCGCACGCAATTCCAGTACACGCTGGAAGATCCGAACGTAGACGAGTTGAATACCCTCGCGCCGCAGATGCTCGCCAGGCTGCAGAAGCTGCCGCAATTGAGCGACGTGGCAAGCGATCAACAGACCCTTGGTCTCGGGGCGAAACTGGTGTTCGATCGCAAAACCGCTTCGCGGCTGGGGATCACAACATCGGCCATCGACCAGACGCTGTACGACGCCTACGGACAGCGCGAAGTGTCGACCATGTTTACGCAGTTGAACCAATACCACGTGGTGCTGGAAGTGAAGCCCGCGTTCGGCAAGAATCCTTCCAACCTCAGTGATCTGTTTATCCAGGCCGGCCCGGTGATAGCCGGCGCTCCTTCGATTCACTCCACCTCGGCATTTCCAAACGGCGGCCAGATTCCGTTCACTACGTTCTCTCGCGTGGAGACCACAACCGTTCCCATCACGGTGAACCACCAGGGTCAGTTTCCCGTGGTTACGCTCTCTTTCAATCTGGCTCCCAACGCATCCTTGGGCGACGCCGTCAAGGCCGTGAACCAGGTGAAGAACGAAATGGGCATGCCGCCGAGTGTACAGGCCGCCTATCAGGGGACGGCCCAGGCCTTCCAGACATCGCTGGCCAACGAGCCGGTGCTGATTGCCGCGGCGCTGATTACGGTCTATCTCGTCCTGGGAATCCTCTATGAGAGTTACATCCATCCGTTGACCATCCTGTCCGCGCTGCCTTCGGCGGGCGTCGGCGCCTTGCTCGCTCTCATTATCTTCCGGAACGATTTCAGCGTGATTGCTCTGATCGGCATCGTGCTGCTGATCGGGATCGTGAAAAAAAACGCCATCATGATGATTGATTTCGCGCTCGCGGCGGAGCGCAAGGAGGGCATGAAACCGGAAGAGGCCATCTATCAGGCGTGCCTTCTGCGCTTCCGTCCGATCATGATGACAACCATGGCGGCGCTGCTCGGCGCTGTACCGTTGGCCCTGGGCTCGGGTAGCGGCTCGGAGTTGCGCCGGCCCTTGGGAATCACGATCATCGGCGGGCTGCTCATCAGCCAACTGTTGACGCTCTACACGACGCCGGTTATCTACATTTGGTTCGACCGGCTGGCCTCGCGAATCTCGCGGCAGCCCGTGGCCCGCCAGGTTCCTGCCGGCGCCGAACCGGCTCCCGCAGGGTAATCCATGAACATTTCGGAGCCCTTCATCCGAAAGCCGGTTGCCACCACGCTGCTGGTGGTCGCGATTACCTTGGCCGGCGCCGCGGCGTACCGGCTGCTCCCGGTGTCGCCGCTGCCCGAGGTGGAATTTCCGACCATCTCCGTCAGCGCCGGCCTGCCTGGGGCGAGCCCTGAGACCATGGCCTCATCCGTGGCGACGCCGCTGGAGCGCCAATTCGGACGGATTGCGTCGGTCACCGAGATGACTTCGTCGAGCGCCCTCGGATCTACCAGCGTCACGCTGCAATTCGATCTGGATCGGGACATCGACGCCGCCGCGCGCGACGTACAAGCCGCCATCAACGCCGCCCGCGGTAATCTGCCATCCAATCTTCCCAACAACCCTTCCTACCGCAAAGTGAATCCGGCCGACTCTCCCATCTTCATGCTGGCCCTCACCTCGGCCGTCCTTACGAGGGGCCAGATGTACGACTCCGCCTCGACCATCATGGCGCAGAAGCTGGCGCAAGTGACCGGCGTGGGACAAGTCACCGTGGGAGGAAGCTCACTTCCGGCTGTGCGGATCGAGCTGAATCCGACGTCTCTGAACAAGTATGGCATTGGCCTGGAGCAGGTCCGGACCGCGTTGAGTGGCGCGAATGCCAATACGCCCAAGGGGCATTTTTCGGACGATCTTCGCATGTGGGAAGTGGACGCCAACGATCAGATCTTCCAGGCGAGCGACTATGAGCCGCTGGTAGTGGCTTACCGCAACGGCTCGGCCGTACGAATCTCCGATATCGGCCAGGCGCAGGATTCCGTGGAAGACCTTCGTAATTCGGGCTACGCCAACGGCAAACCATCCGTCCTGGTCATCATCTACCGCCAGCCCGGCGCCAACATCATCGATACCGTGGATAGTATCCGCGCGGTCCTTCCGCAGATTGAATCCTCGATTCCGCATTCCATCGATGTGAAGGTGGCCATGGATCAAACGGTCACCATTCGCGCGTCCGTCCACGACACGGAGAAGACCCTGATCATCTCGGTAGTGCTGGTGATTCTGGTGGTCTTCGTTTTCCTGAGAAGCGCGCGGACGACTTTCATTCCCAGTGTCGCCGTCCCCGTGTCGCTGGTGGGAACATTCGGCGTGATGTATCTGCTAGGCTACAGCCTCGACAATCTCTCGTTGATGGCGCTGACCATTTCGACGGGCTTTGTGGTGGACGACGCCATTGTCGTGATCGAGAACATCACGCGTTATCTGGAACAGGGCATGCATCCTTTCGAAGCCGCGCTGAAAGGCGCGCAGGAAGTGGGCTCTACCGTATTTACCATCAGCATTTCGCTGATTGCGGTGTTCATTCCCCTGCTTCTGATGGGAGGCATCGTGGGCCGCCTGTTTCGCGAATTCGCCGTGACGCTCTCCGTCGCCATAGCGGTTTCCATGGTGGTTTCGCTTACCGCAACTCCCATGATGTGCGCTCATCTT
>JBEKYE010000234.1:0-7898 GCA_049511275.1 Bryobacteraceae bacterium
ACCAGGGCTTCAAGTTCGAGGAAATGGCTGAGATCCTGGAGTGTCCGGTATCCACGGTGAAATCCCGGCTGTATACCGCGCTCGATCTCCTGAAGGCAGACCTGGCTCCCATATCGGCACGAGGTGTGTCATGAGTTGCTCGCCATTCGATTTGAAAGACTACTTCCTCAAGGAGCTGACTGAACCGCAGCAGCGCCAGGTGGAAGCGCACGTTCAAGACTGTTCCGGCTGCCGCGAAGAGCTCGACCGGCTGCGCCTGACCGAGGCGGCGTTGTGCTCGTTGCGGGAGGAGGAAATCCCACAGCGCATCGGGTTCGTCTCCGACCCGGTGTTCGAGCGATCCTGGTGGGCGGCATTCTGGGGATCGCCCGCGCGGCTGGGCTTCGCGAGCGCGGCGATGCTCTCGGTTGCGATTCTGGTCTTGGGGTTGGGGCTGACGCACCGCGCGTCCGCGGTGTTTTCGTGGCAGGCCTTTTATAGCCGCGCCGAAGTGGATCAGCGAATTCAGGCGGCTGTTTCCGCCGCCGAATCGCGCCAGGAGCGGAAGACCACGCAACTGGTGCACGAGCTGGTGGAGCGCGCCGATTCCGAGCACAAGTCCCGGCTGATCGCCGAGAATCAAGCGGAATACTTGCAGAAACTGAATTACCGATATCAGCTGGATCGCGGCGATTATGGGAATCCGTCCGCGGAACAGGGAGGACCGAGATGAAATCCGCCGCTTTGCTATTGACTGTTGCTGCTGCCGTGGCTCTGGCGCCTGCGGGGGCCCAGATCCAGACTCCTTCTGCCCCTCCTTCGCCGGTGGCCGCCAAGCCGGCCACCGGCACCGTGGGAAGCGAACGGGGGCCGGTCGGGCTGCAAGCGATGACGGCTCTCGAGAGAGAGCTGGATGGCCGCATCGCGGCGACCGGGGGCGCCGATCCGTGCGTGGTGTTGAGCGGGACGCGGGGCCTCTACGTCACGGGCTTCGGAGCGGTGTTTACAAGCGATGTGGATCTGATCATTTCGCCGGCGATCGGCATTTTCCAAACGAGCATGCCGACGGACCGGAAGGCGGACGTGCACAAGCGCAAGCTGGCGCACCTGGCGCTATTGCAAAGCTCGATGCGGGAGATGCTGACGGCGCTGGCGCAATCGGCTTCCCTGAAGGGCATGGCGGGCACGGACCAGATTGTGGTGGGCGTGCGGCTGATGTACCGGCCGTGGGAAGACACCAGCGGGCTGCCGGGACAGATCGTGATGCGGGCCGACCGGCAGGGCGGCAACATCAGGATGGAACTACAATAAGTGGCCGCCTCCATACCTCCACCGACCGAATTCGAAGCCACCGGGTTGCCGGGCGAAGCCGGGCCGCGCGGGATGCGGCTGGGCGAGATCCTCATTGCGCGCGGGAAGATTGAAGCCGAGGATCTGGAGCGGGCGCTCGAACTGCAGCGGGAGCGCGGCGACAAGCTGGGCAAGATCGTGGTGGATATGGGCCTGATCGCGCAGCGCGATGTTCTGGCGGCGCTTTCCGATCAGCTTGAAATCCCGCTGGTCACGGTGGAGAACCCGCCGCCTTCGGCGCCGGAGATCGACGGGCTGTCGCATCGATTTCTTCGCCAGTGCCGGGCGTTTCCCATTGAGTTGAAGGATTCCACGCTGACCATCGCGATGGCCGACCCGTTGGATTTCGAGACGGTGGCGGCGGTGCGCACATTCTGCGGGTTCGAGATCCGCACGGCGCTGGCCGCGGAGCAGGAAATTCTGGACGCCATCGAGAAGCACTACGGCGAGGCCGAGCGGCAGACCCTGGCGGAAGGCGCCGATGACGAGGCGACGGCCGACCTGGAGCATCTGCGCGACATGGCCAGCGAGGCTCCGGTGATCCGGCTGGTGAACGCCATGATCGGCGACGCCATCGAAAAGCGGGCCAGCGACATTCATATCGAGCCGTTCGAGAAGGAATTCCGCATCCGCTTCCGCATCGACGGCGTGCTGTTCAACCAGGACACGCCGCCGCGCGAACTGAAGGCCGCCATTATTTCGCGCCTCAAGTTGATGGCGAAGCTCAACATCGCGGAGCGCCGGCTGCCGCAGGACGGGCGTATCAAGATCAAGGTTTTGGGCCGCGAAGTGGACCTGCGCGTTTCCACTCTGCCGACGCTGTATGGCGAAAGCGTGGTGATGCGGCTGCTGGATCGTTCCTCGGGCGATTTCTACGACCTGCGCCGCCTGGGCTTCGACGACCGGATGCTGAGCCGCATGGAGCACTTCACCAGCCTGCCGCACGGCATCTTCCTGGTGACCGGGCCGACCGGTAGCGGCAAATCCACCACGCTCTATTCGGCGCTCAAGCGGATCAACCTGCCGGACAAGAAGATCATCACCATCGAAGATCCGGTGGAATACCAGATGGATGGGATCAACCAGATCCACGTGAACCCGCAGATCGGCCTCACCTTCGCGGCGGGGCTGCGGCACATTGTGCGCCAGGACCCGGACGTGATCATGGTGGGCGAAATTCGCGACCGGGAGACGGCCGACATCGCGATCCGCGCGGCGCTGACCGGCCACCTGGTGTTTTCGACCTTGCATACCAACGACGCGCCGAGCGCCATCACGCGGCTGGCCGACATGGGGGTGGATAACTACCTGATTGTTTCCTCGCTGGTGGCGGTGCTGGCGCAACGCCTGGTGCGCGTGATCTGCATGCATTGCAAGGAACCGGACGGAACCGCCCTGGCGCCGGACGGCCAGAAGATCCCGGTCTACCGCGGGGCGGGCTGCGCGGAGTGCCGCGGCCTGGGCTACACCTCGCGAGTGGGCATTTTCGAGATGATGGACGTCAACGACGAAATCCGCCGGCTGATCATGAGCAACGCGGACGCTTCCGTGCTGACGCAGGCGGCGCGCCGCAACGGGATGCGGAACCTGCGCGAGGACGGGTGGAAGAAGATCCGCGACGGCGCGACTACGGTGGAAGAAGTGATGCGCGTGACGCAGGAATTCTAGTATGCGGCCGTTTCGATTAGGGCAACTGGTAGCGCCGGCGGTCTTGCCGCCGGTGTTGTGCGGGGCAGACCCCCTGGTCTGCGGCCGACGCCCCCGCCGGCCTGCCCGCGCTTGGCAGAGTGCCGGCACCACGGTTCCGGCAGCGGGACGAGGGCGTCCCGCGCAGACCAGGGGGTCTGCCCCACAATTTGCGCGACTCTCGCCGGAGACCACACTCTAAATGGCTACTTTCTTTTTCCGCGCGGTGGCTTCCGACGGCAAGGTGCGCAACGGGAGTTTGTCCGGCGACGACGAAAAAGTAGTGGCGCGGGAACTGCGCAAGCAGGGGCTGATCCCGGTGTACGTGGGAGCGGCGCCGAAGGGCGGGGCGGTGGAGTTCAAGCTGCCGGTTTTCGGCGCGCGGAAGCGGCGCAACGTTCTCTTTTTCACGCAAGAGCTTTCCACGCTGCTGAGCGCGGGGATACCGCTGGACCGCGCGATCGGCATCACGGCGGAGTTGACGGAGCAGGCTTCGTTCCGGTTCATCGTGCTGGACGTGCTGCGCGTGCTCAAGAGCGGCAAGCCGCTGGCGGAGAGCCTGGCGACGCACCCGGATTATTTTTCCGATCTGTACATCAACATGGTGCGGGCGGGCGAAGCCTCGGGCTCGCTGGCGGCCATCTTTGAGCGCCTGTCGGATTTCGAGCGTTCGCGCGACGACCTGCGCAACTACATCATCTCTTCGATGATCTATCCGGCACTGCTGACGGCGGTCGGTCTGGGCTCCATTTTCATCCTGTTGAACTTCGTGGTGCCGAGGTTCTCGTCGATCTTCAGCGATTCGCATTTGAAGATCCCGGTGCCCACGGCGATGATGCTGGAGGCCAGCCACATCGTGCAGACTTACTGGTGGATGGCGGCATCGGCGCTGGCGGTGCTCATCATCGGGTTCCGGGTTTACACGCGGACGGTGTCCGGCCGGCTGTGGTGGGACGGGGCGCGCCTCAAGATCCCGATGCTGGGCGACGCGTTGCTGAAGGCGGAAACCTCGCGCTTCGCGCGCTCCATGGCCACCCTGGTGGCGAACACCGTGCCGCTGGTGCAATCGCTGGCGATCTCCGCGGCGACCCTGAACAACAGGACGATCTCGGAGGCGCTGAAGGGCGTGGCGCAGGGGGTCAAGCGCGGAGAAGGCATCGCGGCGCCGGTGCGCAAGGCGGGGGTATTTCCGCCGCTGGTGGCGCACCTGCTGACGGTGGGAGAAGAGACCGGGCATCTCGACACGATGTTCGCCCGCATGGCGGACATTTACGAAAGCGACACGCGTTCCGCCATCAAGCGTTTCACTTCGGTTTTCGAGCCCATCGTGATCCTGGTGATGGGCGTAATGGTAGGCACCCTGATTCTCAGCATGCTGCTCGCAATTACGAGCATTAACGACGTGGCGATCCAATGACGAATCAAAATTTGCAACGGAAACGAACCCGCGGACAGGCCGGCATCACGCTGATCGAGATGCTGGTGGTGATGACCATCATCGCCCTGTTCGCCGCGCTGGTAGCCCCCAACATGATGAAGCACGCCGACGCCGCCAAGGTGACCAAGGCGCGCGCCGACATCCACGGCTTCCTGACGGCGCTGGCATCCTACAAGCTGGACACGGGCACTTACCCGACCACGGAGCAGGGATTGGAGGCATTGCGCACCAAGCCGGGCGATGTGGAGCAGTGGGCCGGCCCGTATATCACCCAGGAGCTTCCCAAGGACCCCTGGAACCACGAGTACCTGTACAAATTCCCGGGCGATCACGGCGACGAACCGGATATCGTGTCACTGGGCCAGGATGGCAAGCCGGGGGGAGAAGGATTTGCAGCCGACATCGTCAGTTGGAAAAACCAGTAACGGCGGGGAGCGCGGCATCACGCTGCTGGAGATGCTGGTGGTGATGTGCATCGTGGGCCTGATCATAGGGGTCACGACGCCTTCGATCTCCGCCGGCCTGGATAGCGTGCGCCTGGCGACGGCGACGAGCTCGGTGGCGGGCTTTCTGAATGCCGCGGTGACCAGGGTGGAGCGGCGGCAGCAGCCGATTGAAATCGTAATTCTGCCGCAGGAAAACCGCATCGTGATCTATTCCAACGAGCCGGGCTTTACGCGCGATCTGACCATGCCGGACGGCGTCCGGATCGAGAAGGTGCTGCCGGCGGAGATGTTCGGGGAAGCGGGCGGCGAGCGCCGCATCCTGCTGCTGCCGGGGGCGACCACTCCGGCGATGGGGGTGCAACTCGCCAACCGGCACGGGACGCGGCGGACCGTGCGGCTGGATCCGATGACGGGCTTTCCGCGCGTGGAGAAGGCTGAAGACCAATGACCGGCAAGCGGGGCTTCACGCTGCTCGAGATGATTGTGGCCACCACCGTGATGGGGATCGCGGTGGTGGGGCTGCTATCCGGCATCGCGGGGGCCACGCGGAACGCCGCGCGGCTGCGCGAGTACGAGCGCGTGGTGCAGTTGGCGCGCATGCAGATGGATTTTTTGCTGGCGGACCGAACGGTCTCCGGATCGCGGAGCGGCAGGTTCGAGCCGCAGCAGACCGGGGGTCTCGAGGCCGGATGGCAATCGCGCATCTCCGCCTCCCAGACGCCGCCGAATCCGGCGGCCGGACAGCCGGTGCTGGACCGCATCGAGTTGGAGATCTGGTGGATGCAGGGCGAGCAGCGCCGCACTTTCACCCTGGACGCCTTCCGCACGCGGTTTCTTTCCGGTTCCGACGCGGGGACGCCATGAGACGATCTTCGCGGGCCGGCGTAACGCTGATCGAAATCACCATCGCCATCACGCTGCTCAGCCTGCTTTCGCTGGGCATGGCGATTGCGATCCGGGTGGGCCTCCAGGCATTCGCCAAGACCGACGCCAAGTTGATGGACATCCGCAAGATCACCGGCGCGCAGAACATTCTGCATCAAGAGCTGGAAGGCCTGATTCCGGTGCTGGCGGCCTGCGGCAGCAATACCGTGGACAATGGCTTCAAGGCGGCTTTCTTCCAGGGGGAGCCGGCGGCCTTGCGCATAGTCTCATCGTTCTCGCTGCAGCAGGGTTGGCGCGGCGAGCCGCAAGTGCTGGAGCTGTTCGTGATCCCCGGCGAGCGAGACGGGGGCGTGCGCCTGGTGGTGAACGAGAGCCTTTACACGGGCTACCTGGGTTCGGCGGCCTTCTGCACGGGCGTTACGCCCGACGCGGCGACGGGTGCGCCGCTGCCGAAATTCGTGCCGGTCGCGGCGGGGCCCAAATCATTCGTACTGGCCGACCAACTGGCATATTGCCGTTTCTCGTATTACTACCCAGGCAATGCGCAGGAGAATAAGCAGGCGGGCTGGGTTGCCACCTGGGCGGTCAAGGGATGGCCGGAGGCGATCCGAATCGAAATGGCGCCCTTGCGCCCGGACCCGTCGCGAATCCAGCCGATCACGATGACGGCGCCGATCCATATCCGGCGGGACCCGGAGAAGAAGTATGAAGATGCGTACTAGGGCGGCGGGCGCAAGATTCGGTAGAGGTGGAGAATCGCTCCCTGACGGTCGCGGCTCCGATCAGAGCCACGAGGGCCGCGACGATGCGGGCCGGAGCGCGGACGAGGGATCGCGCGCGGACGAGGGCGTCCGCCCCACCGGACATGGGCAAGCGCTCCCTGACGGTCGCGGCTCCGATCAGAGCCGCGCGCTTAAGCAAGCGGCATTCGTCCCGCGCACCAGGCGCACCAGGCGCGGCAGCGGGCTGCTGGCGGTGCTGTGGCTTTCGGCGGCGCTGGCGGCGATCGCGTTTTCCCTTTCGGTCACCGTGCGGGGCGAAATCGAGCGCACTTCCACCGAAGTGGACGGGCTGCGGTGCGGTTACCTGGCTTCGGCGGGCATCGAACGGGCGGCCATGGAACTGCTGTGGTCCGCCACGTCGGCGGAGGGCAAGCTGATTCCCAAGGGTTCCACGTTCGTCGATTATGTCTTCCCGAGCGGCAACGTGCGGGTAGACATCATCCCGGAAACGGCCAAGCTGGACGTCAACAAGACTTCCGTGGAAGACCTCGCCAAACTGGTGATGGCGCTGGGGGTGGACCCGGGGCGGGCGCAAGAAATCGCCGCGGCCATCGGGGACTGGCGCCAGCCGGGCGGCAACCTTACCGACGGCTATTATTCGGGTCTGGGTTCGTCTTTTCGCCCCCCGCATGCGTCTTTTCGAGAGATCGAGGAATTGCTCTTGGTGAGAGGCGTTACTCCCGACATTTTCTACGGAACTTACGTCCCGGCAGAGGGAGGCGTGTTGGTGGCGGCGATCGGCCAAGCCGGGTCGCGGCTGGCGCGCCGCTCGGGCCTGATCGACTGCCTCTCGATCTACGGGACGGACGGTGCGGTGGATGTGAATACGGCCGACCCGGCGGTGCTGGCGGCCATCGGGGTTCCCTTGTACAGCGCGCAGGCGATCGCCGCGCAGCGCGCCAATGCGCCGTTCAGCAATGACAACCTGGGCGAACTGATGGGCAGCGCCGGCGGTGGCGGGGGCCGAATGCGAACGGAAGGAAACAGCATGGTGACGTTCCGGGCCACCGCGCGCCTGCGCCTGGCGGACGGCAAGCTTTCGGACCTCAGGCGCACCTCGGCGGCCCTGGTCAAGTACATGGCGGCGGGGTCGGCAGTGCCTTATCACGTCTTGCGGTGGTATGACACCGCCTGGAGCGATTGAATCCCGCATGCCCATGGAAATTCCTTTTGCCAAGGATGTGCGCAAGCTGTTGGCCTTCGGGTCGGGAGTCGGCATCGAGATTCACGGCGACGACCTGGAAGTGGTGGCGGCGCGGGTGCGTCCTTCGCGGGTGCGGGTGTTGGGGCGGCTGACGATCCAGAATTTCACGGGGCGGCCGGCGGCGGAGT
>JBEKYE010000235.1:0-7884 GCA_049511275.1 Bryobacteraceae bacterium
GAAGTGCTGCACTTCGCCGTGCACGGAGAAGCGAATGTCGTCCGCCGTGGCGCCCAGAAAGTCTCCGTTGACGCTGGAACCGTCTCGCATGCGCAACGTATCGGCGGGAATCGCCGCGGCGAAAATCAATGCGGAAAGAAGGATTCGGGTGATCATGGCGTCTCCATCGGTCGGGGCGGGCCATAGCCGCCCTACCCTGTTTTCGCATCGGGCGGCGGCTGGAGTCACCCCATTCCGATGAGACGCCGCTACGGGCGGCCGCGTTCCAATCCGAGTTTCTTGAGCGCGATCCCGGCCTTCAGCCTTACGGTTTCCACCTGGCTGCGTTCCGCAAGCGACATGGGCCTCGATACCGCTTTCAACCACGATTTGGGCAACGGGCGGGGTGATATCGAGCACTTCGCAGCGGCCCTTGGTGGAAACATGCACGCTCTTCTGAAACACTGGCATACTCTTCAGTTTGCAACAGGCGCGGCCCGTCGTTCTCGGCGCGTCCGCCGGACTCCCGTGCACGAGGCGAGGTGGGCGCGCGCTGCTTCGTCGCCGCCCGCGCTCGCGTCGCGCCGGCGTCGGCACAGGTGCTGCGCCAGGAAAGCGGCAGCGTGACGACCTCTCCCGTCCGCGCGCAGACGCGCCCGTCGCTGAAGGCGACGGCGAAAGGGCGCCCTCTCGACATGGAAGCCACACCCGTCGCGTTATCTTCGCCGCGCCTGGCGCCGACGCGCGGACGCGCGAGCCTGAGCGCGTGCCCACGAGCCGGCGGCGTGAGCGGCCGGACGTCCCGCCCACTGAGGTCCTGCCCTGGTACGAGAATGGGATCATGTCCGGCGTGAGGATGGACAAGTGGCTCTGGGCCGCCCGATTCTTCAAGACGCGCTCGCTTGCTGCACGGGCATGTGAGCTTGGCAGGATCGAATCTAACGGACACGAGGCCAAGGCTGCGCGAGAGGTCCGAGTGGGGGACCGGTTACAGGTGAAGAACGACAGCGGCGACTTTCAGGTGGAAGTCCTAGTCCTCAGTGAGATGCGCGGACCAGCGGCCGTTGCGCAGACCCTCTACCATGAGACAGAGGCGAGCCGGGAGTTGCGGCTGAAGTTGGCCGAAGAGCGCAAAGCGATGCCGCATTTCAAAGCGGTGCGGCAAGGCAAGCCATCGAAACGGGATCGCCGTGAAATCGGCCGGCTTCGAGGCAGAGTGTAACCGCAGAACAGACTGGCATGGCCAAGCCGTCTTCCCCCGCTCGGCGTCGGGGTGGCGTACGCGCCGAATGCGCACTCGGGGCCAGGCGTGCGCGCGGCCGAGCACCGCGGTACGCCTGTGGGTGCTTCGAGGCGCTGGGCCATCTGAGCTCCGTGCCCTCCACCGCTGGCCGCACTGTTTTCCACACTAGTGTGACAATGCTGTGAGTTTTCGAACCCGAAGCCCGTCCTCGCCCTTTAGATGGACGATTCCAGACGAAATGCACTGAACACGGGCAATCGGCAGAACGTTCGCCTTTACAGCTCGTGCCGCTGCCGCCGCTTACGGTCACCGCCCGGCAGAACGAATCGCTTCCACGCCTTCGCAAACAAGCTTGCCCTGGCTGCGATCTGGTCACGCGCCGAATGCGCACCCCGGGGCCACGCGGTTACGGCACCACCGTCAGATGCCCGTGCGCGTGACGAGCGGGGCCGCGGCGATGTCTGCGTGCCGAACGCGCAGTCGAGGCTAGGCGCGCGAGCGGTCCGGCGGTCGCGGAGCGCCCGCCCGACTCCTGTGCACGCGCAAGAGAGCCGGTCAAGTCTCGAAGGTAACGACCGCGCGGCCGAAGTGAATTTCGTCGCCGGCTTCGAGCTTGGTGCCGCGCGAATCTCGGGACACTTCCAGGCTCATGCCGTCGCGCACGATCCATGTGCCGCACGCGCCAGCCGCGCCACCCGGGCCTTGCCCGCCGCGGGGATACCAGCGGTCATTGAAGATGCGGTATTCCCCGGTGGTACGGTCGTACCGGACGTGGGCGTGCTCACGCGAAACGGAGCGGTTGATTTCGCTATCTTCGGCGAAGGCCAGGTCGTTGCGCCGGAACAGGCCCTGCTGGCGATAGACATCCGCTACGCGGCCGATATTAGTGCGGGCCTTTTCGAGCCGCACAGCCTCGACATTGGCCCGCCCTTCCCGCACCACCAGCCGTCCCACAGGGCCGGCGGCGCGGGCGGATTGCTCCTGCGAGGCCGCTTCCACCACCAGCCAGTCCTCGCCGCGCTGCGGCAGACCGGCCACCGGCTCGACCTCCACGCGCAGGCTCTCGGGATAACGGCAACCGGCGTCGCGCAGGGCGTCGCGCACTTCCTGCTCCAGGTAGCGCTGGAAGAAGCGGCCCGCGAAGACTTCGCGGCGGCTTTCTTGCACGCCGCGCATGCGCACGCGCAGCAGGTCATAGGGGAAGACTTTTCGGCCGCCGGAGCGGTAGCTCTTTTCGCGGACCTGGTCGAGCACGCCCAAGCGGATCTCGGCCAGCTCGGGAGGTTCTTGCAAAGCGCGTTTCGGACCCGGCGCGGTGGCTAGCGGGCTTTCGAAAACCGTCCGGCCGAATCGTTCGAGGAAGTCACTCAGATTCATATCGTCACCTATGGCATCCATCCAAAATCTCGCGCGGTCTCCATCACCTCGCGGGCGATGGGCGCGGCCACGCGCGCACCGTAGCCGCCGTGCTCCACCAGGACGGCGAAGGCCAGGCGGCGCGAGACATCGCCGTCGTAAGGCGCAAAACCGATGAACCAACTGTGCGGCATACCCTGGTCCAGTTGGGCGGTGCCGGTCTTGCCGGCTACGGAAAGCGGTGTGCCGGCCATGGCGTGGCGCGCGGTCCCTTCGGTCACTACCCGCCGCATGGCGCCAGCCAGAAAGTCGGCCTGCGCGGCGGGCAGCACGGCAACGGGAGCGTCGTTGCGCGGATTACTGGAATCACCGATCCAGCGGCCTTCTGGCATGCGGCCGCTGGCGGCGATGGTAGCCGCCACACGCGCCATCTTGAAAGGGGAAATCAGCACCGGCCCCTGGCCGTAGGCGGCGAAGGGCAGCGCCTTGCGCAATTCGGGCGGATCGCCGGTGGAAATGCCCATGCGCGCGGCGGTGTCGGCCAGCGCCTGCGAGCCCACGTCGTGTACGCCCAACTGCGCGAAATAGGCGTTGCAGGAGACGACGATGGCACGCGCCATATCGAGCGTGCCGTGCGCGCGGTCGCCGATATCGTCCTTAATGGCCCGGTTCCAGCCGGGGATGATCGCGCCGGCGCGACCGTCGGAAAGCGTGTGACAGAGAAAGGTGCGATGGCGCAGCGCGGGATCCTTGGCCAGCGCGGCGATGGCGGTGACCAGCTTGAAAGTCGAGCCGGGCGGGTATTGGCCGTAGCGCGCGCGGTCCAGCAGCTCATCGGGGGTGGGTGCGGTGGAGCGGGCGCCGGGCGGATACGGTGCGGGAGCGCTCACCATGGCCAGAAGGTCGCCGGTGACCGCGCTCATCACCACCACCGCGCCTTTGGATTCGCCCGCTTCGCGCAAGCGGCGCTCCAGAATCTGCTGCGCGCGGATCTGCAGGCGGATATCGATGGTCAGGTGCACGTCGCGGTCGCGGGCCATGATGCGCGCGATATCCGGATTGCCCGGTTGATGGCGGTAGCGGACCAGCGGCGCCAGCTCGGAGTACTCGTAGCCCTGCAGTCTGGCGTTGAAATCGTGCTCCACCAGTGAGGCGTTGCTGGCGTGGAAACTTTCGCCCGTGCGCAGATCGCCGATGAGGTGTGCGGTGGCGGAACCGAAGGGGTAGTGGCGGGCCTCGAAGCGCGAGCCCCCCGCATCGGGCGATATGCCCAGTGCGGCGTATTCGGCCTGGTGACGCAGCAACTCGTCCCAATTGCTGGTGGCCAGCGGAACCCCGTTGCGGTCGTAGATCGAGCCGCGCGGGATCTCGCGCGCCAGCGAGTTCATTCGCGGATTGTGCTGGGCGCGCTTGATGCCGTCCTCCTCATAAGTGTGGGCGTCGCGCGCCAGGTAAGTGGTGTCCGCCAGTACCTGGCAGCGAGCGGCAAAGACCAGAAGCACAGCGGCGGCGCCGGCCAGGACGAATTCGAGCGGCCGCAGGGACGCCGGCAATAGACCCTGTTGGGCGGATCGGGAGCCTGCCCCGCTAATGGACGCGAGTAAAGCGAAAACCAGGAAGTTAGCTAGCATGGCGGTGTTGCCGGAGCTGAGGAACGGCGAGACCACGCCGGAAAGCGGGAGCACGCCGAGCGCGCCCGAGCTGATCAGCAGCATCTCGTAGGCGATGAGACTGCCGAGGCCCAACCCGAGGAAGAAGCCGAAGTGTGTATCGGCGCGCGCCGCGGCGCGGAACGCCCGCGCGACCAGAAACCCGAACAGCAGGAGGACTGTGGCCACGCCGACAACGCCCCACTCCTCGCCAATGGCTGGCAGCACCAGGTCGGTGTTGCCTGCGGGGATCATTTCGGTATCGCCCCAGCCCGGTCCGGAGCCCAATGGGCCGCCGGTGGAAAAGGCCCAGATGGCGTGCGCCAGTTGATTGCCGCCGCGGACGTCGTTGTCCCAGGGCGACAGCCACATGTCGATGCGCTGCACCACGGTACGCGGCTGGCCCAGGCGATAACCGACCGCAACCGAAGCCACCATCATCGCCAGGCCGGCCAGCACCAGGCCCGGGCGGCCGCGTGCCACGCCGAACAGGCTGAGGAAGACGGCGAACGTCACCAAGGCCGGGCCGAGGTCTTTCAGCGCGAAAAACATCACCAGCGAAACGCCGGTGGCGCAAAGAACGGGCGCGACGTGTTCGATCCGCGGCAGGCCGATGCGGCGAAAGAAGCCGGCGAAGACACGCTTTTCGCGCAGGTCGCGCAGGCGTTCCCAGTTGCGCGTGAAATAACCGGCCAGGAACAGCACCAGCAGAATCTTGATCAGCTCGACGGGCTGGAACGGACCCAGGTTGACCTTAGCGTCATTTCCGGTCGGACCGTGGCCAAAACGCAACAACAGGCCGAACAGAGCCAGCGCGGCGAACAGGGGCGTGTAACACCAATCCGACAGGCGCCGATAATCGAACGTCGGTATGGCGGGCAGCGCGAGCAGCACGCAGCCGAGAAAGACTCCGAGCGAGAACTTGTGGAACTCCAGCGTGTCGCGCAGCGGATCGCGCATGCTGGCCATCAGAATGAAGCCGATGCCGGTGAGCAGGTGCAGGGCCGGCAGCAATGCCGGATCGCCGCGGAAACGTGCCAGGCGCCAGACCAGCACCACCAGGTGAAAGCCGGCGAAGTAGAGCGCGGCCCAAAGCAGAAACTGTGTGCGGAATTCCTCGGGCGTTCTCACGATGAGCAGCGGCTTGATGCGCGTCAGCGGCAGCAGCGGGCGGCGCGGCGGCGTCTCCGCCCGCAAGGAAGTAAGCGCGCCGGCGTTCGCCAGCGGGCGCGAGCGCTCCAGGAACTCGAAAACGGTCTGCGCGGCCGATTCACGTTCCTCGCGGCTCTGGAAGGACTCTAGCAGTGGCAGCAACTCCTGCGGGCTGGAGACGGCATTGATGTGGACCAGATGGCCAGCCACAGCGAAGCTCCGGGATTTGGCGGCGTAGGCCATGCCCAAGCCGGCAGCCACCAGCACCGACGCGCATACCAGCCACAGCCAATTGCCGCGATGCGGCGTGGGCTCTTCCACGGCGATGACCAAAGGCGTGGCTCCGGGCGCGGTCCAGCTTTGTGTTACCGCCATGCACGCCTCCGCGGAGCAGGTCTCCGGCCTGCGCCGTAGCGCAGTTGCCGCAGCGCGCTCAAATGAGTTTCCACTTGGTCGAAATCGCGGATCCTCTCGTACTGGGCCTTGGCATTCTGCGCGTCGTGCCGGGCGAGTTGCGGCCGTTGCGCGGCTTCGCGTTCGGCCCGGATGCGCCAGGCGTCGGCCTCCTGCTCGATCTCGCGGCGGCCCAGCGTGGCTCCCAGGTGTTCGGCCGAGGCAAACTCATCGAGGGCCTTTTCGAGGTCGTTGATCGAATACGCGTACAGCCGCGCCAGCGCCAGGTGGGGATCGGCCTCGCCCGGCATCTTCTCCACGGCTTCGGTGAAATCGGCGCGCACCTCGGCAAGCAGTTGCGCCGTGGCGATTCCGGAATAGCGGTCACCGCCCATCCGCTCCAGCGTGGCATAGCCCTTGGCCAGTGCCAGCTCGGCTTCAGTATGGCTGGTCGAATCGCCCAGGGCGACCGCGCGCTCCAGGTAGATCTCCGCCTTGTTCCAATCGAAATCGCCGAGCGCGGGATCGCTGCTGGCGCGGTAGGCTGCCATGATCCGCCCCGCTTCCGAGGCGTACAAGGCCGGAAGTTCCTCGGAGGGAATCCGCGGCGAAGGGGCCACCGGCTGCGCCGGCCGCACCGCTGCTCGCCTGGCGGCTGCGTGCATCTGCCACGACTGCCAGACCAGCCCACCGCCGATCCACAACGCCATGCCGCCAGCAAGCCAAGTCATCCCACCGGTCACCCTCAGCGCGTGCCGCGCGCGCACTAGCGTTCCTGTCGCCTTGCGGAGGCAGGCGCGCGCACCTTCTATGGTGGCGTTAGCGCTCCAGGTGCGCCGCTCGGTTTCGGCAAGCGTCGGCCGGTGCTCGAGGAAAGCCTGCAGGTCGGCCTGCATTTCCGCGGCCGACGCATAGCGCCGCGACGGATCGGGCCCCAGCGCCTTGCTGACAATCGCACGCAGGCTGCGCGGGCAGCTCGGAGGCAGGGCCCGCGGCGGCCGCTTCGAGCGGATCAGGTTTTCCAGCCGGCGTGTATCCTCCGCGCGATATGCCGGCTGGCCGGCCACCATTTCGTAGAGCGTCGCTCCCACGGCCCAGAGGTCAGATTGCTGGTCCACTTGCGAGCGCAACAGGCGCTCCGGTGCACAGTATCCCGGGCTGCCGAAATGGTGCATGGTAGCGTCGCAGTTGGCTCGCAGGGTCTTGGCGATGCCGAAGTCAAGCAAACGCACGGTGTCATTCGGCCCCAAGTGGATGTTCGACGGCTTGATATCGCCGTGTACCACGGCCGATTCCCAGTTATGGAATTTGGCAAGCTGTTCGCAGATTTCGAGCGCGATCACCGCGGCGCGGTTGGGATCGATGGCGGTTTCGCTTTCCAGCACTTCGGCCAGATTGCGGCCTTCGACGTACTCCATGGCCACGAAGAAATAGCCGTCGAGATCTCCGAAGTCGTAGATTTCAACTACGCGCGGATCGAGCCCGCGCAGTTCCTTCTGGATGGCGGCGCCGCGGCGCTCGGCTTCCATCATCAGCCGCGAAACTGAATCTGCGCTCTGCCGGATCAGCTTGAGGGCGGCTTTGCGGTTCCCGGTCGTATCCATGGCGAGATACACGTCGGTCATGCTCCGCCCGAGCGGTCGCACGATTTCGTAGGGTCCGAGTTTGGATGGCGTGGTCATGCATCACCCTTTGAAACGCAGGGCTGCCCAAACCAGCATGCCCAGCAGCACGCCATAGAGCAGGAAGGCGGCCCGGCCGGTGAACAGGCCGGCGCCGCGGCGCAGCTGCGTGGTGGAGAAACGCGGGCGAGTGACGCCGGTGAGGGCCGTGCCGTGGGTACGGAATTCCGGACCGGCCACGAAGAGCGCTGTGATGTTGTCGCGCCCGCCGGCGGCGTTGGCGGCTTCCACCAGGGCGGTAGCCACGCTCGCGGCGTCGCCGTCATAGCGCTCGGCGATCTCGCGCACCTGGGCGGAGGTCAGGTGGTCGGTGAGACCATCGCTGCACAGCAGAATGGCGGCGTCGGATCGGAAACGGCAGTGGCGAAGTTCGATGAAGCCCAGATCGGACGCCGACCGCGGGAACGATCCCACGTCGCGGAACACTTCG
>JBEKYE010000235.1:7898-10951 GCA_049511275.1 Bryobacteraceae bacterium
CGCGGATGCGCCATGGCTTCCAGTTCGCTCAGCGCGCCCGAATCCTCCTCTTCTCCCACCGGTGAATGATCGGTGGTGAGCTTGCGGATGGTACCGTTCCAGATCAGATAAAGACGGGAATCGCCCACGTGCCCAATGGTGATTTCTTCTTCCTCCAGCACTGCCAGCGTCAGGACGCAGGCCATGCCGCGCCGGGAATCTTCCACTTGGGCCAGTTCGTAAATGCGGTTGTTGGCGTGGGCGATGGCCTGGCGCACGCGGGTTTCCGGCGGGCCGGCGGCACCGATGGTCTCGCGAATGGCCGCCACGGCCGTCTCGGCGGCGAACTCGCCAGCGGCCTGGCCGCCGACGCCGTCCACCACCAGGAAGACGCCGCGCTCGGCATCCAGCCAGTAGCGGTCCTCGTTCGAATCGCGCAGCAAGCCCGTATCGGTGGCGGCGGAAGCCGTGAGCGCGGTAGCCGTCCTCATTCCCGCTCCCGCAAGTGAGCCAGCACGAAAATCACCACGAACGCCAGAAAGGCGATCACGAAGGGCGTGTGCAGACGATAGAATGGCCATTGAGCCAGGTGCCGTTGCGACTCTGGTCCAGAATTACGAACCCTCCGTTAGCCGGGTCGCGCCGCAGGCGCAGGTGCTCGCGCGAAACTTCATCGCTGGCGTAGAGTGGCAGATCGACCCAGAGATCCTCGCCGCCGCGGCCGATGCTGATTTCGTTCTGCGTGACGAGGAAGGTCTGCGGGCCGGAGTCGTCCCGGTAGCGGATCTCGGCGAACACCTTGTCGGGTAGGCGCCGCGTGCTGGCGCGGTCGCGCGCCACGCGGGCGGCGGTGACGGAAGGCTCGCGCTCAATCAGAGTAGTCTTGACGCCGCGGTAGCCCGGCTGCGGAACGTCGTTCAGCTCGGAGTGGATCTCGACGTCACCCTGTGGCACACTGCCTTCGGAATCGCTGAACAGCTCCATCCACCAGTCGTTCTGTGCGATTCGATACGGTTTGCGCGGACCGCCGTGGCGGAACAGCGAATTGCCGCTGTTCCATCCGGACATGCGCGCGGTGAGGGCCCGCCGGGCATCCTCTTTAATGAGGTCCTGAACGCCGGCTAGGCGCTGGTAGTCCTCGGGATGCAGATAAACGCTGAAGACGCAAGGCAGTAGGACGCTGTACGCCATCTCCAGCCGGCCAAGCTCCATGTTGCGGATTAACTCTTCAATGATGGTTTGGCCGCTGATCCGGGTTAGTGGCTGTTTTGTTCCGCTGTGCGCCATAAGAAACTCCAACCCTCCACGGCGAGAAATGTCCTGAGCGCGTCCTCACCCCCGCCACGGTGACGACGCCTGAGACGCGGAACGTAGTGATAGACGGCGGCGCGAGCAGCCGGTTTCAGGAGCGGGGATTAAATTTCCGTTACTTTACGCGGCTGGCGAGCGCGGCAGGCCGCCCGGAAGCGAATCATGAACTACGGGGACGCGGCTTACGAAGCGGTTGCCGCGAATGAGGAAGCTTGGGTTTCCAGTTCCTCTTCTCCCGCGCGCAGGCGCGCCCGTCGTGAAAGGCGCCGGCGACGACAAAGCGGCGCCCGTTCGAGCCACCGGCGCCGCGCGGGCGTGCGAGTCCGAACGCGCACTCGGGGCCGGCGCGCGCCCGTCGACGATGGCAAGCCGTACGTCCGACTCGGGGCCACGCGCGCGGCCCGTGCGGCCACGCCGCCCGCCAGACTCCCGTGCGCGAGGTGAGCCCCATTCGGCGCCGCTCGTGCCTTGCGCCACGGCGGTGCCGACGCGGGCGTAGTCGTCGAACGCGCTGTCTACGTCACGCGCGTGCGGCCCGGCGGTCTCGTCGCGTCCGCCAGACTCCCGGGCACGATGTAGGCCCGAGCCGCGCTGCTCGTGCCCTTCGTCGCGCCCGCCAGGCTCCCGTGCACATGCGAGGTGGGCGCCGCTGCTCTTGGTCTTCGTCGCCGCCCGTGTTCGTGTCTTGGCGGTTCGGCGCACGTGCTGCGCCAGTGAGCGACGGCGCGGCGCGTTCTCTCATCCGCGCGATATCGAGTTCTCCGCGCCCGGCGCCGCGCGGGCTACGCGCCGAACGCGCACTCGGGGCCGGAACTGCGCGCGGCCGGGCGGTCACAGCGCGTCCGCCAGACTCCCGTGCGCGAGGGGCCCGAGCCGCGCTCTCTCCTCACACAGAACAGCATCGAGTGAGGTTCAGCTAGTGTGAGGTCCTCTCCCGGTGCCCTTGACGGGGATGAGAGGCCCATAGCCAGGTTTCCACAGACACATGGTCGTCGCGTCGTAATGAAATTGTCTCCCACATTCGAGGCAGGCGACATAGGTATCATCGGGCTGAGTACCGGGTTTATGCACCGGAGTGATCGGTCGCGTGATCCGCTTGTGGCGACAACCAAACAGCAGGTTTAGCATCGTGGAAATCATGTGCGACGTTCCAAGATGAGAGTGGGCTTTGCCCTGCCAGGATTGTCAACTGTTGTAGCGAGAGATCAATACTGAAAAGAGTTAACTGGAACCGACGGCATGAAAACAACAGTCCGTGCCATGCCGGTCCAGTACTAATTGGGGAGTCTGCCGCAGCACGCCTGCACTTCGCCGCGCGAGCGTGCGAGTCTGGGCGCGCGGTGAGAGCCGGGCCGGGAACGCGCGACCAGGCGGTCGCGGCGCTCCCGCCGACTCAGGACACGTGCGAGGTGGCTCGCGCGGCGGGTTTTCATCCGCGCAGACGGGCCCGCCGCCGATGGCACAGGCGACGGGGAAGCGGCGAATCCGGCGCGCGCGGCCCGGCGGTCACGCCGCGCCCACCAGACTCCTGTGCGCGCGGCGAGTGGGGCCCGGGCGGCGCGGCCCGTGCTCTCGTCCCGCGCGCAGACACGCCGGTCGCCGAAGGCACCCGGCCAGTGCCGCGCTTTCTTCTCTGCGCCGCGTGCTCGGGCCCTTCGCCGCCGCCCGCACTCGCGTCGCGCCGGCTCGGCACAATCGCGGTGCCACGGAGCGACAGCGCGGCACGCTCTCGGTCCGCGCGCTGACGCGCCGGCGCCGAACGC
>JBEKYE010000236.1:0-7876 GCA_049511275.1 Bryobacteraceae bacterium
CGCCCGGTTTCCACCAGCAGACAGGTATACGGGCAAAGCACCGTCTCCTCCGGCGCCCTCCGGCTGGCGAGCGCGCGGCTGAGTTCATCGGGGTCGGCATCCGGGAAGAACCAGGGCGCCGGGTAGGCCGCGTAGCCATCGCTCAGCACCGTGCAGCCAATCGTCCCGATCTCGAAGCGGTGCGAACCAGCGGGCATACGTCAACCACCCTTAACCAATGGCGCCGGGGAAGTCAAAGTGTTTTTTGTGGCTTGGAAAGAGGAAACCCGCGGAGCAGGAATCGCTCCGAAGAGCGGTAAGGGGGTCAAGGAAGGCTAGGGGAGGATTGCAGGTAAACTTGGTGGGGCGGAGATCCTCTTTCCGATTCAACAATACCTGCCCCGCAGGCTCGACTCTTTTTCTTGCGCGCGCAAACACCTGAATTAAAAGACAAAATAGTCCTAAACTTTCTGTCACCGGCAGAAGCTTCACCTTTGGTTCAGGAACGCATTAGCGTTGCGGGCGGGGTGTTACCATCATCTCGTCGTGAAACTGCCGAACGCCGAGCGGGCAATCGTGGATGTGGTGAAGCTCCGCGAATATTCGCTGAGCCAGACCCATCCGCGAGGGCGGCATAAGGCGCGAGTTTTCCTGGCTGCGTTGGAACTTGCCGCGGCGGACGCCGAGGAACTTCGCACAGCCCTGCTGGAATCCGCGAGAATTGGCGACGCTGTGCGCTGCGAATCTGACCAGTTTGGCGTCCGTTACACCGTAGATTTCGAAATGGTCCGCAACTAAGCGGGCCCGCGTACGCGGTGCCTGGATCATCCGGATGGATGACGGGGTTCCGAGGTTGACAAGCTGTTATGTATTATAGAAAAGAGGGTAAATGGCCGATCTCGAACTTCTTTCCGTGGTCGCTTTGATTCGCGACATGCCCGAAGCGGGGCTGATCCGCGGACAGGTGGGTACCATTGTCGAGGTTCTCGGTCCTGAAGTCTTCGAGGTGGAATTCAGCGATGACGGCGGCCGGACCTACGCCTCCCTCGCTCTCGGATCCAATGACCTTCTGCGTCTGCATCACCAACCGCTCCACGAGGCGGCTTAGCCGCGGAAAAGGCGGCGCGCTGAACCCCCAGGTTTGACTCCCGCTGCCCCTTCTCATAGAATGATCCTTAGTGTCAGATAGTGAGACAAAGCCGTCCCCCTACCGCGTCCAAGTCCTCGACCGGGCGCTTGCCATCATCGATACCCTGGCCGGCGAGGGTCCCGATGCCAGCCTGATGGAGCTCTCCGAAAAACTCCAGTTGCACAAGAGCACCGTGCACCGGCTGCTCATGATCCTGGAACGCCACCGCATCGTCGAGCGCCAGCCGCACACCGGCCGCTACCAGCTTGGCCTGCGGCTCTTCGAATTGGGCAGCGTCGCCATCGCCCGCTTCAACATCCGCGAACGCGCGCGCCTTCATCTGCAGCGACTGGTGCTTGAGGTGGATGAAACCGTGCACCTGTGCGTGTTGGATGCGGGCGAAGTGCTCTACCTGGACAAGATCGAGCCCAGCCGCAGCGTCCGCATGGCGTCGCGCATCGGCCGCCGCAATGCCGTGCACTGCTCCGCCGTGGGCAAGGCCATGCTGGCGCATCTGCCGGAACGTGAGGTCGACCAGATCATCGAACAGCGCGGCCTCCCGCGGCTCACATCCAGGACCATCGTCACGATGGCGGACCTGAAGGTCGATCTCAAGGCCACGCTCAAGCGCGGCTACGCCATCGATAACGAAGAGGCCGAAGAAGGCCTGCGCTGCGTGGGCGCCGCCATCCTGGGCCGCAACGGCCGCCCGCTGGGAGCCATCAGCACGTCGGCGCCGTCTTTCCGCTTGCCGCTCGAGAAAGTGCCCATGGTGGCGGCCGCGGTGTGCGCCGCCGCGCGCGCCTTATCCGAGGAATCCGGTTACCAGGGAGCGTCGCAGCCCGAAATCAGAATCGAATCTCATACTGCCAGTTAGGAGGCAAGAACTTATGCCAGTCGAAACCGCGATCGAAAACAAAATGGTTTTTCGCAAAACCAATGCAACCGGCGGACGCCACATTTCCGTGACCCCCGCCAACAGCACCAACCGCCATCTTTCTTATGGCCGCATCATCCTCAACCCGCAGCTCAGCTCCGTCGCCTTCCAGAACGGCGGCCAGGAGACCGGCTTCATCGTCCTGGCCGGCGCCGCCACCGTCACCGTGAATGGCCAGGCCCAGGAACTGGTGCAATATGACGGCATTTACATTCCACGCGATTCCTCCATCGAAGTGCGTTCCACCGGCGTGGACATCGCCGAGTTCTCCTCCGATGTCTCCCAGCGCTATCCGCTGCAAGTGGCCCGCTATAGCGAGATCTCGCAGAATGGTTCGCTAAGCTTCAACGCCGGCGGCGCCACCTCCCAACGCCGGGTGAATATCGTGCTCGGCAAGAACGTCGACGCCGGACGCCTGGTGGCCGGCTTCACCTTCGTCGAACCCGGTAACTGGGCCAGTTGGCCGCCCCACGAACACGGCGCCATGCTGGAGGAAATGTACGTCTACTTCAACATGCCCGACCCGACCTTCGCCATCCAGATGGTTTACAACAACACCCAGTATCCCGAGTTGGTCACGGTGGTTCGCGATGGCGACGCCGTGCTGATGCCCTCCGGCTATCACCCCAACGTTACCGTTCCGGGTCACCGCATGTGCTTCCTGTGGGCCATGGCGGCGGTTCGCGAAAAGGAAGACCGGCAGTTCGGCGTGGTGAACGTGCAGCAGGGTTTCAACACCGGCGGTTCGGGTCTGGAAGCCAGCCGAAAGTAAGAAAATATGATTCTCGATTCTTTCAGCCTCAAGGGCAAGAACGCCCTGGTTACGGGTTCGCGCGCCGGCCTGGGCGCAGGCATGGCCATCGGCCTGGCCCAAGCCGGCGCCAGCGTAGTGGTTCACGGCCCCTTTGCCGACGGCATCGAAGAGGTCTGCGACGCCGTGCGCGCCGCCGGCTCGAAAGCCGTACCCGCGCTCGGCGATGTGGCCGATCCGCAAGCCTGCGCCTCGCTCGTCGACTTGACCGTTCGCGAACTCGGCTCCATCGACATCCTCATCAACAATGCCGGCATTATCCGCCGCACCCCGGCGGTGGATTACTCCGCCGAGGACTGGTCCGCCGTCATCGAGATCAATCTCAACGCCGTTTTCCGACTCTGCCAGTTGGCCGGCCGCCACATGCTGGCGCAAGGCAGCGGCAAGATTGTCAACATCGCTTCGCTGCTGGCCTTCCAGGGCGGCATCACGGTCCCCGCCTATGCCGCCTCCAAAGGCGCGGTCGCCCAGTTGACCAAGGCGCTGGCCAATGAATGGGCCGCCAAGGGCATCAACGTCAACGCCATCGCACCCGGCTATATGGCTACCGACAATACCGCCGCGCTGCGCGCCGATGCCGTCCGCAGCCGCGCCATCCTCGACCGCATCCCGGCCGGCCGGTGGGGGACTCCCGAGGACCTGGCCGGCGCCGCAGTTTTTCTGGCTTCCGCAGCCAGCGACTATTTGAACGGCCACGTGCTGGTGGTCGACGGCGGTTGGATGGCGAGGTGAACTGACTCCATGCCCCTCAAAATCAGGTCCAAAGAGAACTGCCGCTGGGATCTGCTCGCGCTGGGCGAAGTGATGCTGCGATTCGATCCCGGCGATCGCCGCATTGCGACCACGCGTTCCTTCGATGTCTGTGAAGGCGGCGGAGAATATAACGTGGCCCGCGGGCTCAAACGCTGCTTCGGCCTTGAGACCGCGGTGGTCACGGCCTTCGCCGACAACCCCGTGGGCCGCCTGCTCCAGGACCTCATCTTTCAAGGCGGCGTCGATCCCTCGCTGATCCGCTGGGTGGATTTCGACGGCGTCGGCCGCACCGTGCGCAACGGACTGAACTTCACCGAGCGTGGATTCGGCGTGCGCGCCGCACTGGGCTGCTCCGACCGCGGCCACACCGCCGCTTCGCAGCTGAAACCGGGCGATATCGATTGGGACGAGATCTTCGGCCGCCGCGGCGTCCGCTGGTTCCACACCGGCGGCATCTTCTGCGCGCTCTCCGCGACCGCCGCCGACGTGGCCCTGGAAGCCGTGCAGGCGGCCCGCCGCCACTCCACCATCGTCTCCTACGATCTCAACTACCGCGCCTCTTTGTGGAAGGCCGTCGGCGGGAAGAAAAAGGCGCAGGAGGTCAACCGCCGTCTCGCGCCGTTCGTCGACGTGATGATCGGCAACGAAGAGGATTTTTCCGCCGCCCTGGGTTTTGAAGTGCCAGGCATGGACGAGAACCTCACCCACATCGAAACCGCCGGCTTCCAGAGAATGATCGAGACCGCGGTCCGCGAGTTTCCCTTCAGTGTAGTGGCCACCACCCTGCGCAAGGCCACCACCGCCAGCCGCAACGATTGGGGCGCGTTGTGTTACGCCGACGGCGCTTTTTACGAAGCCCAGCGCCGCATGGATCTGGAAATCTACGACCGCGTCGGCGGAGGCGATGGTTTCGCCTCCGGGCTCATTTACGGTTTCCTCAGCGGCCAGCCGCCGCAGTGGGCCGTGGAATGCGGCGCCGCTCACGGCGCGCTGGCCATGACCACCCCGGGCGATACCACCATGGCCACGCTGACCGAAGTGCTTCACCTGATGCAAGGAAAATCCGCGCGCATCGCGCGCTAGCAAGTTGATGAAAGACGACCAGAGAAAAGATTGCAACGCGGAGGCGCGGAGAAGCGGAGAAAATCAAACACTGAGACCAAATAACCGATCCGCACCGATCGATGCTGCTAACCATCAGTTTCTTGTTCGTCAGTCGCGAATGCCGCCGTCTCCCCACTCTTTATTTTCTTTCCTCTCTTCGCCTTTCTCCGCTCCTCTGCGCCTCCGCGTTGAATTCTTCCTTTCGGGTTTTTCAGCAGCCTCGTGGATTGCGCACAACCGGTCTCTTTGCCTTTCTCCGCTTCTCCGCGCCTCCGCGTTGAAATCTCCTTTTCTGATCTCGCAGGTTTCCCTATGACCAAAGAGCAAGTTCGCCAGCGCATTCTGGAAGTGAAAATTGTCCCAGTCGTGCGGGCCTCGTCGCCGGAACAGGCCCTGGGTGCGGCCGATGCCGTCCGCGCCGGCGGCATCCCCATCGTGGAAGTCACCATGACGGTGCCCGGCGCCATCGAAGTGATCGCCGCGTTGAGCCGGCTGATGGGCTCCGAGGTGCTGATCGGCGCCGGCACCGTGCTGGATGCTTCGACCGCGCAGAAATGCCTCGATGCCGGAGCGCAGTTTCTGGTCAGCCCCGGTTTCGACGCCGAGACCGTCGCCCTGGCGCGCCGCCTCAATGTCCTCATCATGCCCGGCTCGCTGACTCCCACCGAGGTGATTACCGCCTGGAAAGCCGGCGCCGATTTCGTCAAGATCTTCCCGTGCGGCAACGTCGGCGGGCCGGCCTATATCAAATCGCTCAAGGCGGCGCTGCCCCAAATCCCCATGATCCCGACCGGCGGCGTCAACCTGGAAACCGCCGCAGCCTTTCTGCGGGCCGGCGCTTCCGCCCTCGGCATCGGCGGCGAATTGGTCTCCAAGGCGGCGCTCGATTCCGGCAATTTCGCCGCCATCGCCGAATCCGCCAGACAATACACCGCCATCGTCAACCAGAGGGTTTAACGCATGACCACTCCCGATGTCGTCTCCGTCGAAGGCGCCACCGTCGCGCCCACTCACCCCGAGCCCGGCCTCACCCGCCGCGTCGGCGCATACAACGATAAGTTGTTCCTGGCCGAGCACCGCATGGAAAAGGGCTGGATCGGCGCCGCTCACAGCCATCCGCACGACCAGGTGGTCTACGTGGTGAGCGGCCACTTGCGCGTGGTCTCGGCCGGCCGCACCTTCGATGCGAAGAGCGGCGACAGCTTCGTGGTGCGCGGCGGCGTCGAGCACCAGGCTTCGGCCATCGAGCCGTCGCTGGTGATCGATGTCTTCACGCCCTGTCGCCAGGACTACCTGTGAGATGCCGCGCGGCTCTGCTCTGCTGCGCGCCCCCGCGCTCTACCACGACACTGCCATAAGGGTGGGACAGACCATCGCCTTTTGTGGTCTGTCATTGCCTGGCTGAAACACTTCCGCTCAACAGACCACCAAAGCCGATCGTCTGCCCCACCGTTACTCGGTCTTGCTGCTGCGGCGTCTCAGGAAAACCAGTACCCCGAGAACTACCACGACTGCCGCGCACACCAACCGTAGCGTTGTTGCGTCCATTGCGGAGCTCCTTTCTTGTTTTCTCTTATCGGCGCATTACATGTTTTCAATCATGGGGAAGAGGTCCCGAACCAGCCGTGTGATCACCGGCCCGATCGTTACCACGAACAGCGACGGGAGCACGCAGAAGAAAATCGGAAATACCAGCTTCACCGGCAGCTTGGCGGCTTTCTCCTCGGCCCGCTGCCGCGCCATCACCCGCAGATAGTCGGCATGACCCCGCAGGCTCTGCGCGATGCTGGTCCCGAAGCGGTCGGTCTGAACCAACACCGCCACCAGCTTCTTGACGTCGTCCACGCCGGTGCGCTCGGCCAGGTTGTGCAGGGCTTCCAGGCGGGTCTTGCCGGCCCGCAACTCCAGGTTCATCACCGTGAACTCTGCGCAGATTTCCGGGTGCGCCGTCTGCAACTCCTTGGCCACCTGGATCACCGTCTGGTCGAGCCCCAGCCCCGATTCCACACAGACCACCATCAGGTCCAGCACGTTGGGCAACCCTTTCTCGACCGCCCGCTTGCGCCGCCGGATGCGCCACACCAGATACTGCATGGGCGCCATGTACCCGGCGAGCGCCCCGCAGAGCGTCCCGAGCAGCAGCCGGCCCGCGGTGGCGTAGACGTGCAGACCGATCCCGAAACCGGCCACGGCGAACACCACCGTGGTGCAGGCGCGCGCCCCGTAGAAGAACCGCACCGCCTGGGGATTGCGGAAGCCGGCGCGCACCAGCCGCCGTTTCAGCAGCGGCAGGTTGCGCGGCGCTGAAGGCGCCATCGCGCCCGCCCAGGCCACCAGTTCCCGCCACACCAGTCCCGTGGAAGGCAGAAAGTCCGAGACCACCGGCGGGCTTTGCCGCAAACGGTCTACCGCGCGAATCCGCCCCGGCCCGAGGCGCAGCGCCGCCCATGCCGTTCCAACCGCCGCCGCCAGACCCGCCAATAGCGCTTCGAGTACCAGCACGTCACACCTCGCCGCCTCACACCTCAATCGTCACGATTTTCTTGATGATCAGGTATCCCACCGCTTGCAGCCCGAGCGCGCCCGCCAGCAACTCGTGACCCGCCGGATCGTCCACGAAGAATTGCGCGTACCGCGGGTTTATCACGAACATCAAGGCGCCCACCACCGCCGGGATCGCCGCCAGAATGCGGCCCGACATCAGCCCCTGCGCGCTGATCGCCCGGACGCGCGCCCGCAGTTTGAACCGCTCGCGAATGATGTGCGCCAGCTTGTCCAAAAGCTCCGCCAGGTTTCCCCCGGTTCTCTTTTGCAACAGCACCGCCGACACGAAAAACTGAGTGTCCAGCGAGGGAATGCGGTGCCCCAGTTTCTTCAGCACAATGTCCAGCGGCTGCCCCAGGTTCTGTTCTTCGAAGGTACGGCGGAACTCGCCCCCGAGCGGCTCGCCAAATTCTTTGTGGACCATTTCGAGCGATACCGAAAAGGCATGCCCCGCCCGCATGGACCGCGCGATGAACTCCAGGCAATCCGGAAACTGTTCTTCGAACTTCCGCACCCGCCCGCGCGCTTTGCGCTGCGCCAGTTTCACCGGAACCATGGCCGCCAGCAGGCCCGCCGCGGCGGTCACCAGGGGCAGCCGGTTGGCCGTCAGCGCCATGAC
>JBEKYE010000237.1:0-9084 GCA_049511275.1 Bryobacteraceae bacterium
AATTGTCAGCGGCATGCCATGAGCGGCGCGTGTTTCGAGGCACCCAGCAATGGCCTCGCGGATGTTATCCAGCGCCTCGGACTCCGAGCGTCCCTGGGAGATGCAGCCAGGAATGGAAGGGCACTCCGCAACGAGCACGCCGGTCTCGTCGGGCTCCAGCGTCACGAGCAGCTTCATACTTGAATTCTACGGCGCCTTGCCCCCGACGATGGGGTCCCAGGCGTCTGCGGCGCGCCGGTCGCCCGCTCCCGTCTGTCCATGAGTGCGCTGCGACTGCGCCGTGACGTCGGCGATCCGTGGCGGGGTTTCGGAGCAGCGCGGAATACCAACTGTACTGAAACGACGCCCGCTTAGACCCAACATCGCCGCATGTAGCCTTGGGAAGGCGCTCGCTATCGGCTTAGACGCTCGGTACATGGGGACAAACGACGATTTCCGCCGTTTCCGCCCCGCACAGCGCCCGCCGCCCGCGAGTCACGCCTGGCCCAAAATGGTAGCCCGTTCGAAATCAATCAGATACGTCCGCCAACCGCCGTCCACCGACCCCGCCCCTACTACTCTGAAGCCGGAGGATACCCAATGCCAATTCATGGCTATTTCCATGCCCCGCGCCGACGATGGCGCCCCCAACCAGAGCGGAATGTCTTTCCACGGCGACGTCCTGACCGGCAGACTCCGCCTCCAGGACGCCCTCGCGCTCCAGGCCGCCCGACTCCGGGCCCACAACACCGCCAGGTGGGCCGGTCGCGAGGGTCTCGACCCCGTCCTCAAGTTTCATCTGAGGATTGAGTGAGCTGGCGCGCCGGTCGAGGGCGCCTTGCCGCCGACCTATGCCAAATTGGCTTCGTTCCGGCGTTTTCGGTTCAGCGCGCGAACCCCGGCGCCCCTGGCGCCCGCAAAAGCGTCTGCGCTGCAAACAAAGGTCCTTACGCCACGAAGAGCAGGCGCTTTAGCCTGCCAACAGTCCAAGATCGGAGGCAAAATTGGCTTCGTTTGGAAGCCGTGAAAAATCGATTGGCAGGCGAAAGCGCCTGCCCCACAAGGATGGAAGTCCTTCGGCCGCAAGGTGGGACAGGCGCTTTCGCCTGTCAATCCGACATTGGGCCCGATTCTCTCCCCGGCGAAATAGGATGAAAAGAGTTGATTACAAGAGGTCTCTTCGAAATTGGCTTCGTTTGGTAATTTTCATTTCCGGCCTGGAGAGCCTGGCGCCGGGAAGGACCGTCTGCGCCGTCTACTCCGTTGACGTTGTTGCGAACTGCGTATCGATCGGGAAACTCATCAGTCATCGCGGAACGCGCCGGCGCGGTCGCGGGGCGGCAGGGTTTCCCAGAGGGCGTGCCGGGCCTCGGGAATCAGGCGGAGGGCACTCCCATTATGTTCCAGCCGGAACCGCGCACGCGGACCGCGCCGCGAAAAAGTAGCCCTTGCGGGCGGCAGAAGTCAGGAGTCAAGAAAGTCAGAAAGCCGGACTTTGCGTGCGCCGCGCGGCATCATCGACGAGTCTAAGCTCAACAAGCACGACCCGAAGATCAAGATAATACCCGAAACTCTCGTATCGGAGACTCGATGCGATAATGACGAAAGCCGCTGCTGGAGCATCCAGGCACGTTGGGGGTTGGGCGGGCGCTTGCCGGATGTGTGATCTGGTTGCTGATCGTATCAGCCTTGCCGCGGCAGGCGGCGGGCCAGGGATGGTTCATCGCCTTACAGGATTCGAGCAGTTCCATACGCAGGGACGTCTACCTCCGGGAAGGAATAGGAAGGTACACCTGCGGTCTTGGCTTCGACATGGCATAGATGCCGGAATGAACCCGGCAAGGCAAATGGGATAAATATGAAAACGAGAATCAATGTTGTGCTAACGCTCGCGCTGGCGCTCACGCTGATTGGCGCCACGTTGACGTTGGCGGCACAGGCCGGGGCGGGACCCAATGTTCCTCCGGCCAGGCCGCAGGGCCCGTGTGACATCTACGCCGCCGCTGCAGACCCCTGCGTGGCCGCCCACAGCACCACGCGCGCGCTGTACGCCTCCTACAACGGCCCGCTCTACCAAGTCCTGCGCCAGTCGGACGGGAAGACCTTGGACATCGGCGTCGTCAAGCCCGTCGCATTGCCGTTCCCGGATGCGGGCGGATACGCCAACGCGGCCGCGCAGGACGCGTTCTGCGCCAACACGTACTGCTGGATCACCACCATCTACGACCAATCCCCCAAGCACAACGACCTCGCCCAGGCGCCCCGCGGCGGATTCAGCGGCCCGGCCATGGGTGGGTTTAACAACGTCCCGGTCGCCGACATGGCGCCGATTACGATCATGGGCCACAAGGCTTACGGCGTCTTCATCGAGCCGGGCATGGGCCTCCGAAACGACAACCCGAAGGGCGCCGCAGTCGACGACCAGGCGGAGGGGCAGTACTGGGTCATTAACGGCCAGCACTACAACTCCGGCTGCTGCTTCGACTACGGCAACGCCGAGATCGACAGCCGCGACGACGACAACGGCACTATGGAAACCACCTACTACGGCAACGCAGGCTCCTGGTATCACGGGCCTCCCCCCGGGCCGTGGATCATGACCGACCAGGAGAACAACCTGGTCGGTTGTGTCAACCCGGATGGATCCAAACTCTGCGCAAACCTGCCGAACATCACCTGGCGATTCGTGACCGCGATGGCCAAGGGCGAACCGCACCACTGGACCTCCATGGGCGGCGACGCGCGGAAGGGCCCCCTGTCGGTCATGTTCAACGGACCGCGCGTCAACTCCACCTATGACCCGATGCGCAAGCAGGGGGCCATCCTCCTGGGCAACGGCGGAGACAACAGCAACGGCTCGCAGGGCGCCTTCTATGAAGGCGCGATGACGGCCGCAGGCGCCTTCCCGACGGACGCCACCGACCAGATGGTGCAGGCCAACGTCGTGGCTGCCAAGTACGACGTGCCGCGGCTGAGCCTGGCGCCCGGCCCAGAGGGCGCCCCGGCAACCGCCACTCCGCCAGGACTTCAGACATTCTCACCGGGGTCCTCGCAGGACACCACCGTGACGTTCACGAATACCACGGGGGCGCCCGCGGTGGGCGTCAGGTTGAGCATTTCCGTGCCCAACAAACAATGGACCTCCTTCGTTCCGGGGACCACCAAGACGTCGGTGACGATCGCTGACCCGGTCGCGCCGGGCGCAAGCGCGAGCGCGACCTTCAAGGTCGCCTCCGGGCCGGCGGCCTTCAACGGCGACCTGGTCGGCAACGCCTCGTGGACGAACCGGACCACCGGCAGGACGCAATCCGAGACAACGGCCGAGAAGGTGCGGAACGTCAGCCCGATCAAGATCAACGAGTTCGGCATTAGCACCGCTTCTCCCGCCAACTCGACGAACTCGTTCATCGAGCTCTACAACGCCGGCGCCCGTGGCGTCGACATCTCCAACTGGACCCTGACCGAGCACCCGACCCAGCAGGCCATCTTCTCGACGGTGAAGGTCCCGGCCGGGACGAAGCTCGCGGCTGGCGGCTTCTACCTGCTCGGCCTCTCCAACTCCGGGCGGGCGGTCCCCGCGCGCGCGGGCGATACCACCATCAACGTCAGGAGCACGACCGGCATGTCGGCCGGCGATACGATCGGCGTCGACGCCGGCTCCAACGTGGAGACCCGCAAGATCGTAAGCATCGGGACCGCGGCCGGCAGCAATACGACGCTGTGGCAACCCCTCCCGGAAGGTCCGGTTATCACGATCCCCGCCGGCTCGACCAACGTGCCGGTCACGAGCGTGGCCGGCTTCGTGGTCGGCGAGAAGATCGCCATCGGCTATGGCGCCACCTATCCCGCCGTCGCAAGAGCCCTGGAGCGGTACGAGGTGGCCACGTTAACCGCGGTCGGCAAGCCGGGCACGCAAGCCCTCCTGGGGGCGGACGCGCGCGCAGGCTCGACCAACATCAAGGTGACGTCCGTCACCAACATCTCGGCCGGTGACAAGATCAGGTTGGACATCGACAGCGTCGGCCATGGGATCGAGACCGTCACGGTCACGCGCGTCGGCACGCAGACGAGCCGCCGCGCGACGCTCTCGGCTAACGCGCGCGCCGGCGCGACCAATATCAAAGTCCGCGGCGTGAACGGTTTCGCTGCGGGCGACAAGATTACCGTTGGCGCCCCCGCGAACCAGGAGACGGTTACCGTCACCGCCGTCGGCGCCTCGGATCAGACCGGCGCCGGCGTGGACTTTACGCCGGCCCTCGCCCAGGCGCATCCCAACGGCGAGGCGGTGGTAAATCCGGGCACGGGCCTCGACCTGGCCGCCCCGTTGCGGTTCAACCATGCGGCCAATCTCCCCTTCAGCGTTAGGGGAACGGGGATCAGCTTCAAGCCGGCGACGGCCTTTGCCCATTCGAGCAACGAGCCCGTCCAGCCGCTCGGCGCCGGCATCACGCTCGACAGCCCCTTGGTCAGGGACCACGCGATCAACGCGGTTGTGCGTGACGCCCAGGTCACGACCGCGGGCTACCAAGGGCCTCCGGCGCCCAACCAGTGGTTCGGGGGCCCCGCCCTCTCCAGCAGCGCCGGCAACATGGTGCTGCGTGATGCCGCTGGCCTGGTCGTCGACAGCCTCAACTACGGCGGCCTCGTCGACCCATGGGCCGCCGAGGGTTACCAAGCCACCTCCGGATCAGGGGAGAGTGGCTGCCGCGCGCCTACGCCCGGCTCGGGCCGCGGCGGTTTCGGCGGGCCGGCCGCTCCGGCCGCCGGCGCGACCAATAGGAGCGCGGGCCGCTTCCCGGACGGTCTCGACACCGACAGCAACTGCACCGATTTCCTGTTGCAGCCCGCCACCACCCTGTCGGCCGCTTCGGCCGCCGGCGCGACCAATATCAAAGTCGCCAGCGTGGCAGACTTTGCCGCCGGCCAGACGATTATGATTGATACGGGCGCGAGCCTCGAGACCGCTGTCATCGCGACGGTTGGCACGGCAGGCGCCACCACGGCGGGCGCCGCCACCAATGTGGGCGCGACCGTTATCCCTGTCGCCAGCGGGGCAGGCTTTAGCGCCGGCCAGACCATCACCATTGACAGTGGCGCGAACCATGAGACGGCGGTCGTCGCCTCCACCACCGGCGGCGGCAGAGGCGGCGCCAGAATCACCGTCGCTGCGCCGCTCACTTTTGCGCACGCGGCCGGTGCACAGGTCTCCGGCACCGGCATCACCCTCACCGGTGCGTTGACCCGGGCGCATGCCAGCGAGGCACAGGTCGCCAGCGACGTTCCCACGCCCGGTGCGCCCAACAAATATGGCAGGCCCCGGTCCCGTATGTAAACCCGGCTTGGGCGAGACGGGCGAGACCGGTTGGGACCGGAAATCCGCCTTGAGTAAACTCGGCATTACTCCCAAGCCCACATATCGGGCATCATCAGGCGGAAACGCGGCAGGAGCCTCGTCTACGGATAGGGCGATGCGTCCAATTGGATTGTTGCCGTGTTGGCAGAAGTGCGCCTGTCGTGAAAACGAGACGGCCTAGAAATGCGTCTGTCCTGGTCCCCTTTTCCCCTGAAGCCCGTTCCGCTCGGCGGTCTCGTCGCCTTGTCGGCAAGTGGTCCCCAAGCCCCTTCTATAAACGACTTGCATTGGGCTGGAGCTTCTTCAGTCCAGCCTTCGCACCAGCGTGGCTGTTCCGGAAATCAGACCCAATTCCGCACCCATCCGGTTCGCCTCCCACGTCACTTCGAGCACGCCACTTTCCAACAACCGCATCGTGACCTCGCCTTTTGCCCCGCCCGGTCCGGTCCACGGCAGCCTGGCCTCGTCGTTCGATCCCCGGCCTTCAAATTCAAACGCCACAGTCGGGGAAATCGCTTTGTCCGACACGCGATAACGAGCGCGATAGTGGCCGCGCAGCACACCCGCCTCTTCTATCACACGCAGCTCGATGTACTCCGGCGGGTACAACCCGGCACATTTCGTAGCGGGCGCCGGCACGAACAGCCAATTGCCCGCCATCGAGGGACTGGCCGGCGTCTGCCCTAGTGCCGTTAGCGGGCTCGCGATGGGAGGCGGCATCCCGCGGACCGGCGCCGGTTCCTCGGATACCGGTTCCGGAACGGAACGCCCGCCCGCCGGGCCGCGAGCCTGCACCGGCGCCTGATCCGCCGGTAAACCTTCCAGTTCCGAATCGTCGCCCGCGGAATCCTTTGCTGGCCGCTGGTACGCATGCGCCCTGTGGACCTTCGGTTGGGGCGCCGATGCCGCCGGCTCAACGGCCGCCTCTGGTGACCGCGCGGCCGTGGCAGCCGACCGGGGAGTTCGGATCATCAAGGAAAGGATACCCGCCAGCAAGACCACCCCCAGCGCCGGCCAAAGCCACGGCGGCGCCTTCCAATCCAGTGATCCCGGCGGGCCGCTCAGCGCCGGCGTACCGGAGAACAAGGAACGGTCATAGCTCTCCCGATCCAGCGGATTGGTCAGCACTTGTAACATGCAATTCAGACGCTTCATTTGGAGATCCGCCAGACGCCGGCCTTGCTGGTCGCCGCAGTGGTCGGGATGGAGCAGCCGGGCGAGGTGCTTATAAGCCTGGCGGATCTCGTCGGGAGAAGCCGAAGGCTCTACGCCCAGCTCTTCGTAGTAGTCCATCATAGGCTCAAGTGCGGTCGCCCGGCCATGCGGCAGCAGCGCCCGCCATTACGAAAAACCACGCCGCTAAAACCGGCCGCTGCTGCATCGGATAATCCACCAGCCCATGGAACAGGAAAGCCACTACACCCAACCCATAGATCGACGGAACTGCCTTTTTGCAACAGAGTAGGGAAAAAACGGCCAGCAGCAGCAGGAAGGGCAAGCCGCCTTCGGCCCCCCATTGCGCCCAATCGTTGTGCGCCTGGTTCAGGAATAGGCCCGTGTCGAGCCCGGCATAGGCCGGGTAAACCGTGGGCCAGGTTCCCAGCCCCGTCCCCAACCACGGATGCTCCCGCAGCATTTGGGTGGATGCGCGCACTGCATCCAGCCGCAGGGCTTCCGGGCTTTGCGTCTCCAGCCGGCTTTGCAATTCCTGCCATCCTGCCACTGTCGCGGCAGTCCCGACCAGAACCGCAATCTGGACGGCAGCCGCCAGCAACGTCTTGCGCGAAACAAGCTTTCGAAGACCCACCACCGCCGCTACGGCCAGCAACTCGCCACCCGCCAGAACGAAGCCGGCTCGGGATGCCCCCGCCACCAGCGAACTGAACAGCACCGCGGCCGCCGTGCCCCACAGCACACGGCGCCGCGGATCAGAGAAGGCCAGGTAGAGCGCCGCCGGTAGCAGCAGTTCGATCCATGCCGAATACTGGCCGCGGTTGACGAATGGCCCCATTACTGCCTCGCTATAGCCGCTTGTAAAGAGCCAGAAAACTTTCCCTCCCGAGGCGTAATTCTGGACCGTGGCCTCAGCCGCCACCAACATGCCGAACAGCACGGCAGCTCTCAAGAAGCAGCGGCGGGCGCCCTGGTCCGACAGCACCTCCGCGGCCAGCGCAAACACCACCAGAAACGTGAACCAGTCAAGAGCCGCGTTCCAGGTCCGCGCCGGCGCCACGCTCCGGCGAAGCAAGACTTGCAGGAACGGCCAGCAGCACGCTGCCGCGAGCGGCCAGAAGGGGACCGGAACCCGCCAGCAGCGCACCTTTACGAGCCACCACCCCGCCAGCAGAAAAACCCCGACTTGAAACAGGCTCCAGGCCCAGCGTTCCTCTACCCACAACGTCAAGGCGCCGAAAAACAACCACGCGGCCAGCCCGAGCGCCGCTCCTTTCATCGCTCCATCCCCAGCTCCACTTGTGTCACCGCCACCGTTCCAGCCAGACGGGGCGAGCCCATCGGTCTCTGATAGGAAAGCATCAACACCAACACGTCTGAGGGGGCGACAAAGGTCAGGTTCCCGCCGCCGCCCGTCCCGCCAGCGACACGCCGTCCCGCCAGATCGTAGATCTTCCAGCAGACGCCGTCCGGGGAGTCTATATCGATCCCCCGGAACTCCGACCGGAGCCGGTAACTGCCCCCCGGCCGGGTTGCCAGATACTGCCATGCGACGGCGCACCACTCCGCCTGCCGCCCGCTAAAAGCCACTCGCAACGCGCCCTTCATCCGCCGGCTGGTCACGCCATCCGTATCGTTCAGGCGCCAGTCGAAACCCTGCCCGAACGCGCGATGAGCGAAGCTCCCGTCGGTCAGTGAAATCCCCCTCGTCGGATCCAGTTCTTCAAACGGCAGCAACCGGCTCACACACAGCCGGTTCCAGACTTCCACCGGGTGCGCGGGACGGCCTGCCGCCAGACTACGGTCGCAAAATTCCAACAGAGCGGGAAGGTCCGCGGCCACGGCCGACCCGGAGAGTTGCCTGGCCACAACCTCGGCAGCCTCCATTTGCCGGCGCCTGGAAAGGAAGACCAGGTACTGACGGGCGATCTCCGGGCGCCTGGAAAGTGCGTGCGCCCTCAGCCACTCCGGCTCCGGCCGCATTCTCCAGCACAAATCCAGCAGCGGCAAAACATCGCCGTAAGCGATATCGAGGGCGGCGTGCGCCCATTGGAAGAATGCATCGGCATCTTGCCGCCGGAAATAATACTGCGCCAGCAGATATCGAGGTTGGTATAAGCGGCTCAGGCGGGCCGCTGCGAGCAGATTCCGCTCCGCCACATCAAACTGGCCTTCCATTTCCGCATGCAGCCCCAGGCGCATCCGGTATTCGGCGTTCGCCGGATCCAACTCCGCCGCGTGTGCCAGCGCCGGCAGAGGATCACCGCCCGTTTCCTCGATCTTGTCTGCCAGCCGCTCATATAAGGATGCGCCAGGCGCCACCCACACCGCGCGCTGGCGGTCGGCCATCTGGCTGCCCCGCGAAAGATGGTCCGCCCATGCCAGACGCCCCGCCCAATACGCAGCCGCTGCCAGGACCAGCAAGATGCTGCAATGGATCAGGATGCGGACCGGCGAAGCAACCGGTTGCGGAGCTTCAGTTCTCACGGAACATACTATCGACAATAAACTACGGAATCATAGACCCAACATTTTCTTAAAATCTTCCCAGGGACATCTAATGAACCTGCCGATCCCGC
>JBEKYE010000238.1:0-13427 GCA_049511275.1 Bryobacteraceae bacterium
TTGCTGCGTCCGGGGCGCTATTCGATCGGCAGAGCGCAAAGGGCCGTGAATTTGCCCTACTTCCAGTCATCTCTAGGTACGAGTTGCGGTCCCCTGCCGTCGAAGTACCTCTGGCAAGACACACACTGAACTACCAGGATGCAGGCACCGCCGTGCCCAACCTCCTTAACTTCAAACCTTCGACCGAGGCAGTCGGACCCCGCAGCATTTTGATGCTTTCCGCCGTCCAGAAGAGTCTCCGGATCAAAACAGTGGCTGAGACCCACTAGCATAGTTTCCCCCTTTTCCCTCCAATGATACAACACGCTCGAAGAAATTGGGGCTCTCCACCACCAATCCCCCCTTTGGAATTGGACGGGGATTTGCCCCTTCATCCCGCTCCCATTTTTGTCCGGGCGGATCAGGTCTTCCTCATGACGGGACCGTGCTACTGATACACCCTGAGCGTGCGCGTCACGGCACTGACCCCGGCTTTGCGAAATGTGTTCGTAAGCAGGGCGGAAATCTCCCGCAGATGGCTCTGCGCAACGGCGGCCACCGAAGGGCCGGAACCGCTCAGGCAGACGCCGATCAGACCGGGATGGCGGAGTGCGAGCAGCCGGTCGAGCGCGGGGACGATGGCGCATCGGCTGGGCTGGTGGAGCTGGTCGCGCAGGGCTTCCGATAAGACCGCGTAGTTCCGGGTGCGCAATCCCTCGAGCAGCAGCGCTACGCGTTGGATGTTGCTCACGGCCGCGGAAAGGGGCACGGTCTGGGGCAGGATGGCGCGGGAACGGCGGGTCTCCAGTTGCACTTCGGGCGTTGCCACGATGATCCGCAGGGAGAGCGGCCAGGGAGCGGGGAGGGCGATCACCGAACCGTCGTCGCGCTGGCAGCAGACCACCAGCCCACCCAAAAGCGCCGCCGCCACGTTTTCCGGATGGCCTTCGATGGCGCATCCGGCCGCCAGAAGCTTTTCGATGGGCTGCGGGCCGAACAGCGTCTCAAACAGGCGGAAGCCGGCGGCTACGGCGGCGGCACTGCTGCCCAACCCGGAGCATAAGGGGATTTCCGTTTCGACTTCGACATCCACCGAAGGGAAACGGCGGCGCGCCGCCAGATGACGGAAGGCGCGCTCGATCAGATTCTCGCCCTGCAATTCGATATTGCGAAACTGGAAATGCAGGCGGTTTGCGCCGCGTTGCCGGCTCCTGCGGACGCGCACGTGGAGGAACAGGCGGACGGCCAGGGCCAGAGTGTCGAGGCCGGGGCCGAGGTTGGCGATGGAAGCGGGAACGGCGATACGCGTGGTGGGACAGACCATCGTTTTCCGTGGTCTGTCATGCCTCTCAGACATTTGAGCCCTTGACAGACGACGAAAAACGATCGTCTGTCCTACTGGCGTTGAGGATGGAATCGGTATCTTTGAGGGCGTGTCCGGTGAGGAAAGCCACGACACGCGCCCCGGGGTCCATGCGGCCATCGGCGATCAGGCGCCGGATGCCGGCCAGAGTGGTGGCGGAGGCGGGTTCGCTGCCGATTCCGTCGCGGCCGAGCTCCTGTTTGGCGGCCATGATCTCGGTGTCGTCCACGTCCATCACGATGCCGCCGGTGAAGCGCAGCGCGCGGATGGCTTTCTTCCAACTTCTCGGATTTCCGATGCGGATGGCGGTGGCCATGGTCTGGGGGTCGGTGACCACTTGCAGCTCGCTGCCGCCGGATTCGACGGTGCGCACCAGGGCGTTCGATCCGCGGGCCTGCACGATGACCAGGCGCGGAATGGGGTTCATGAGACCGGCGGCGGCGAGTTCTTCGATGGCTTTGCCGAACGCGGCGCTGTTGCCGAGGTTGCCGCCGGGGAGCACGATGTAATCCGGCGCGCGCCAATCGAGCTGGTCCATGAGGTGGAAGATAGCGGTCTTCTGGCCCTCGATGCGGAACGGGTTGATGGAGTTCAGGAAGTAAATGCCGGTATCGGCATCGGCCATCAACTGGCGGAGGGCGTCGTCGAAATTGCCGTCGACGTACTGGGTTTCGGCGCCGAAGTCCAGGGCCTGGGCCAACTTCTGCATGGAGGCTCCGCCCTTCGGCAGGTAGACGCGCGCGCGCAGATTGGCGCGGGCGGCATAGGCGGCCATGGAGGCGGCGGTATTGCCGGTGGAGGCGCAGGCCACGATCTCCGCGCCCTGGCGGCGAGCCTCGGTGACGGCGACGGTCATGCCGAGGTCTTTAAAGGAGCCGGTGGGGTTCCAACCAAGATGCTTGAACCAGAGATGACGGGCGCCGGCGTAATCGGCGGTCTTCTGGCCGGCGAGAAGGGGGACATTGCCTTCTCCGAGGGTGACCACGGCGTCGGCCGGGCAGTCAGGGAGGTACTCGCGAAAGCGCCAGACGCCGCTCGAATCGAGAGGCGCATTGGAAGCGCGCCGTTCCCGCCAGATCCTCTTCAATTGCTCGGGCGAAAGTGGGCCGGGGTTGGGAACGGCCTGCAACAGATTGCCGCAGACCGGGCAGCTATAGCCGCGATAATCGCGCGGGACTTCCGTGCCACACCCCGCTTCGCTGCAACGCAAGACCGAAGGAATCATCAGAAGCTCACAGTAGACAACCGGCGCGGCACTTGTCAACGGGGCGCGGGCGAAACTTGCTTTTTTGCGGGAGCCGGGCTGCCTTGCTCCACCAGGTTCTTCAGGCGGTTGACCTGCTCGGTGAGGACGCCGTCCACCGGTGCGGCCAGCGTGTTCATCCCCGCGGGGAGATAGCCGGCGGCCGCGAAGGTAAGCTCGAGCCGGGTGCCGTCGGGCGTGGCTGCGAGGGCCAGCGTCAGGCTGCCGCTCGAGGCCAGGCGCTGCAAGGGGCCGAGGCCGCCGCGCAGGACGAGCGTCTTGTCGGGCTCGACGTACACGACGTCCATGTGGCGGACGCCCCCGCCGTTGCGAAAGTCCTCGCAGAAGCAGCCGGTCGGAATGGCCTCCAGTCTCAGGTTGTGGGAATTGCCGGAGAAGGTGTGGGCGGAATCCCACCAGTCGGCGACACCCAGCAGGTGCGTGTAGACGTCGTGGGGCGAGGCATGGATAGTGACGGCGATCTTGACGGTGAAGCCGCCGGCGGCGGAATCGAGGACGTCGGCACGGACTGGCCAGGCGGCGGCGGAAAGAGCCACAACCCATAGAAGCTGTTGGATTCTCATCGGAATGATCGGATCCCCTTTCCGGCAGTGTAGCAGAGCGGGGGTTGCGCGTGACGGCGTGCGGAAGCCGTGGGCGCCCAAGCGCCTTCTTTTATCTTATTTGATTATTAAACCCCCGATTCCTTAAACTGAAAACACCAAGGCTGCCCAGCCGGGACATCGGGCGGCGGCCGGACCCGTCTGTGTTTCCAGCCGGATAAGGAGGGTGTCCGTGTCGATTCCCGAGAGTCCCCGCCGGTGGGAAGCGGATGGCGATCTGTTTGCCGCGGCGTTCGAGCACGTGCCTGTCATGATGGCGATCACCGTACAGGGCGAACGCGTCTTTCTGGAGGTCAACCGGGAGTTCGAGAGGGTGACGGGCTACAGCCGGGAAGAGGTGATCGGTAAGAGCGTGGCGGAACTGGGCCTGCTCGCGCCGGAGGAATTGGAGCGCCTGCCAGGAGTAGTGAGAGTCGGGGAGCCGGCACTGGGGATCGAACTGACGTTCCGGACGAAGAACGGGGCGTCCCGGCAGTGCCTGTGCAGCACCATGCCGGTGAGCATCGGCGGAGTTGCCCGGACATTGGCGTTGGGAATCGACGTCACCGGACACGCCCGCTATGAAGCGGAGCGAGGGCTGACGATTGAGCTGCTCGGTCTGCTGAATGCCCCCAGCACGATGCGGGAAATGATGGAGGGCGCGACCAGGCTGCTGCAGAAGTTCACGCGATGCGACGCGGTGGCCATACGGGTGCTGGTGGGCGGCGATTTTCCGTTTTACACCACCTGGGGGCTGTCGGACGAATTCGTGCGGGAGGAGAGCTGCCTCTGTGCGGACGGCGCCGATGCGGACCCGGAGTGCCTTTGCGGAGCGGTTCTGACGGGAGAATTCAAGCCGGGGCTGGAAGTGGTAACGGCGTACGGCAGCTTCTGGACGAACAGCCTCGGCGAACTGGTGAATGGGCCAATGGCCGGCTGTCTGCCAGCCAGCTTGCGCGGCCGGTGCCTGCGCGAAGGATATGAAGCCGTGGCCCAGATCCCGCTGCGCTTCGCCGGCCGCACACTGGGGCTGATGCAGTTCAACTATTTGCAGCGCGGGAGCATCACGCCGGAAAGCGTGGCGTTCCTGGAGCACACCGCCGGCAGCATCGCCACCGCCATCGAACAGCGCCAGACCCAGGCGGCCTTGCGGGCCAGCGAATTGCGTTACCGGTTGATCTCCGAGAACACCGCCGACGTGATCTGGCTGGCGGACGCCACCACGCTGCGATTCAGGTATGTCAGTCCCTCGGTGGAGCGGCAGTGTGGATACTCCCCCGAAGAAGTAATGGCGATGCCAGTCGGGGAATTGCTGACGCCGGAATCCTATCGCGGGGTGGAACGGAGCTTTAGGGAACGGCTGGCAAAGTTCGAAGCGGGAAGCGAAGCCGAGCGGATACAAACCTACGAAGTGGACCAGCGGCGGCGGGACGGTTCCCTTGTGCGCGTGGAAATAGTGATCACGCTTCTGCCGGGGGAAGACCGGCGCGTGCGCGAGATTCTGGGGGTGTCGCGCGACGTTACGGAGCGTTACCGTTACACCGAAGCGCTGCGCGAAAAAGAGTATTGGCTGAGCGAATCGCAGCGCGCTTCGCGCATCGGCAGCTACGCCACCGACTTCACCGCCGGCCTGTGGACCAGCTCGGCGACCCTGGACGAGATCTTCGGCATCGGACCGGAATTCAGCCGGACCGTGAACGGCTGGGCGGCCCTGGTGCATGCCGACGAGCGCCAGGAAATGATGGAGTATCTCCAGCGCGAGGTGGTCGAACGGCAGCGGCCGTTCGACCGCGAATACCGCATCGTGCGGCCGAGCGACGGCCAGATCCGCTGGGTCCATGGGCGCGGCGAGCTGGTTCACAACGCCAAGGGTGAGCTGCTGACGATGACGGGGACGATCCAGGACATCACCGAGCGAAAGCGGCTGGAGGAGCAACTGCTGCAGGCGCAAAAGATGGAATCGGTGGGCCGGCTGGCGGGGGGAGTGGCCCACGACTTCAACAATCTGCTGACGGTGATCAACGGCTATTGCGATCTGATGCTGGAGGGGATGGAGACCCCGGATCCGCTGAAAGAGCAACTGAATGAGGTCCGCGGCGCGGGACAGCGCGCGGCCGCGCTGACGCAGCAATTGCTGGCGTTCAGCCGGCGCCAGGTGATGCGGCCGCAGGTGCTGGACCTGAACGCCTTTCTGCGGGAGACCGAACGGCTGTTGCAGAGGCTGATTGGGGAAGATGTCCGCTTGGCAACCGTGCTGGACGGGGCGCTGGGCAAGGTGAAGGCGGATCCGGGACAGATCAACCAGGTGATTCTGAACCTGGCGGTGAACGGCAGAGACGCCATGCCCGGAGGCGGTTGCCTGACCATCGAGACGGCCAACGTGGATATCGACGCGGAGAGTGCCGCGGCGCAAGTGGGTTCGCGCGCCGGGCGCTATGTGCGGCTGTCGGTGAGCGATACGGGCGCGGGCATGGATGCGGAGACCAGGCGGCACCTGTTCGAGCCGTTCTTCACCACCAAAGCGGTGGGGCAAGGCACGGGCCTGGGACTTTCGAGCGTATACGGAATCGTGCAGCAGAGCGATGGCTGGATTACGGTGTACAGCGAGCCGGGCCAGGGCACGCAATTTCACGTTTACTTGCCGCGGCTGGAAGAGGATGCAGAAAAGCCGGCCGCGCCGGTGGAGAATCCCGCGGCGGCGTTCGGCACCGAGACGATTCTGGTAACCGAGGACCAGGACAACGTCCGCAAGCTGGTGTCGCGCATGCTGCGTGGTTTCGGCTACCACGTGCTGGAAGCGGCCAACGGAGGGGAAGCCCTGGAGGCGGCCTCGGCGCATGCCGGACCGATCGACCTCCTGGTCACGGACCTGGTGATGCCGGAAATGTCGGGCCGCGAATTAGGCGCCGAGCTGAAGCGCCGGAGACCGGAGATCCGGGTGCTGTACATGTCCGGATATACCGGCAACGTGGTCGCGCAGCGCGGTCTTCTGGAGGAGGGCGTGGCCTTCATCGAGAAGCCGTTCACGGCGGAATCGCTGGCAAGCAAAGTGCGCGACACGCTGGGGAGCGTACCGGCGGCCGCGGGGATTCTGGTGGTGGACGACGATGCGGCCGTCCGCGGCCTGTTTCACAAGATCCTGACGCGGGCGGGATACCGCGTGATGGAAGCCGCCGATGGTGCGCAAGCTCTGGCCGCGCTGAGGAAGGGCGGGTTGGACCTGGTGATCACCGACCTGGTGATGCCGGAGAAAGAAGGGATCGAGACCATTGTGGAGATCCGCAAGAGCCACCCGCAGGTGAAAATCGCGGCGGTTTCGGGGGCGTTTGGCGGCAGGTATCTGGAGGTTGCGTCGATGTTGGGAGCCGAAGCGGCGCTCGCCAAGCCGGTGTCCGAGGAAGCGCTGCTGAGCATGGTGCGGCGCCTGTTGGGTGGGAGCTAGAGGACCCGGTACAATATGGAATGCCGCCCGGGAATGGAGCGGCTGGGGGCCCTTAGCTCAGCGGTTAGAGCAGCGGACTCATAATCCGTTGGTCGAAGGTTCAAATCCTTCAGGGCCCACCAAAACCTTACTGTCCGGACCGGACACATAGGTAACAGATTGTTCCTAGTGCGCGACGATTACCGGAATTGCGCCGATATCTCGAGTCGCGCCCTTGTTGCTTTCGGCCTGGAAAACCATCTCGTGCTTGCCCTCGGGCAGGGAAGTTGCGTCAATATCTGCCGTCCAGCCCGCACGATCGCCCTGGGGGAAGCCCGGGATCGCCTGATTGACGTCCGGACGCATCGTGCCATACGTACAATTCATCAGGAAAACCCGGTCGACGTAGACGGATACCTGCTTGATCCCATCCTCTGAAATAGCCCATCCGAAGGCAGCGAAGCGGCCGCTGATGTTCTGATTCGGCTGCGGCGTATCGACGACGCCTGATGGCAGGCGGGCTTTCGTGCCGGTACCTGAGCCACAGCCCCAGGTCATGATGCCGGCGACCGCCAGGCAGGCGACCGCCAAAAACCGCCCGGGGACTGACAACGGTCTCCCGGCCCCACCAATCTTCCTTTGGCCAGATGCTACCATCCGATGCACCTCTCAATGCCCTCCATTTCAGAGTTGAGCATAGCAGGTGCGCCGCGTTCCAGTGCAGTTCGGCTTACTGCCCACTGCCCGGCCTTCGGCTTCAGGTGGTATGCTACAATTCGATATTTCAAATCGACCGGGAGTACCCGCTTTGCCGGCGGCGCCACAATACTGGCCGTGAATTGGACGCATATCACCTAGCCAAACGGAAATGAGCGGCTTCATTCAAAACCTGTATGCCCGAGGCGGCGCCATAGCGGGCATCCGGTTCAGAATGAAGCAGCGTTTGCTGATTGAAAGAATCAAGCAAACGGGCCTCTTCGATGAGAAGTTTTATCGTGAGGCCTACCGGGACGTGCGGGAGGCCGGCGCCGATCCGATCGTGCATTATCTTCGCGCGGGGGCCCGAGAGGGCCGGATGCCGAACCCGCTGTTCGATTCCGCTTTTTATTTTCGGGCCTATCCCGACGTGGCGCAAACCGGGGTCAATCCTCTGGTTCACTACATCGATCATGGTGCTCGGGAGGGCCGAAATCCTCACCCGCTCTTCGATTCCGCGTATTACCTGAGACAGTATCCGGATGTCGCCAGCGCCCAGTGGTTTGAATCCGCTCTACCATTTCTCCGCCTACGGAGCCGCCGAAGGCAGAAGACCGGCCCGGCTTTTTGAGCCCCTGTATTACCTGAGCCACAACCCCGATGTCAAAGCGTCGGGGGTCAATCCGCTCGCGCACTTCCTCGCCGCGGGCGACCGCGAGGGGCGGCGGCCATGTGCTCTGTTCGACCCGGAGTTTTATCTGAACGAGTACCCCGACGTGCGGCCCACGGGCATGCCCGCGCTGGCGCACTATCTGGAATACGGCGTAAAGGATGGCCGGGCCGTCAACAGTGCCCGGCGCCCGGTTCACGTTGCGCAAGGATTGTCGGCGGCGCGGCTGGCGGAAATCGAGGAGGAAATCAGGCTGTTCGGGCGCCAGCCCAAGATATCGGTGCTGGTGCCGGTGTATAACCAGACCGCGCCATGGCTCGAACGCATGATTGCTTCCGTGGAAGCCCAAGCCTATCCCAATTGGGAGCTCTGTATAGCGGACGATGGCTCCACGAGCGACGAAACCACTCAAACCCTGAAACGTTGCGCCAGCCCCGATGGCGGGCCGATCAGCATTGCGTTTTTGGGCCGCAACCTCGGCATCGCAGGCGCCACCAATGCCGCGTTGTATCTGAGTTCGGGCGAGTTTGTCGCGATGTTGGACCACGACGATGAGCTCGCGCCCGAGGCGTTGTTCGAAATCGCCAAGGCCCTCAACCAGGAGCCGGACCTGGACGTGATCTATACGGACGAGGACAAACTGGACCCGGACGGCTGGCTGGATCAGCCTTTCCATAAGCCGGACTGGTCACCGGAGTTCTTCCGGCACGTCATGTACGCCGGCCACCTGCTGTCGGTCCGCCGCAGTCTGGCGATTCAAGTTCGTGGGATGGACAGCCGCTTCGACGGTGTTCAGGACTTCGACTTCCTGCTGCGCGTCTCCCGGCGAACCAACCGCATCCGGCACATACCCAAGATTCTTTACCACTGGCGGCGCATCCCCGGCAGCATCGCGCTGGGAGAAGACGAAAAACACGGTATCGCCGCCCTGCAAGTCGCTGCCGTGAACGCCCAACTGGATTGCTGTGGTGTGCCGGCGCACGCCGAGCCCCACCCGGCGATTCCCCACCGGGCGGTGATCCGGCCTCTGCCTCGCCGCGAGCATCCGCTGATCAGCATCGTCATCCCCACGCGCGACCAGCCTAAGCTCCTCGGTGCATGCCTGCGCAGCATCTTCGAAAAAACCACCTATCCGAATTTCCAGGTGATCCTGGTCGACAATGGCACTACCGATCCGGAGGCGCTTCGCCTTTTTGAGCAGTTCGACACCACCATCGTTCCTTTCGCGGAGCCGTTCAATTTTAGCCGGGCGAACAATCTGGGGGCGGCTAAAGCTCGTGGCGAGTACCTGGTCCTGCTGAACAACGATACCGAAGTCGGCACCTCGGGATGGCTGGAAGAGTTGCTCTTCTATGCCGAAGCTCCGGATGTAGGCGCGGTCTCTCCGCTTCTCCTGTACCCGGATCAAACGGTGCAGCATGCCGGCGTGGTTCTCGGAATGCGAGGCACCGCCGACCATATTATGCGTGGATTCCCCGCCGGCTCGGACGGCTACTTCGGCTCGCTGAGCTGTGCCCGCGAGGTTTCTGCCGTTACCGCCGCGTGCATGGCTCTGCGAACCGAAACCTTCCGGGAAATGGGCGGCTTACGCGAGGCCTTCCGGACCATTTATCAGGACCTGGACCTCTGTCTCCGGCTGCGCGCGCGGGGAAAGCGGATTCTCTATACCCCCCGCGCGGTCCTGTACCATTGCGAGAGCCGCACCCGCGGCAAAGAGTACGATGTTCTGGACCGCGCTTTGATCCTGGACCTCTGGGGCAAAGTGATCGCGGCTGGGGACCCGTACTTCAACCCCAATCTGGATGCCAGTTCCCCGTCGTATGAGTTGCTCGAGCTCTGAGGCCAAATGAATATCCTATTCATCAACTACGGCGGGTTTGAATGCGTCAACAGTGCAATCCACATCTTCCATCTTGCGAACCAACTGGTGGAACAGGGCCTCGACTGCGCCGTAGCCGTGCCCGGGGAGGCCGGCAACGTAAGCCTGCTCGGAACGCCGCGGTTCCGCTGTCTCACCTATGGCGAGGCTGAAGAGGGTGGATTTGGTTTTGCGGATCGTGGGGGACCGTCGTTGATTCACGCCTGGACCCCTCGCGACCGCGTGCGGCGCCTGGTCCAACGCGTTTCCCGAGCATATGGGTGCCCGCATATCGTGCATCTCGAAGATAACGAGGAAGAGATCACCGCGGATCAAGTCGGCCTGCCCTTTGAAAAGTTGCGCGCTCTGTCGGCCGCCCAGTTGGCGCGCCTGATTCCGGAAACCCTCTCTCACCCCATTCATTACCGGGAGTTTCTGGCCGAAGCGGCCGGCGTGACGGTAATCATGGACCGGTTGCTGGAATTCAAGCCGGACGCCACGCCGTGGGAGGTGCTCTGGCCGGGCTTTGATCCCGCGTTTGCCGCTCTGCCTGCAAGCAATCCGGAATTGCGGTATGGACTGAGTATTGGCGAGGACGAATTTGTGCTGGTTTACCCGGGCAACACCCACGCGTCCAACGTGGAGGAGATGCGCAGCCTGTATACCAGTGTCGCCCTGTTGAACCACCGCGGGCACAAGGTCCGCCTGGTCCGCTTCGGCACGGATTATTGCGACCCGTTGGATGGCAACCGGGAGTTTGTGCGGCCCTATTGTCTGGAACTGGGCTTCCGGCCCAGGCACGCGCTTCTGGGGCCGATGGCCATGGCCGATGCCTTGGTGCAGCCGGGAAGGCCAGGCCGTTTTAACGATTACCGGCTCCCCTCCAAGCTGCCCGACTTTCTGGTTTCCGGCAGACCCGTCATCCTTCCGCGCACCAACCTCGGCCGTTTTCTGCGCGATGGCGAGGAGTGCCTGCACCTGGAAGAAGGCGATGCCATCGACATCGCGGGCAAGCTCGAAATGCTGATTCGAGAGCCTGCTTTGCGGCGGCACATCGGAGCCGGCGGCAGGGATTTTGCACAGCGCGAACTCAACTGGGAGCCTATCGCCGCCAAGATTCGCCGCTTCTACGATCGGGTGCTGGCTGCGCAGCCAGGCGGCCGGGTTGCCCGCCCGCCGGGCGCTACGGTCCATCGCAATCGGGAACTGCCCGCTCCCAAATGGCCGCTGGGGCGTCCCGCGCGAAGCCCGCGCTGGTCCCGCATGGATGTCGCGACGCTCCAAGCCGCGGCTTCCCGCTATGCCGGATGCTTCCCGGTTTCCGCGCTAAGCTATGGAACCGTGCAGGATTTCTGTGACAGCTACGACCACTTGCAGGCGCTCGCGACGGAAAATCGCGATTTGAAAGATTGCCAGCGTCCCTGGACCTTCAAGGCGATTCTCGGAACCGTGCCTTACGGCGGCCGGTTGCTTGAAATTGGCGCGGGGGAACCCATCGTCGCCGAGCTGTTGAGCTGCCTGGGCTATGACGTATGGGTAGTGGATCCATATGAAGGCAGTGGGAACGGGCCTTTGGAATACGAGTGGTTCCGCAAGCAATATCCCGACATTCACATCTTGCGCCGGCTGTTTGCAGAGGACATCGACGCCTTCGACCCTGGAACATTCGACTGCATCTATTCCATTTCGGTTCTCGAGCACATACCGATACCGGAGTTAAAGGGGGTCTTCAAGGCAATTGACCGGTTGCTGAAACCGGACGGTCACTCCATCCACACCCTGGACTGCGTCGTCCGCGGCGCCGCGTCGGATTGGCACAGGACCCATGCAGCGCGCGTGCTGGCACTCTGCGGATTCTCGCAAAAGAAATTCAAAGTCTTGCAGGAGCGTTTGGCAGGCGATCCGGAAACGTATTATTTGTCCGCCGAGAGCCACAATACCTGGCGTGGACCGAGGCCGTATAGTGAGTTTCCGATGCAGGCAGTGGTGAGCCTGCAGATATGGAAACAACTTGAACATGGTAAAGCCAGCGGAGCAACCGCAGAGCTACCTCAGGTGATCCGGGAAAAAGTACGTGCCCGCCGTTTTCCTGGAGGGTCTCATCTGTGACGAGTGAGTCGTGATGGGCGTGCAGACGGGCCACGACGCCAGGTCCATAGGAAGTTTCCCAGTTATGCACTGGTGGTGGGTCCGCCTTGCCATCATCATCGTCCTGCTGTTCGCGGCGGTTCCTGTGCCACCCGCACCCATTGGCGGCGGCCTTGATGCGAGTTGGATCGCCGGCCTGAATGCCGCCCATGCGCGCGACTTACTGTTTGGCCGCGACCTCATTTTCACGTATGGCCCACTGGGATATCTGCTATTCCCAATGCCGGGCTTCGCTGGCCCCTTTCCGGCGCTGCTGATGGGTCTGCTCCCGTTCGCTGTCTTCGCATTTTCAGTTCTGCGGCTCTGCTTGACTCCGGGGATTCGCGCCTGGCCGGTGCATGTCGCCGTCTTGTTTGCGGCGTGGTTGCTCGCCGGCGGCCTTGCGATTGACCGCCCTGTGATCGCCTGTGCTGCATGTCTGCTTTCGACGCTTGCCCTTTCCAATCCCGCCGCAGTAGATATCGCAATCCTCGGAGCCGCAAGCGCGCTTGTGCCAAGCATCAAGCTCAGTGGGGGAGCGATATTCATCGCCGGCTATGTGGTCGTAATCGGCGTCACCGCCTTTCGAATGCGCGCGCGCGGAGCCAGACTCGTTTTCCTCACTGCGCTTCCACTAATCGTTGCCGTTAGCCCCTACCTGACAAAAGGGGGCCTATCCGCACTGCCGGAATTCCTGACCGGGTCCCGTGAGATCATCGACGGGTATTCGGAAGCAATGGGCTACAGCGGCCCGCTGTGGCAGTGTCTGTTGGCCATTGCCGCTCTCCTGGGGTTCCTGATCATTCCCGCACTTGCCCGGGAAAGGCGGGCGCTTCTCTTTGCATTTGTCCCCGGCGCGCTGGTGGCCGTATACGCGTTCAAGAACGCGATGGTTCGTCAAGATGCACATGCTACGCTGTTTCACTTTTACTTGGCTGTCGCTTTAGCGATCGCAGCTACCGGAATACAATCTCTCAATGCTCGAAGGCTGGTTCTTGCCTTCGCTCTTCTCAATGTTGGCGCTGGAATCTGGATCACAGCGCTGTTCAATCCACCGCTTCTCGGGGAGGTGGCTGGCCGATCGCGTTTCGCTGCGCCGGCTCTCTATGCTAGGGCGTGGGTGAACTGGCCCGAGAGTTGGGCGTGGCTGGCCGGTCTGAACCGGACTGCATTCGAAGGCCTGCGGTTGCCGACCGATTTCGATGCCATCGCGGACAGGAGAACCGTTGAAGCGGTGCCATATTCGGTTGACCACGTCATTGCCAACGGCTGGAGGTGGGTGCCGCGCCCAGTCTTTCAGACCTATTCCGCTTATACGCCGTACCTGGATGAGCTGAACGCCGCGCATGTGAGTAGCCGGAACGGCGCGGACCTTATTCTACTCGGCTGGGGCACAATCGACCAGCGGCACATGTTTCTCGAAGACCCCGCTTCCTGGGTCGAGACCTTCTCCCGCTACCATGTTCGC
>JBEKYE010000239.1:0-7839 GCA_049511275.1 Bryobacteraceae bacterium
CCACTCAATCATATCCGATCAAGTGAAATTGGACTCAGACTGGCCCTTTCTTTCCGGCCTTGCGGAGCGTATAATCCGAATCAAGGAGAGTAGGCCTATGGGTCCGCTTGACGTACCCGAACTGCTCATCGTATTGGGGCTGATTGGCTTGTTAGGTTTGGGTGTTCACAACTGGATGCACAACCACGCGCATCCGCACCGATAGCCGGCCGTCCGTTCCGCGCGCGATTGTGGGATCTGGGTGGGTCGAACCCTAGCCCGCGAACCGGCGCCGGGCCTTCATTCGTGGCCCAAAGCTTCTGACCCGCATCTGCCGCTCCGGCCTCGAGGTCGGCATCACAATTACCGGAGCCGTAGACCTGACCTCGCGCTGAATATCCGCCGATACCTGCTGCCTCACCAGCCGCGTGGTCAACGTCCGCTCGATGTGCGCGACATCCGAACGCTCCGCGCGTGTCGCAAAGGTCGAAGCCGTTCCGCGCGCGCCGGCACGCCCGGTGCGGCCCACCCGGTGGATGAAGTCCTCCGGCACTTGCGGAAGATCGTAGTTCACCACGTGAGAGATTCCTTCCACGTGAATGCCGCGGGCCGCCACGTCGGTTGCCACCAGCACCCGGTACCGGCCATCCTGGAAACCGCGCAGCGCCATGTTGCGTTGATTCTGGCTGCGGTTGCCGTGAATCACCGCCGTCTTCACGCCCTCATGCGAGAGCTTCTTCGACAGCCGGTCGGCGCCGTGCTTGGTGCGGGCAAACACCAGGAAAGATCCGTCATTTTCGCGGAGCATGCTGTGCAGCAGGCCCAGCTTGCGGTCCTGTTCCACTTCGTAAAGGTGCAAATCCACTTGCTCGATGGGCTTAGTTGTGGAACCGCATTCGATGCGGATCGCGTTGGGCACCTGCGTCTCGACCAGGTGCTTGACCGATTTTTCGATGGTCGCCGAAAACAGCAGCGTCTGGCGATCGGCCGGCAAAGCCGCCATAATCCGCCTGACCGCCGGCAGGAATCCCATGTCGAGCATGCGGTCGGCTTCATCCAGCACCAGCATATGGACATTGCGGAGATCCACCAGTTGCCGGTCCATGAAGTCCTGCAGCCGGCCCGGCGTGGCGATCAGCACCTGCGCGCCGCGGCGAATAGCCGTCAATTGCGTTCGTTCGTTCACGCCGCCGACCACCACCGCGGTGTGAATCCCGGTGCCTACCGACATCTTCGAGAATACTTCGTCGATCTGCATGGCCAGTTCGCGCGTGGGAGTCAGGATCATGCTGCGGACGCCGGTGCGCGCTGTCTGGGTACCCAGCAGGTGAATCATGGGCAGGACAAATGCCAGCGTCTTGCCGGTGCCGGTCTGCGCCGTGGCGACCAGGTCTTTCCCGTTGAGCGCCGGTTCGATGGCTTGTGCCTGGACGGGAGTGGGTTCGGTAAAGCCTTGCCTACCGAGATTGCTCTTCAACAGAGCGGAGAGGGGAAATTCAGAAAAAGTTTTCATTTAGCTTTTGAGGGAGGAAAATCGCGAGCCGACTACCTAAAGAGGGGAGAGGGGGTTGCCGATCAACTTCCGGAGCTTTCAGTATAGCAGATTGGGTGGGAAATGTTTTAGCTTGCCCGCAAACCCTGCTCCGCACGGAACCCGTTTACCGACGAACAATGCTGGGAACCGCCGCGCGCTGGCCGTACCCGCCCGTCTGCTCCATCACTTCGTGGAATACTTCCAGCGTCCGCTTGGCCGTCTTCTGCCAACTGAAGTGCGCCGCCCGCTGCAAACCCAGCCGCTCCATCCGCCCCCGCAGTTCCCCGTCCAGCAGGATGTCCGCGATCGCCCGCACCATCTCCTCCACCGCGTACGGATCGAACAGGATCGCCGCCCCGTCCACCACTTCCGGCAGCGCCGACGCGTCCGAACAAACCACCGCCCGCCCGCACGCCATCGCTTCCAATGCCGGCAGCCCGAAGCCTTCGTAGAAACTCGGAAATACGAACACGTCGCACGCGTTGTAGAGCTGCAACAACTCCCCGTCCGCCACAAATCCCAAAAACCGGATCCGCTCCGCAACCCCCGATTCCCGCGCCGCTTCTTCCACCTTCGCCGCAAACCACGTCGGTTTCCCCACCAGCACCAGCTTGTGCTTCAACTGCGGATACGCCTTCACCAGCTTGGCGAATGCCTGGATCAGCCCGATGTGGTTCTTCCGCGGTTGGATGTCTCCCACCGACAGCAGGAACGGCCCCTCCAACTCGTGCCGCTCTTCCACCGCCCGCGCCGCCGCTTCCCGCGATACCGGCCGGAATTCCGATGCCGCCGCGTACGGCACCACCACCACCTTGTCTTCTTCCAGTTCCCCGTATACCTTCAAGATCGATGCCCGCGCCACTTCCGTGCCCGTCAGGATCTTCGCCGCCCGCCGCACCGTCCGCCCCACCGTCACTTGCAACTGCCACGCCCGCCAGCGTGTGAAGTATTCCGGATGCTCCAGGAAGCTCACGTCGTGGACCGTCGCCACCACCGGCACCGGGCACGCCAGCGGCGCCGTGTACTGCACGTGCAACAGGTCCGGCCGGTCTTCCCGCAACTTCATCGACAGGTCAAAACCCAGCCGCGCAAACGGGTTCAACGCCACGCGCCGCGTCCGGATACTGGCCGGAATGCTGGCGCGCGATTCCTGCGCCGACACGTACGCCACAATCTCGCAGTCGCGATCTTGTGCGGCGAAGGCGTTCAGCAGGCTGCGAACGTAGACTTCGTTCCCCGTCAGGTGCCGGCCGATCGCGTGAGCATCAACAGCGAAGCGCATTACTCACCCCTAGTATAGCGGACCATTATGACTCTCGCCTGTGTCGGAAGTACATCCCTTTCCGTGCGCTGCCGCACGTAAACTCCTTTTGCAGCAACCATCTGGCGGCCGCGCCCGGTTCCATCGGGACCCATGGGAGCACGCCGCCAGCCGCCGCAACCCGATATATGCGGGACACTTATCCCGGAACCACCCAACGGAATGCTAGAATTGGACTGGTCTTCAACATCACACAGGTCTTCGTGTGTGCGGAAAGGGCTTGCGAGTTTCCCAGGTCGGACCCCATCCTCATCGATACGCCGGCTTCGAGTTGTTGCCAAGGAGAAGTGAAGGTAATGAAAGAAACAGGTACGGTCAAGTGGTTCAACGCCGGAAAAGGATTCGGCTTCATTCAGCGCGAGAGTGGCGAAGATGTCTTCGTGCATTTTTCCGCTATCTCGGCGAGCGGCTATCGCTCGCTCGATGAAGGCGCTAAAGTGTCGTTCGTCGTCAAGCGCGGTCCCAAGGGCCTGCAGGCCGAAGACGTCACGTTAGTTTAGTCGATCCCCAATCATTCCACCTTCCCTGGAGCCATGGCGCATCGGTAACCGCGAAATCTGCAATGGGCGGTGTTGGCTCCGGGGGAGGGAGAAGTGTCTGTGCCGCGTTGCGCTGCTGACTTCCAGCTTCCAAATCCCGCAGGGATTTCAAGGCCGAAGCCCTTGCTCAGCTCTCCGCCACCGACCTCTGCGCCAGTTCCCCGAACAGCGGCAGCGAGTACGCTTCGCCCTGCGAGGCCTTCACCATCATGAAGACGGACATCCCCAGCAGAACCACGCTGATCAGGTCGTGCAGGTGCCCCACGTGCGAAATCGGGTCCAGCACCCATTTCAGCACTTGGTCGTTCATCAGCCAGGCCACAAACAGGTACAGTCCCTGGAAAGCGTGGAAACGCACCGTCCGCTCTTGCCGGTAGCGCTGCGATGCCAGCACCAGAATCGTTACAATCCAGCCCACCACCGGGACGTAGCACAATATCGACGCCGTTCGCGGCGTCACGCTCGCAAACGGGTCGTTGCCCGCCGGGTGCCCGGACTCGCTCCGTCCCTCCCGCGGTTGCGCCGCCCCGCAGCGGTTGCAAAAGCCGTCCGCCGGCCCCACTGCTTTCCCGCATTGGCTACAAAACGGCATCCTACTTATCTTTACGTTATGCGAGCCCCGCGTGTTCCGGCAACTTGCCGCTCCCCCCCGTGCTACTATTTTTGCCATGCGGAAGCTGCTTTCGTCCATTCTGCTGCTGGCCGGCGCTACCCTCCTGCCCGCGGCCAGGAATCTCGAGGTGTATTGCATCGACGTGGAAGGTGGCAAGGCCACCCTCTGGATTTCGCCGTCCGGCGAGTCCCTGCTGGTCGATACCGGCTGGCCCGGCTTCAACCGCCGCGACGCCGATCGCATCCTGGCCGCGGCCAGGCACGCCGGCGTCAGGAAAATCGACTATCTCCTCGTCACCCACTATCACAAGGACCATGCCGGCGGCGTTCCGCAACTGGCCGAAAAAATCCCCATCCGCAATTTCGTCGACCACGGCCCCTCCAGTGAACACGGCCCGGACGAGGACGTGCTATTCAACGCCTACAGCGCGTTCCGCGACAAGGGCCACCACATCCTGGCCAAGGTGGGCGACACCCTGCCCATCAAGGGCATGGAAGTGAAATTCGTCTCCAGTGACGGCGACCTGCTGGAGGCGCCGCTCCCCGGCGCCGGCCAGCCCAATCCCGATTGCGCCGGCTTCCGGAAGCCCGCTCCCGAGTCCAATCAGCCCGAGAACGCCCATTCCGTCGGAACCCTGATCACGTTCGGCGCCCTGCGCTTTCTGGATATGGGCGATCTCACGGCCGACAAGGAATTCGACCTGGTCTGCCCCAATAACAAGCTCGGCGTGGTGGACGTCTTCATGGTGTCGCACCACGGCTCCAGCCTCTCCGATTCGCTGCCCTTCGTTCGCGCCATTCACCCCCAGGTGGCCATCATGAACAACGGCTCGCGCAAGGGCGGCGCGCCCGAGGTCTGGCAGCGAATCCACGAAATCCCCGGCCTGGAAGACTTCTGGCAACTGCACTTCTCCATCGCCGCCGGCAAGGAGCACAACTCGCCCGACACCTTCATCGCCAACGTGGATGAGATCTGCGAGGGCCAGTGGCTCAAACTGACCGCGCGTCCCGACGGCGCCTTCACCATCTACAACAGCCGCAACAAATACCAACGGGAGTACCGCAAGCGGTAGGGTCAGAGGAAATAGCCGGAATCCTACTGGCGGCGGACCGGCTTCGGCGGCGCGGGCGGTGCGGTGCCGGAGTCCGGATCGGGATCGGCGACGGCAGGGACCGTAGCCGGCCCCGGCGGCGGCTGTGCGGCGGCCGGCATAATGCCGTGCATCACGTCATTGGCGAAAAAAAACTTGCCGTCCGACGGCACCATCATGATCTGCACTTTGTCCGACAGCTTGTCGGCGATGATCTTCTGCAGCAGGATGGGGCTCTCTTTCAAGACGCCGGCTTGCAAACGCAGGTCGTCGGTATCGGCTTTGGACATCACCTGGACGCGGTCCACATCCGCCTGGTTCATGAGTTTGCGGCGCTCCAGTTCGGCCTTGCCGTCGATCACCTTGGCCTGCGCGCGGGCTTCCGCTTCCAGGCGCGTCTGCTCAATCTGCTTCTGCTTCAGCGGCAGGGTGTATTGCATGGCGTCGGATTGCGCTTTGGCCTGCAGGACGGTCACCTGCGCCTCGCCTTCGGCGGCTTTCACCTGGCGCGCTTTGTCGGCCTCGGCTTCCAGCTCGGCCGTGCGCACCTCTTTCTCTTTGACTTCCACTTCCACCGACAGGCGGTCGTTCTCCTGCTCCTTGAGCAGCACGCCTTCCAGTCCCTTGGCGTATTCCGCGGGAAGATCGATGTCCCGCAGCATCACTTCCTTCACGATGATGGCGTCGGGGGCGAGCTTGCTCGTGATCGAGCCGGCGGCTTCGCGGCGGATCTCTTCGCGCCGCGAGGCGAACAGGTCGCGCACCAGGTAGTTGGCCGCGACTTCGCGAAAGGTGGTCGAAACCACCGGCGGCACCAGCTCCTTGTCGACCGGCTGCGGCAGATTGGCGTTGACGAACGACAGCCGCTTCGCATCGATGCGGTAGCGCACTGCCACCGCCAGTCCCACCGAGAGCCCTTCCCTGGTCTGCACCCGCAGCGGCTGGGCCGATTTTTCGCCAACCGTGGTGAGGAAGATCTGGTCGCGGACGTCATAGAGCTCGATGCGCTGGACCAGCGGGACCACCAGGTGCAGGCCGGGATACAACGTCCCCGGAAGCGTTCCCGAGATCTGGCTGATGCGCACGCCGGCCATGCCGGCGGGCACTACCTGGATGCTGAGACCGGTGAGCAGAACCCCCAGCGCCGCCGCGGCGATGCGGCCGGACGCCCGCCAGCGCGGGCGGACCGGTTCGGGACGCGGTTGATTGGTGAGGATCAGGGTGGACTGTTGGTACAGCCGGTAGAGATCCTGGAGCAGGATCGCGGTGGCCGCCGCCAGTAGCGCGAGGCCCGCGATTTCGAAAAGGTACTTCAAGGTGAGCACGGTTGATTTCTCCCGGCGCAGCACAAGCACGCCGGGTTCCAAGTGGGACAGACGATCGGTTTTTGTCGTCTGTCGGCCTTCCGCCTTTGCCGAAGCATGACAGGCCGCAAAAGGCGATGTCCTGTCCCACTCGGCCGCGCGTGTCCCGGCGGAACGGCGTGGAAGCGCGGAGACGGCGATTTGACACGGCGCCAAAATAATCCTTGACATGTATTAATTAACTAGTACATTATCTTTTTAGATGAGTAACACGCGAACCAAGGAACGAAAGAGCTTCGAGTTCCGGCTGGATCTCGAAAGCGGCGTTCCGGTCTACCGCCAGATCATCGACCAGGTAATGGGTGGCATGGCGGCCGGCAGGCTGGCCGGCGGCCACCAGCTTCCCACGGTGCGGCAGGTGGCGGTGGATCTGGAAATCAATCCCAACACGGTGGTGCGGGCCTATCGCGAGCTGGAAATCCGCGGCGTGCTGGAAACCCAGCAGGGCACCGGCACCTTCATCAGCCAGCAAAAAGTGAAGCGCGACGACCTGGAGCGCCAGCGGCAGCTCAATCAGCTGGTGGACGAATTCGTGTCCCGGGCGGGCGCCGCCGGATTCAGCATCGGAGACCTCGTGGAGCAGCTGCACGATCGTCAGGGCGAAACGCAGAAGAACAGGAGATAAATCTATGTGGCCGGATCAAGCGCAAATACGGTTAAGCAATGTGGGAGTGGCGTTGTTGGTGGTGTCGCTGGCGGCGGGCGGCGCCACCATGGCCGTGACCGGCAGCCGGGCGCCGCTGGTGGCGGGTGCGCTGGTGGGGCTCTACTTTCTGTTCTCGATCCGCGTGGCCGACCAGTGGGAGAAAGTTGCGGTGCTGCGGTTCGGGCGCTTCCGCGGACTGCGCGGTCCCGGCATGTTCCACATGATCCCGATCGTGGACAAGCTGAGCCGCTACGTGGACCAGCGCGTGCGGGTGTCGAACGTTTCGGCGGAATCGACGCTGACGCGCGACACGGTGCCGGTAAACGTGGATGCCATCGTGTTCTGGCTGGTGTGGGACGCCGAGAAGTCGATTCTGGAAGTGCAGGACTTTACGCAGGCCATCACCATGAGCGCGCAGACCGCGCTGCGGGAATCCATCGGGCGGCACGAATTGCACCAGATGGTGGCGGAGCGCGAGATGCTGGGCCGGGAACTGCAGCGCATCCTGGACGAGAAGACCACGGCATGGGGGATCACCGTGCAATCGGTAGAGATTCGCGACGTGCAGATCCCGCTGGCGTTGCAGGACGCCATGTCGCGCGAGGCGCAGGCGGAGCGCGAGCGGCGGGCGCGCATTATCCTGGGCACGGCCGAAACCGAAATCGCGGAGAAGTTCGGCCAGGCGGCGCTCACCTACCAGAACAACCCGGTGGCCATGCACCTGCGCGCCATGAACATGCTGTACGAGGCCAT
>JBEKYE010000240.1:0-7807 GCA_049511275.1 Bryobacteraceae bacterium
GGATGCCGTGCGCGAATGTTTCGGCAGGCCGCTGCGCGTCCGTTTTGAGATTGACGATGCTGCGCCGGCCTCCACACCCGCGCCCGTGTCCGTCCCTCCGGCCGTCACGGAAGACCAGGCCACCAGCCGCGCGCTTTCCCATCCCGAAGTGCAGCGATTCCGCGAGGTCTTCCCCGCGGGCGAAATCCGTAAAGTTCGAAACCTGAAGGAGTCGTAAAGTGAAACTACCCGGCAACATGCAGCAGATGATGCGCCAGGCGCAACAAATGCAGGAGAAGCTCGCGCAGGAAATCGCCCTGATCAAGGTGGAAGCCTCGGCCGGCGGCGGCATGGTCACGGTCAAGATGGATGGACAGAAGAATCTGCTGGCCGTCAAGATCGAGCCCGAGGTGGCCGGCGATGTCGAGATGCTGCAAGACATGATCGTGGCCGCCTGCAACGAAGCCGTGAAGAAAGTCGACGAAGAATCCAAGGCTAAGATGGGCGGGATGCTCGGCGGCATGGGTCTTCCTCCGGGCCTGTTTTAACTATGCCGGATTTCGCCGAACCGCTCGCGCGCCTCATCAACGAATTCAAGCGCCTGCCCGGCATCGGGCAGAAGTCCGCGCAGCGAATCGCTTTTCATGTGCTGCGCGCCGGCCGCGAAGATGCCACACAACTGGCGCAGGCGATTCTCGACGTCAAGGACAAACTGGGGCTCTGCCGCGTGTGCAACAACATCAGCGACAGCGATCTGTGCCAGTACTGCCGCGACACCGGCCGCGATCCGCACCTGGTCTGCGTGGTGGAGGAAGCGCACAACATCGTGAGCATCGAAACCACGCGCCAGTTCGAGGGCCGCTACCACGTGCTGCACGGCTCGCTTTCCCCGCTCCGCGGCATCGGTCCGGAATCCCTGAAGATCAAGGGGCTGGTGGAGCGAATCGGCCAGGGAGAGATCACGGAAATCGTGGTGGCCACCAATCCCACGGTGGAAGGCGAGGCCACGGCGGTCTACCTGGCGCGCCTCCTGAAACCGCTGGGGGTGAAGGTGACGCGCATCGCCATGGGCGTTCCGGTGGGCAGCGACCTGGAATTCGCCGACGAAGTCACGATGTCCAAAGCCATGGAAGGCCGCCGCGAAATGTAAGTAGGACAGGCCACCCTCTTCCGTGGCTTGTCTCCGGTTTCCACATTCTCAAGCTCCGTGAAGACCAAGCCTGGTAGCGCCGGCGGTCTTGCCGCCGGTGTCTTTTGCAGGAGGCCTATCCTAAACTTCCCGAAGCCCGCCGGCAGTAAGATCTCCAATCGCCAGATCGACAATTTGATTGGCTTCGCGGGGCGTGGCCAGTTCCACCTTGAGATAATTTCCGCTGAGAGCAATGCCGGTTTCATGCAGGGTAACCGCTGAGAGAATCCGGCCAATCATGCTTTTTCGAAACGCCAGGTTCTTGGCCGCCGCCAGCTCGCGCAGCACGCGGTTGCGCTCCTTGCGGACCGGAATGGGCACTTGCGCCGCATCTTCGGCTGCCGGCGTGCCGGGGCGCTCGGAGTAAGTGAACACGTGCAAGTAAGTGAATGGCAGGCTTTGAATAAAGGTCCGGCTTTCTTCGAAATCGGCGTCGGTTTCACCCGGGAAACCCACCATCACGTCCGCGCCGATGGCGGCCAGCGGCATGAGAGCGCGCGCTTTGAGAACGCGGTCGGCGTAATGGCGCGGCCGGTACTTGCGGTGCATGCGCCGCAGAGTGCGGTCGCAGCCGGACTGCAAGGGGGCGTGCACGTGGGCAGCGAAGCGCGGCGATCCGGCCATCATCCCCAGCAGGTCGTCGGAAAAGTCCATTGGCTCCACGGAACTGAGCCGCAGCCGCTCCACTTCCGTCTCTGTCAGGAGGCGCCGCAGTAAGTCGGCCAATCTCATCCGGCTGCCCGGTTCCCTGCCCCAGCGCCCGAGGTTAATGCCGCTCAGAACGATCTCGCGATACCGTTGGGAAAGTGTGCGCACTTGAGCCACGACTTGTTCGGCGGGAGCGCTGCGGCTGCGGCCGCGCACAAAGGGAATGATGCAGAAGGAGCAGCGGTTGTTGCAGCCGTCCTGAATCTTGAGATTGGGCCGCGTGCGGTCGCTGGCGGCATCTTCCACGGGGGCCGACAGAAAATCGCGCTGCGCGAAAATGTCTCCCACGTGTATGTTGCCGTGATAGGGAGCGTGATCGCCGGCCAGAGTTACTAAGTCGGCTATCTGGTTCTTATGCGAGTTACCCACCACCCACTCGACGCCCGGCAGGGACGCCAGTTCCCGGGGAGCTCTTTGCGCATAGCAGCCGGTGACCAGGATGCGCGCCGCGGGGTTTTCGCGATGGACCCGGCGAATGGTCTGGCGCACGTCGTCGTCTGCCGCCGAAGTAACAGTGCAGGTGTTCAACACCACCAGATCGGCGCCGCTGCGAACTTCGGCCATCTCCAGCCCCTTGGCGGCGAGCAGCGATTCGAGCGCCGCACCGTCGGCTTGCGTGGCCCGGCAACCGAAATTTTGGACGAAGTACTTCCCCACCCTGCTTTTCATTATAGCCGGGTGGCGCCAGAGCTTCTCCCTCGATATCCCCGCGGGATACGGGGAGTCAGAAGCCAGAAGCCGGGGAGGTCGGAATGAAGAGGGCGATGCGGGTACAATGGAGTCATGCCTTTTTCATCCGCGAGGGGAGCCTTGCTGTGCGTCCTGACTGCTGCGCTCCTCATCGCCCAGGACTGGCAGACGTCGCAGGACCTCCCCGCGGTCGATTTCACCGGCCTCACTGCCGCGCAAAAGGCTCTGGCCCTCAAGGTGCTTCGCACCAACGCCTGCCCGTGCGGCTGCGGCATGAAGCTGGCCGAGTGCCGCACCAAGGATCCCAACTGCTCCTACAGCAAGGGCCTCGCCGCCATCGTCGTTGACTCCGTCAGGAAGGGCGCCAAAGAGGCCGCTGTTCGGGCCGCGGTCGATGCCTCTCCGCTCATGCACCGCGCCGCACCCAAGTTGCTCGAGAACCCGGTCGCCATCCCTATCGACGGCGCTCCATTCGCCGGGCCCAAGGACGCTCGCGTCACCCTCGTCGAGTTCTCCGACTTCCAGTGCCCCTACTGCGCCCAGGCCGTGGCCAAGCTAAACGCCGTCCTGAAGGCCTATCCCAACCAGGTCAAGCTGGTCTTCAAACAATTCCCGCTCGATATGCACTCGCAGGCCGCGCTGGCCGCCGCCGCCGCCGTGGCCGCGCATCTCCAGGGAAAATTCTGGCCGCTGCACGACGCCATGTTCGGCGACCGCACCCACCTCTCCCGCAAAACGATCCTTGCCATGGCCGGCTCGATCGGCCTCGACACCAAGCGCTTCGAGCAGGACTGGGATTCCCCCGCCGTCAGGCAAGCGGTTGCCCGCGAACAAATGGAAGGCGAGAAGGCCGGCGTCGAATCCACCCCCACCATCTTCATCGATGGCCAGAAGTACAACGGCGGTCTGGATCTGGAGGTCATCCGACCGATCATTGAGGCGGAGCTCAAGCGCAAATAGCGAAACGGCGGGTTCGACAAGCGGCACTTGTCAGTGTACGATGGAACTGTGATCAGGAGCTTCAGGCACACCGGGTTGAAGAGGATGCACGAAGGCAACCCGAGCCGCATCGCCGCGAACCTCCGGCTTCGCGTGGCGCTTGCACTTTCGGCCTTGGACGCCGCGGAGTCCCCGCTGGAGCTCAACGTGCCAGGATACCGCCTCCACCAGCTCAAGGGAAACCAAAAGGGGATCTGGTCCATCACGATCAGCGGAAACTGGCGGATCACCTTCCGATTCGACGAATCAGGCGCGAAGGATGTTGACCTGATCGATTACCATTAGGAGAGAATTATGCCCATGAAGAACCCGCCCCACCCAGGCCAGCTTGTCCGGCACGAGTGCATCAAACCGCTCGGCCTCACGATCACGAAAGCCGCCGAGGGCCTCGGCGTGACGCGCCAGGCACTGAACAACCTGGTCAACGGGAAGGCTGGAATTTCTCCAGAGATGGCAGTACGGCTTGCGAAAGCCTTTGGCAGCACGCCGGAATTCTGGCTCCGTCTGCAACTGAACTATGACTTGGCGCAAGTGCGCCAGGAGGCGATAGCAGTAAAGCGGTACAAGTTGGCGTCGTAGGCTTGGTGGAAGCATAGCCGTGGAAGGATACCGAGCTTTGGAATGAAGGCGAGAAATGCGTCCGTCCCCTTTTCGCCCTTCGATCAGAAACGCCAGAAGCTATCGACGAGCCACATTGAATTGAACCGGTGGATCTGTGACCAGCCTCAGTGGGATGAGCACACGATTGAAGCCCGTTCCCAGGTGCTCGCGGAAACAGCAGCAGAATTATGGGTTGGCCCAGAATCGTTCGCCTGAGCCGAGTACGGAGGAAGACAATAAGCGGGATGGTTGCATGGCGGCCGTGCGCGGAGTTTTGGTGGTCACGCCAGCTCCCCTCACCGAGTCCACCCCATCTCCTCATCTTGCCGAACTCGTCCCCTATCCCCCGCAAGATATACTGGTGTTTCAGGACTGAGACCTCCGGGAATCCCCAATGGCTGAAATGAGCGTCATCTGGCTGCGCGTCGCGGCTGCCCTGTACTCGCTGGGGTTGCTGCATGCCATCCTTACGCTCGTCCGCCGGCGCGAGCACCTGTTCCGCGTGGCGCTGGGAGCGTTCGGGCTGGGGTCGGTCTTTCATTTCGTGTCCATCATCGAAGAGGGGATCGTCAATAACCGGTGCCCCATCACGAATTTCTACGAGACGCTGTCCATGTGCGCGTTCCTCATCGTGGTGATCTACCTGGTGGCGCATTGGCGCTACAAGCTGGAAAGCCTCAGCGTGTTTATCTTCCCGCTGGTTTTCGTGATGGTGCTGGTGGCCACCATGGGCAACCCGGTGAGCGCCTGGTCGAGCCCGGTGGTCCGCAACACCTGGCTCACGGTGCATATTGTGCTGGTGCTGCTGGGCTACGCGGCGTTGCTGCTGACGGCGGTGGCGTCATTGCTTTACCTGGTGCAGGAGCGAGAGCTGAAGAACAAGAAGCCACATGGCTTTTATTACCGGCTGCCGGCGCTGGGCACGCTGGACGATCTGATTTCCAAATCCATGGCGATCGGGTTCGTGCTGATTACGCTGGCGGTGGTGGCGGGGAGCACGTGGGGCTTCATCGAGTTGAAGACCAAATGGATCAGCCAGCCGAAGATCGAGATTTCCTTTCTCACCTGGGGCGTTTACATGGCGATGGTGTTTCTGCGCACCATCGCGGGATGGCGCGGCCGGAAAGCCGCCATCATGACCATCACGGTGGTGTGTTTTGCGGTGGTGACCTGGGCGGCGCACGCGCGCCTGGGCCAGGCGTTTTTTAAACAATGAAGCTGCTGATCACTGGCGTGAGTCACAAAACCGCACCCGTCGAGGTGCGCGAACGCCTGGCTTTCCGCGACGAGTCCCTGCCGGCTGCGCTGGCCGACCTGAGGGCGCGCGAGGGCGTGAACGAAGCCGTGATCCTCTCGACCTGCAACCGGGTCGAGATCACCGTCACCACCGACGACGGCGCCGATCCGCGGGCGATTGTCGATTCCTTCCTGGCCGATCAGAAAGCCATCGAGGCCGAGACGGTGGAACCGTGCCTCTACCGGCACGAAGGCAGCGAAGCCATCCATCATCTTTTCCGGGTGGCCTCCAGCCTGGATTCCATGGTGATCGGGGAGCCGCAGATCCTGGGACAGCTCAAAGCGGCTTATGCTTCGGCCAAGGATTGCGGCGCGCTGTGCGGATGGCTGGAAGGGCTGATGACGCGCGCGTTCGGCGTGGCGAAGCGCGTTCGCTCGGAGACGGGCATCGGGCAGATGGCGGTATCGGTGAGCTACGCGGCGGTGGAACTGGCGCGGAAGATCTTCGGATCGCTCGACAACCGCACCATCATGATCGTGGGCGCGGGCAAGATGTCGGAACTGGCGGCGCGGCACCTGCGGCGGTCGGGCGCGTCGCACGTTTTCGTCACCAACCGGACGCACGAGCGCGCGGTCGAGATGGCGCAGCTTTTCCAGGGCACGCCGGTGGAATACACGCGTTTCGTGAGCATGCTGCCGGAGGTGGACATCGTCATCACCAGCTCCGGCGCGCCGCACTACATCCTGCACAAAGACGAGATGCAGCGCGTGATCGCGGCGCGGCGCAACAAGCCGATGTTCCTGATCGATATCGCGGTGCCGCGCAACATCGAGCCCACGGTGAACGACGTCGACAACGTGTACCTGTACGATATCGACGATCTGCAGGAAGTGGTCAACAGCAACCTGCGCGAGCGCATGAAGGAGGCCGAGCACGCCGAGGCGCTGGTGAAGGAAGAAGTGGACCGCATGCTGGCGCGGCTGAAAGTGGCGGAGGTGACGCCTACCATCGTCGGCTTGCAGGAACAGCTCGAACAGATTCGCGCGGCGGAACTCGACAAGCTGCGGCGGCGGCAGGCTCTGACACCTGAGCTCGAGCAGGCGATTGACGCCATGACGCGCGGCATGATGAACAAGGTGGCGCACGGGCCCATCTCGGAACTGCGGAACCAGGCCGGGCATCCCGAAGGCGCGCACGTGGTGGCGGCCATCCGAAAAGCGTTTCACCTCCCGGACAAATAAATGCTGGTTATTGCTTCGCGCGGCTCGCAGTTGGCATTGTGGCAGGCTCGATGGGTGGCCGGCGAATTCGCCGCGCGCGGCCACGAATGCCGCCTGGAGATCATCAAGACCACCGGGGACAAGATTACCGACGTGCCCCTGGCCAAGGTGGGAGCCAAGGGGCTGTTCACCAAGGAAATCGAGGAAGCCCTGCTGGACGGGCGCGCCGACCTGGCGGTGCACAGCTTGAAGGATCTGCCGACGGAGTTGCCGGAAGGGCTGCTGCTGGCGGCGGTGCCGGAGCGCGAAGACCCGCGTGACGCGGTGGTGGGCAAGCGGTTGAACGATCTCGCGGCGGGGGCCACAGTGGGAACCAGTTCGCTGCGCCGCGCCGCTCAGCTTCGTAAGCTGCGGCCGCTTCTGGTGGTGGAATCGGTGCGCGGCAACCGGACACGCGCCTGCGCAAACTGGATGAAGGACGGTACGATGCCATTCTGCTGGCGGCGGCCGGGTTGAAACGGTTGGGAGGGGGCGCGCGGATCGCTGAGATTCTGCCGCCGGAAATGATGTGCCCGGCAGTGGGGCAAGGCGCGCTGGCGATTGAGACGCTGGCGTCGGGCGCGGGTTTCCAGGCGGCGCGATTGCTCGATCACGCCGCCACGCACGCGGCGGTGCTGGCGGAACGCGGCCTGCTGGCGGCGCTCGGCGGCGGCTGCCAGGTTCCCATTGGCGCGTACGCGACGGTTCACGGCGATCGGCTGCGGCTGTTGGGAGTGGTGGCTTCTCCGGACGGCGCCGAGATGATTCGGGGCGAGATCGACGGGCCGGTGAGCGAAGGTGAGAAGCTGGGCCGCGAGCTGGGGGCGAGTTTGCTGGAGGGCGGCGCGCGAGCAATTCTGGAAGCGGTTTATAACGCCTGATTGAGATATGGCGAGTGTTTGGCAGACCTCTCGGAAACAAGTGGGACAGACCATCGCATTTCGTGGTCTGTCCTGCCTCGCCAAGCCACGGCCGCTCGACAGACGACACAGACCGATCGTATGTCCCACACTGCTGGTGAGAAATGCGCGGTAAGGTCTATCTGATCGGCGCTGGGCCGGGCGATCCCGAACTCATCACCTGCAAGGGGCGGCGCATTCTCGAGCAGGCCGATTCGATTCTCTACGATCACCTGGCGCCGGCGGC
>JBEKYE010000241.1:0-7774 GCA_049511275.1 Bryobacteraceae bacterium
TGGCGCGCAGCCTTCCGGATGCCACCAGCGGCCCCAGCACCGCGCTCGGAATGTCCCCCACGTAGGAATCGCCGGCGTTGACGCGCCGCACCTTTTCCGCGCTGATGTCGATGCCGGTCACGACAAAGCCCGCCCGCGCGAACTCCACGGCCAGGGGTAGGCCGACATATCCCAGCCCCACCACGCCTACGCGCGCCCTGTGGGAGCGGATCTTTTCTCCCAGTAACGCAGCGGTATCCGGGGCAGCTACTGCAATCTCAGGCATAAACAGTCATTTTCTCATAACAGATATAAACCTGCGGCCACTATATCGGCGGGGCCCGTAAGCCAGACCACGCTATCTTGAATGCAGGCGAGCAGCGGTCCGGCAGGCGTGCGCACTTCCACGGGCGAAATCGCCCAGCCGCGCGCCATGGCCGCCGCCACCGCACCCGTCGAACCGGTGCCGGAGCTCATGGTCTCGCCGGCGCCGCGCTCATAGAAACGGACCTCGATGGAATGCTCCCCCGCCCGCTTCACGAAGGAAACGTTGGTCCGCTTGGGGAAGTGGCCGTGCGATTCAATTTCCGCGCCCATGGCTCGCCAGTCGAAATCGAAATCCTCCACCGGCACGGCGCATTGCGGGTTACCTACCCAGACCAGCGTGACATCGCGCGCGCCCGTGGAAAGCGGCAGCAGGAAACGCCCGGCCGTGATCTCGGGAACCCCCATCTCCATTTCGAATTCGAAAGCCAGGCCGTCCCGCTTCAGCAGCCTCAGCCGTTTCAAGCCGGCGCCCGTGCGGATGCGCACCACCTCCGCCGGGAGTCCGTGGCGGATCAGAAACGCCGCCGCGCACCGCGTGCCGTTGCCCGAAAGCTCGGCCGTGCTGCCATCGGAATTATACAGTTCGATGGCTCCGTCGGACGCCGCGTCCGCCGGCGTCAGCAGAATCCAGCCGTCCGCTCCCACGCCGGTGTGGCGATCGCAAATGGCGCGCGCCATCGCCGCCCGGTCGCCCGCCGGCGCATCCGCCGCCCAGGTCAGCAGAAAATCGTTGCACGCGCCGTGGGCCTTGGTGAAAGGAATCTGCATCGGCGCTTATTTCAGCGGTTCCACTTCCACGGCGGTGCCGTAAGCCAGCACCTCCGTGACGCCCTGCATGATCTCGGTGGCGTCATAGCGCGCGCCCAGGACGGCGTTCGCGCCCACGGCCGCGGCGTGTTGCAGCATCAGCTCAAAAGCATCCTGCCGGGTTTTCTCGCACAACTCGCTGAACAGCGAGATGTTGCCGCCAATCATGGTCTGGAGCGACGCGCCCAGCGTGCCCACGATCGAGCGCGAGCGCACCACGATGCCGCGCACCACCCCGAGATTGCGCCGGACGCGGTAGCCCGGCAGATCGAATGTCGTCGTTACGAACTCATGAGGAATCACGATTCTCTCCCGCGCGCCGGTAAATGCGGATCTCCCGCGCGCCTTTCACCAGTATGCTCTTCTCCAGCCTGTAACAACCGGCGCGGAGCATGGCTCGCTCGGCGGCATCGCCCTCGAGCGCCACACCCCACGGCTCCCGAAGAAACAGGTCCGGCCGCGCCGTGGCGGCGTCCCAGGCAAGACCATTATCGCCCGTAAACGTATCGCGCAAGGGAATTCCCAGCTCGCGGTAAATCGCCGTCACCTGGCCGAAGGAGGTGAAGATGCCGGTGCCCCGGACGTAGTGGGCTCCCAGGTATTCGGCGGCCTGGCGCACGGATTCCCGCCGCGCCTGATCGTTGACGTTCGATTCCTGCCAGACGACCCAGTCTTGCGGCTGCCGGTTCGCCAGCCAGTGCCCGCTGCCGGCGGCAATCGCGAGCACCGCAACCGCCACACGCACCCGCCCCGGCGGCGTCACCGCTACCAGGCCGGCCGCCGCCAGCGCCAGAAGCGGCAGCACCGCCAGTCCGTAGCGCGTGTTGTAGTAGGAGCCGAACCACAGCGACGGAACGAAGATCGGCACCGCGCCCGAGTGCATGCTCCAGACATAAAACGCACCGGGAAGCGCCAGCAGAACCAGCGGCCAGAAGGCCCGTTTGAACAGAGCGGCTGCCAATCCGCCGATGGCCGCCAGCACCAGTCCCGTGCCGCAGCACAGTCCCGCGGCCGTGCGGAAGAACAGCACGGCCTTGGCCCAATCGCCCCGGCCCGGATACGGCGCGTCGCCCTGAATGGCGCGCGCCGAATAGGGGCCGCGATAGAACGCCAGCGGGTCTCCGCCCAGCCACCAGTTGTGCGCCAGCCAGAAGAGCGGTCCCAGCCCGGCGACCAGGCAGAACACCGCCGCCACGGCGACGCGCCGCCGGCGGGCCGCCCACAGGAAATACGCCGCGGCGAACGGCAGCAGGAGCCAGCCTTCATAGCGCGTCAGCGTGCCGGCGCAGGCGGCCAGGCCCGCTCCGATTACCGACCCCCATCCCTGGCTTTCGCGAAACCGCACCGTGAAGTAGAGCAGCCCGGCCAGGCACGCGTAGAAAACCGCCTCCGTCATGGCCGTCGATTGCAGGTAGAGCAGATTCGGATTCAGCGCCACCAGCGCCGTAGCCGTCCACGCGGCAGCGGCCGATCGGAAAATGCGGCGCGTGGCCGCAAACAGAAAACAACCGGCCGCCACGAAACAAATCGCCGATGGGATGGCTCCGGCGATGCCGCTTCGCCACCACGCGTCCACGCCCGCGAAGGGCACCGTCAGCCAGTGCTCCAGCGGCAGCCACGCCGTGCCCACCTGGTCATAGCCCGCGGTGCGCGAATCCACCATGCGCCGGGCGATATCCAGATGCGCTTCGGCGTCTCCCGAGTAGAGCAGCCACCCGCGCGATGAAAAGAAGGCCACCCAAAGCGCGCTCCACGCCGTCAGCACGCCGCCGCAGAGCAAAACCGCCGCCGGGCTAAAACGCGGTGCAGTCCTGGAATTCGCGATAGCGGACCTCGATTTCTTCGCGGGTCAAGGTGCGGAAGCGGTCGACCCCGAATCTTTCGCAACAGAAGCTGCCCATCACCGATCCATAAATCACCGCGCGGCGGAGCTCCGCGAAATCCACGCTCGAAATCTCGCGGCCGGCCAGATAGCCGATGAAGCCGCCCGCGAAGCAATCCCCCGCCCCGGTGGGATCGAACACTTCTTCCAGCAGGTAGCCGGGCGCTATGAAGTGCCGGCCGCCGTGAAAGAGGATGGCTCCGAATTCGCCGCGCTTAATGACCAGGATCTTCGGCCCCATGGTGAGAATTTTGGCGGCTGCGCGGCGGAGGTTCGGTTCGAGGGAAAGCAGCCGCGCTTCGCTGTCGTTGATCAGCAGGAAGTCCCATTGCTTGATGGTTTCCAGCAGCTCGGCGCGGAAATCGTTGATCCAGTAATTCATGGTGTCGCCGCCGGTCAGGCGCACCTGCTGCATCTGTCCTCGCACGCTCCGCTGCAGCCCCGGCTGGATGTTGCCCAGAAACAGGTACGGCTCCGAGCGGTACCGCGGCGGCAGCTTCGGATCGAATCCGGCGAAGACGTTAAGATCGGTGCGCAGCGTGGTCCGGTCGTTCATATCGGCCGAATAAACCCCGGCCCAAAAGAACGTCTTGCCGCCGGCGACGCGCTCCAGCCCCTCCAGGCCGATGTGGCGCGACGCCAGAAGATCGACATCCTCCTGCGCGAAATCGTCGCCCACCACCGCTACGATCCCGACCGGCGTGAAGTAGGACGCCGCCAGCGAAATATAAGTGGCCGCGCCGCCGAGCATGCGGTCCACTTTTCCATGCGGCGTCTCGACGCCGTCGTACGCCACGGAACCTACCACGATGAGTGACATGTAAGAGAAGATTCTAGCAACCGGCGCTCAAGGCTCGTCCGGAAATATGGTACGCGTGAGGTCTTCCTGCGGCTTCTCGCGGGACGTATTCCAGACCGCCGCGGAGAACGCCACCGCGGCCAGCGCCACCACCGCAACATCGGCGAAGTCCAGCGCATGGCGAAACGCCACGGCCGCCAGGCACAGCGCCATGCGGAGAATCCATCCGGTCAGGCGCGATGGCTTCTGCCAGCCCTTGCGCACGGCCACGGTGGAGCGGCCCGCCAGATAAGCGCAGCCGATGCCGATGAAGCCAATCAGGCCGCGCAGAAATTCGACCGGTACGAGCATCTTCTATAACCATGCCGCAGCCGGCCGCGGGATGCAAGCGGCGCGGCCAGATCCATAAGCAGCGGTTGTGGGGCGGTGCTGGAAGCCCAATGCCACGTACTCTTCGCACGACCACACACCTGCATGGATCGTGGGGCGGTCCCCCTGGACTGCGGCCGACGCCCCCGTCGGCCTCTCGCAGTGGTCAAAGGACTTGATCTTCCGGCAGGCGAGCGGGTCCAGGGGGACCCGCGCAGACCAGGGGGTCTGCCCTACAAGGCGGCTGCGGCCAGAATTGGCCGCCCCACCAGCGGCCCGTAACCGGCCTACTGGTGCCGCAACGCGTCCGAGGGAGCAACCGCCGCCGCCCGCTGTGCCGGCGCGAAGCTCGCCGCCAGCGCCACCAGTGCCACTAACATGGCCACGCCGCCGAATGTCGCCGGGTCGGTGGCCTTGACGCCGAACAGCAGGCTCTCGAGCAGCCGCGTCACACCACACGCTCCGGCGAGGCCCAGCACGATGCCGATCCCCGCCAGCTTCATCCCCTGCCACACGATCAGCCGCAACACGTCGCCGCGCGCCGCGCCCAGCGCCACGCGAATGCCGATCTCCTGCATGCGCTGCTCCACGGAGTACGAAATGAGCCCGTAAATCCCGATCGCTGCCAGCAACAGAGCAACGCCCGCGAAAATGGCCAGCAACATCATATTGAAGTTCTGCCGCGAGAGCGACTGCGCGATCAACTGCTCCATCGACCGCACGCGCGCCGTCGACATCTGCGCGTCCACGGCGCGGATCTCGCGCTCGACGGAAGCCCGCAGCGCCATCGGATCGCCCGTGGTCCGTATCGCCCAGCTCAGCGGGATCAGGCCGTTCGCCAGCTTGGTCATGCCCTCCGGAACCTGGCTCTGCGGAATGTACATCACGGCTTCATCCACTGCGTCGAGGCCGGTTTCCCGCACCGTGCCGACCACCCCGACCACTTGCCGGGGCAGGTCGTCGAACTGGGGCCCGAGTCCCTTGCCGATGACAATAACCTGCCCAATGGGGTCTAGATCCTTCCAATACTTCTTGGCCATCGCCTGGTTGATGATCACCGCAGGCGTAGCCCCGCCCGCATCCGTATCGCCGAACGCGCGTCCTCGCAGCAGCGGAATCTGCAAGGCGCTGAAGTAGTGCGCGGACGCCGAGCGCCATTGCTCATCGCCGTTGTATTCGCCCTTGGCCGGCGGATGGCCCACGATGCTGAACGGCAGGTCCACCTCGCTGCCGCTCAGCGGCAGAACGATGGCCGAGGAAGCAGCCTGCACACCCGGAACCGCCTCCACCCGCTGCACTACCTGCCGGACAAAGCTGTCCACCTTGGCCGTGGAACCGTACGATCCGCCCGCCAGCGACGTTTCGAACACCAGCACATTGTGCGCCTTCAGCCCCGGATCGGCCGACCGCAAGCCCGCAAACGTGCGGATCAGCAGCGCCGCGCCCGTCAACAGAATCAGCGAGAGCGCCACCTCCGCGATCACCAGGAACGAGCGCGCGCGCTGGCGCAGCGTGCCGCCGCCTGTACGGCCGCCTTCCTTGAGCGTGGAAACCAGATCGGGATTGGAGATCGACAGAGCCGGAAACAGCCCGAACACGACCACGGTCAGCGCCGAAATCCCCAGGATGAACGCCGCCACGCGGCAATCGAGCAGCGGCAGCGCCTGGTGAAGCCCGTCCGCATCCGTAAGCCGCGGGATGTTGCCGGGGGCGACCAGCAGCAGCGCGCGCACGCCCCACGCGCCCAGCGCGAATCCCAGAACGCCACCAATCGCCGCCAGCAGGACACTCTCGGTCAGAAGCTGGCGAATCATCCGCCCGCGCCCGGCGCCGATGGCCGCCCGGATCGCCAACTCCCTCTGCCGCACCGCCGCGCGCGCCAGCAACAGGTTGGCGACGTTGGCACAGGAGATCAGCAAGACGAACCCCACCGCGCCCAGCAGAATCAGCAGCGCCAGTTGCACGTCTTTCACCATGGACTCTTTCATCGGCACCACCGCCACGCTCTCGGCCGGATCCATCCATTTCGGATTGGCAGCGCGGAACCGCTCGCCCAGAACCTTCATGGCGGCGCGGGCCTGCTCCACCGGAACGCCGGCTTTGAGGCGCGCCGCGGCAGCCAGGTAGTGGCCCTGATTGGTGCTGTTGGGATCGGCCTGAAGCGGCATCCATACGTCGATCAGCGGATCCGATTCAAAACCCTTCGGCATCACGCCCACCACGGTGTAAGGCTCCTGGTTCAACAGGATGTTGCGCCCGGTCGCCTGGCGGTCGCCACCCATACGGCTCTGCCACAGGCGGTAGCTGAGCACGGCCACGGCCGCGCCGTGCGGCAGGTCTTCCGCTTCGGCGAAGGTGCGGCCGAACAACGGCGCGGCGCCGAACACGCGGAAGTAATCTCTGGAAACGTGGGCCGCCTTGACCTGTAGCGGGTTTTCGCCGGCGCCCAGATTCATACTCAGACCGCCCTGTTCGTAGAGCGTCATGGAATCGAAGACGTCGTTGTTGCGCCAGCCCATGAATTTGGGGATGGAGTTGGAGTAACCGTTACCGCTCGGAAACTTCCGTCCCAGGCGCATCAGACGGTCGGGCTGCGAGTAAGGCAGCGGCGCCAGCATTACTCCATTTACAACTGTGAAGATGGCGGTGGTGGCTCCTATTCCGAGGGCCAGCGCAGCCACAGCCACCGCAGTGAACCCGGCATTGGTGCGCAGGTTGCGCAGGGCATAGCGAAGGTCGGCGAAGAAGGTTCCCATTACCAACCAGAACGCTAAAGGCCCGGCGAAAGTTGCAAAATTACCGTATTACTGTGCGTCGTTGTTCTTCGCCCGACGCGACGATCTTCAAGCACTCCGTGGGAGACCACTCCCTTACAGTCGTGGCTCGCATCGGAGCTGCAAGCGCGACACGAGGAGGCTTTTCGAATTGCGGCGAGTTCGGCCTCTTAGACGGCGGAGCGGCTCTCGAAATGCTGCCGCCATGCCTCACGGATGTGCGCGCGTTCATCCTCAGGTGCTGTTACACCGCCAGCTTCTTGTGGTACTTCATGTCACGCGGGTCGAACTTGGCCCTGATCAGCAGGCGGCCCAGACGCGTGGAAAAATCCACTTCGTGGTCGTTTTTGCCGAAATCGAAGAAATCTCTCTTGAAGCCGAAAAGGAAAATGTTGCCCGAAGCAGTCAGGCGTTGGACAATCCCCGGCTGCGCGCGGTCCTTGTCCTTGGGCTGGAGCGACGTGAATTGTTTGAGGTCGTCCAGCATCTTCTGGTCGTCCTGCTGCTGCGTGTTGGAGGAGCCGGAACCGGAGTCCTGATCGGTATCCTGACGCCGCCGGTCGGAAAGCAACGGGAAATCGATCACGCTGATGACGTAGTGGTTGGCGAATGCGTCGGGCAGCGGCGTCTTCAGCGCATCCAGAATCGGTTGAGCGCTTTCCCAGCGGACCGTGCCTTTGTAGGTGGACAGGTTGCTGCCGTTCCCTTGGCCGCCGCGGCCGCCTCCGCCACCCATGCCACGGCCGCGCGGCATCCCGATTCCAATCCCGCCCATGCCGATGCGCGGCATTCCCCCGCCCTGGCCGCCCGGATAGCCGCCTCCATTGGGGTTACCGT
>JBEKYE010000242.1:0-7748 GCA_049511275.1 Bryobacteraceae bacterium
GTATATGATGGCGGGAATCGGGACCATGAAGAACAGCAGGAACAACGGGAAGGCCAGCGCCTTGAGGGTCTTGGTTCCTCGCAGCAGCCAGATCACGCCGATCAAAGTGATGACCACGGCAGTGTGGGTGAGGAATAGTTCCGCCCCCAGGGTGGCGGCAACCAGTTGCGCTCCGCCCAGGATCACTACCACGAGCCCCCACAGGTTCGGTTTGGGTTTGATAGCCAGCAGTTCCTCGCGGTTCTGCCAGATGATGAAACCCGCGATCACTGGCACGAAAAAGCCATGTCCCATATCCTCGTCATTGGCCCAAACGTGCGCGAGAGAATACAAAACAGGCGCGGTGCACACCGCTATCAGCAGGCCGAACCACGCGAGAGAGATCCAAGGGATCTGGGGTTTGGGGGACGCCGGTGCCATAATGGCTGTTCACCAATTGTAGCAAACGCAAGCTGCCGGCTACGTTCGCACGCGCCGCGTGGGTGCGCGCCGCAATTGGTTCGACAACCTGCTCCGCGCGCGCCCTGAAATTGGCTCCGTTCCTAAACCCGTGGGGCAGGCGCCCTCGCCTGCGCCGGACCCCCTGGTCCGGCTCTCCGACCCTTCTCAATCGCCCTCAACGCCGGAATCGCGCGCGCCGGTGAAGCACTGGGGGCTAAACCGCGAACTACTTGGGCGGCGCCGTCCAACCTGTCGCGGTGCAGTAGGCTGTCGTCTGCGAGCCGGATGAGACTGAAAAAACCTTGGTGGCGCAGTTTTTCAGCTTTCCCTCTGCATCGGCCACCGATACTCGATAAGTACCGGCCGACACGACAAAGGTGGCATTGGTTGGCTGCGGCACTTTCTGCCCGTTGATCACTATAGTGGCGCCCTGCGGCGTTGATGTGACGATCAGCTTCCCTGTCTTCTTAGGCGTCTGGGACGGCAGCCCAGCCGGCAGGAGCAGGAGCCAGAATAGGGCGGCTTCAAAAACCGGAGACCTTCTACGAACGCGCACTGCGGTCCTCCTTGTTTAAGTCATGAATGGCAAAGTCGCTGAAAAAGAAAACGCTCAATAGCAGAGCATAAAAGTGGGCGGTGTGGGGCCAAAGAATCACCGGAGCCTCGAGGTCGAAGAACTCGTTCCTGAGCATGAATAGGATTCCTTCGGAGGCTACATACCCGAAGAACACGGAGATCCCCGCAAACGCGCCGCTGGCGAGGGCGGACCACCGCACGTTCGACCGGGCCTGGCCTTTGCTTCCGCTGGCTAAGAGGAAACCCAAGGCGCCCAGCATGGTGGTGCCGAGAGTCGTCAGCAGGCGGTTCATGTCCAGGAAGGCTTGAAGCTGCTGTTCCTGCAGTTGAGTCAAAGATTCGACCTGGGATTCAAAAATCTGTTGCCCCGAAATATAACGCTGGAATTGCCATGCCGCCAGGGCGATGGCCACAGCGCCGATGTAAAAGCCGAGTCTGCCAATCCTCGGACGCCCGATTGCTCGCATCATCTTGTGGATTCCCCCCGGATTCAGTCTCCGGCCCAGATCGCTTTTCATGATACATCGGTCGGCTGCCCCGGGTTGAGGGCTATGTCGGGTGCGGTTTTACCAACCTACACCACCATTCCGTCAGCGCGGCACGATCTCGAACGGCACGGCCGGCAGCGAGCCTAGCGGAATCCGCTGCCGGTTGGCCGGCTGACTGCCGGCCGCGGTGGGCTTCCGCTCCCCGGAGATGGTGATGATCAGGTTCCCGTTTTCGCCGGCTTTGGCTTTGGCCGCGTCGCAGGCGAGCACGAGTTCAGCGCCGTTGGGACCCGGCGTGGTTTCGCGCAGCTCGACTCCCGCCGGCGGGTCGCTCAGTTCGTACACCAGCTTGTCGATGAGGTTATTGGCGGGAAGGACTGCTTCCACCGGGAACCGGACCGTGCCGCCCGCGGGGATTTTCAAAGGCAGTTGGGCCATCACCTGGAGCGGCGCGCGGAAGGTATTGCCGCGGCGGATGGCCACTTTCAAATCCTGCGCGGGAACCAGGTGCCGGTAAAGGAAAGCCTGCATCATGTCTTCCGCCGGAAGCGCCAGCCGCGCCAGCTCGGTTCCGTGGATGGTCGCCCGGCCCTCCACCTGCAAGCTCAATGGCTCCCGCTGGAGCTGCGGCTGCGGCGGGACCGAAAGCGTGAGCCGCACCTGGTCCTGGCCGGCCGGCAGCACCGCGCCCGAAAGCGTCATGCCCTTCGGAGCGTTCTTGAGCGCCAGCCGGATCTCGCCCGAAAACCCGTCCCTGCGAATGGCATGCACGGTGACGGGGACCGTCATTCCGCCGGCCGTATTGATGGCCGAGGGCGTGACGCGCAGATCGAAATCCGGCCGTGGCGCGCTGATGCGCAGCCGGTAGGCGTACTCCGGGCCGCCGCGGTGCTGGGCGTCGTTCAGGTAGAGATAATATGCGCCGTTCACCGGCAGCGTGATCATGATTCTGGAATCCGCGTGGTGCGTTTCCAGGCCCGCGCTCTGGTCTTCCTCATCGTCGTTGAAGGCCAGTTGGCGGCCCGCGGCGTCGGTCAGTTTCAGCACCGAATCGAGCGGCGAATCGAGGCGCCGCGCATAGACTTCCGCCACAAGGGCTTGCCCGGCCCGCCCGTCGAAGCGGAATACGTCCTGGTCGTCCGGCCGCTCGACGCGCCCGTTCACGATAACCGGAAGCTTGACCCGCTGGGCATGCGCGGCGGTGTCGTTGGGCTCCTTCTCCAAAACCTCGGGCAGAGTGTCGGCCTGGAAAGGCCGCGCGCCGGCTGCCGTATACATGCCGGGCCCTTTTCCCTTGAGGTCCATTGTGGCGTGCGCCGCCGGCAGGTTCCAGCCGGCCAGCACGACGCTGGTTTTGACGCCGGCGCGGCCGCCCAGCGGAAAGACGTCGGTCACATACGGCAGCTCGCCGATGGTCAGCCGATAGACGAAATCCTCGCGGCCCCGGTAGATGGCGTCCCTGATCTCGACTGTGTATTCTCCATCCCGGGGAACCACGTAATGGATCACCGGATCCGGATGGAACCGGTAGTCATCGTTATAGGCCGCTTCATTCCCGCCGGCGTCATACAGCGTCAGGACCGCCTGAAACCATCCCGGGACCGCATCCGCCAGGTAGGGGATCAATTCGCGCGCGCTGGCGGCCATCACCAGGCTCTGGCCCGCGTGCGCCTGGAACCGGTAGCGATCGGCGTCGCCCGGGGTGAACGGCTGGCCCTGTCCCTGCTGCTGCAACGTGCCGATGCGCGGCTTGATCCGGCCATTGACGACCACCGGCAGCGCGATCGCCATATTGGTGGGCGGCTGGATAATGCGCACCTGGTTGACCGGCTGGTTAGCGGCCGGCCGGACGACCTCGGTGGTCTCCTTCTCCTGGACCTCGGGGAGCTGGCCGACACAGAAGACGATCGGGTTGGAGAGGCCTTGCGGCGAAGAGACCCGGAGCTCGCGCCGGCCGGGTTCCGCATTCGGGGAAATCGCGATGCGCAGCGTGCGCGTCTCGGCCAGCACGGGGCTGATGAGCCGGTTGTGATTAAACAGCAGCAGCCTGGCCCGGATATCCACCATTTCGTTCTGCACCGCGGGGCTCGCCGGCTGCTTCTGCAACTCCTGCATGCGTTCGCGCAGTTCGGCCGCCTGCATGCCGTTCATGGGTCTCGAAAATTCGCCCACGGTGACTTCCACCCCGCGCCCGGAGACGTACGCGGCGGACACATTGGGCAGGAACTGGCCGCCCATTTGAACCTGGACCGTGGTCCCCTGCCGGCCGCCGGCGGGGAGCACGTAGGCAATATGCGGAATGTTCTGGGCGAAAGCGGCGGGCGCCGCCAGAAGCAGCAGGGCAAGCAGGAGCAGCAGGGCAAGCACTCGATTCTTCGAGCGAACAGCGGGTCCGGGGGGACCCGCGCAGACCAGGGGGTCTGCTCTCCTTACAGAACTGCGCATCAGAGAAGCTCCTTGAGGCGCCCGGCCCCGCCGGTGGTAACGGTGACGTCCAGCCCCAGGGTGTTGGGCATTTTGCCGTCGGGGTCGATGCCGAGCTGCTGATAGATGCTCCCCAGCAGATCGGCAGGGTAGACCGGCCGGTCCTTCACCTGCTCGCCCCTGGCATCCGACGCGCCCACCACGCGGCCTCCTTTGAAGCCGCCGCCGGCCACCAGCGCGCAGAAACAGTCGCCCCAATGATTGCGCCCGCCGTTCCAGGGCGCTTCCCACATGACTTTGGGCGTCCGGCCGAATTCGCCGCTCCACCAGACAATCGTGCTGTCCAGCAGGCCGCGCTCGGAGAGATCCTGGAACAGCGTCGCCAGCCCTCGATCCATTTGCGGCAGTTTCTGGCGCATCACCTGGAAATTCTGGCGGTGCGTGTCCCAGCCCTGGTAGTTGATCGTGATGTAAGGAACCCCGCGCTCCACCAGGCGGCGCGCCGCCAGGCAGGACTGGCCGAACGTGTTGCGGCCATAGCGGTCGCGCACTTCGTCTTTTTCCTGCGCCAGGTCGAACACCTTGCCGGCATCGCCGAGAATCAGCTCGTATGCCTGCTGCTCGGTCTGGTCCAGAGTCTTGATAAGGCCGTCGTCCTCGATGGTCTTCTTGAGGGTGTTGAGCTGATGGAGCAAATCGCGGCGGTCGCGCTGGCGCTTATCGGAGATGCCCTGGGCCACCACGCCTTCCACCGCGAAGCGGGCCTGCGCCGGGTCGCCGCCGGTGGCGAAGGGCCGGTAGCGCTCGCCCAGAAAGCCGTTTTCGGAGAAGCGCCCCTGCGGCTGGGTGAGCACGATATACGGAGGAATCAGGCCAGGCGCGGCTTCACCCTTAAACAGCGAGACCACCGCGCCGGCGCACGGGTAGACCAGCCGCTCGCCCGGCTTCCTGCCGGTCTGCACCGCGTAGGACGCCGTCTCATGAGCGTAAATGCCGTGCGTCATGCTGCGGATGAGCGAATACTTGTCGGATTGTTGCGCCATCAGCGGGAGCAGCTCGTTGATCAGCACGCCATCCGTTTTGGTGGGGATGGGCTTATCGAACGGGCCGCAGTAGTCGTAGCCGGCCGCCGGCTTGGGGTCGAGCGTGTCCAGGTGCGAGGGTCCGCCCCACATCCAGATCTGAATTACCGACTTGGCTTTGGCCGCGCCCGCGCCCGCGCGCAGCGGACCATCGGCGGCGGCCGCTAACAGCCCTCCGCCCAGAAGGCAGCGCAAGGCATCCCGCCGGGAGAATCGCAGAGGTGGGATGCTTCTCAATGACGACATAGAAACTCCGCACTGTTGATCAAGGCCCACGCCAGGTCCACCGCCGCGGGCCATTTATTGCCTTGGACCGATTGAAAATACGCGCTCACGGTCTTCAATTCGTCATCCGTCGGGTAGCGCGACAGAATCGCCAGGTACAGGTGGTCGATGGGGTCGCGCGGCTTGCCGCCGGGTTGAACTTGAACCACAGAACGCAGCGTGGTGCTCTGCTGGATCTTGAGCTGGATATGGCTGGAATTCAGCAAGTGCAGCCGCTGCCCGGTGGTGGGGAGATTGTTGCGCTCCGATTCGAGGCCGGTGTCGCGCGGCGGGCGTCCGAACATCTCCAGAAACGAGCTGCTGATGCTCCCGTCCGGCAGCGCGATGGACCGCTGGTCTTCGGGCAGAAACGTGAATGGCTCGGGGATCGGGCTGGAATAATCCTCGGTTGTCCCGGTGATCCGGCAGATGGCGTCGATCAGCACTTCCGCATCCAGCCGGCGCAGCGGATAAGCCGCGAAATGCACCGCGGCAGCCGGGCTGCCGTCCCGCGGAATGGAGGAGAGTTGATAGACCTGCGAGTTGAGGATCAGCCGGTAAATGTGCTTCAAATCGTAATGCGCCGACACCAGTTCCTGTTCCAGGAACTTGAGCAGCTCCGGGTTGGCCGGCGGGTTGTCCGGCCGGATGTCGTCCGGTTCGTGAACCATCCCGCGGCCCATCAGCCAGCACCAAACGCGGTTGACGGCATTGCGCGCAAACCAGGGATTGTCCGCGGCCAGCAGCCAGTCGGCGAATGCCGCGCGCGGGTCCTGGCCGGGAAGCAGGCGGGCCGGATTGCCGTCCGGAAAAATGGCCGCGGGACGGCTCTTGTTGGGATCGAAGAAAACGATCTCCTCTTTCCATTCGGTGGTCGATTTGTACTCGATCTGCGAAAAAAACGCCGCCATGCCGTCCAGCCGCGCTTTGGGCCACGCGCCCGCCCGCGTTCCCATAAACGTCAGCGCCACGGTTTGCGCGATGGCCTGCGGATCCCGGCTCTGGACGGCCCGGTAGAAGTTGACCTCCGGCACGCGGAAATTGCTGCCGTTCGAAACCAGCAACTGGCGTACGAAGCGGTCGTAGGGGAGGTTGTCGCGGATGGCGGTCCGGATCCAGCGGTAATAGGCCTGTACCGCGTTGGGCCAAAGGTTGATCGGAAACTCGGATTTGACGCGCAGCAGATCGCACCACTTCATGGCCCAGTAGTCGCCGAACTCGGGGCGCTCGAGCAGGCGGTCGATCAGGATGCTGCGCTTCTCGGGGTCGCGATCCGCCAGGAATTTGGCGGCCTCCTCGGGAGCCGGCAGCGTGCCGATCGCGTCCAGGTAGGCGCGCCGCAGAAAAACCTCGTCGGAAGCGGGATTGGCCGGCTGGATACCCATCCGCTTCCAGTCATCGAACACCAGTTGATCGATTCTGCCGTGTGCCACCGGTTCGCCGGCCGTTTCAAATGGAGCCAGGAAGGGCCTGTCGCCGGCCCACGCAGCAGTCGCGATCAGAAGCACGACGAGAGGTATCATGTCGCGGGCCCGGTCCGGAACATGGCGATCGCCTCAATTTCGATCAGCAGTTCCGGCCGGCAGAGGATCGCCTGGATTCCCGTGGAAGCCGGCAGCGGATCGAGCTCCTGGCGCGCGTAAAAGGCCGTGCGCTCCTCGTTGAACGCGGCATAATCCCGTTCGATGTCCCGCAGGTAGCAGGTGGTCCGGACGACATCTTTCCACGTAGCCCCTTCGGCCGCGAGCAGCCCGGTGATGTTCGCGAAGGTGCGCCGCGTCTGCGCGCGAAAATCGCCGATATGAATGCTCTCGCCCGATTCGTCGATGCTGGCGGTCCCGGAGATGAGCAGGATCGCCAGCCCATTGAGGTCGATGCGCAACCCGCGCGAAAAAGAACTGGGCTTGGGATAGTCGAAAGCCTCGTTCAGGACCCTGAGATTGGTGATGCTGCGCTTTTCGATAGGAGCCGCGGCCAGGCTGCTCAAGAGCTCTACGTCCAGAAGTTTCACGATAATACAACCCGATTATCTCCATAAAGTCTCGCCGCGCGGCACCGCGCCCGCAGTGGTACAGGCGACGTCTTTCCACTGGGGCGTTTGGCAAAATGACCCATACCGGGCGGCTTTTGATGCATACAAAGAATTTAAGGCCTGAAAGTGACCGATAGCCGGGTCGGGTTGATTTCAACTTATTGGAATAGCGCTTGGCGGCGCGCGCGGCTCGGACCAAGAGAGGCCGACGAGGGCGTCGGCCGCAGTCCAGGGGGACTGCCCCACAATTCAGGGGTGTCGCAAGCTCCGTGTTAGAATGCGCCAGGACCGCAGCAACCTGCCCTATATGCTCGAAAAGCAGCGCGGAAACACCACGCCCGATAGCCCGAATGGCTGGCAGCGCCATCTGGTCTGGCTCAGCGGGGTCTGGGTTTTGCCGCTTTGCTGGATGCTGCGATGGATTCTTCCTCCCTCGACTCT
>JBEKYE010000243.1:0-7720 GCA_049511275.1 Bryobacteraceae bacterium
GTCTTCTGAACACGATTGGCGCCGGCCGCGCCGCCACCACCGCCTCCGCCGGGAGCGCCGCCGCGCCCGCCTCGTCCGCCGCCGCCGAGCAGGAGCCAGTGGCCGTTCTCAAAGAACGTGAAGGCGGGCAGCGCGTTGTCGGATTTGTAGATCTCCTGCGGTTCGCCTGTGAAAGGCGCTTTCAGCGCCAGGAGGTGCTCCGGAGTCGGCGGCGGAGGCGTGTTGTCGCCGCGTCCGGCTGCATTGCCACCCCGTGCGCCGCGGCCTCCGCGTCCGCCGCCGGCCGGAGCAGGTCCAATGTAGTCGACCCATAGCAACGTGGCCGGTTCGTTCATTCGCCATTGCAGGTTGCGGGTTCCAGCGGGCACGGGAGGGGCGGCTTGGGGATCCTGCGCGGTCGCAGCGGCCGTGGGGTCGGGGTTGGGACCTCCGCGGCCTCCCCCGCCCAGCGGAGTGCTGGCGAGGTGATGCACGGTTTTGCCGCTGCGGTCCCAAACGTCCATCTCGGACGGGAACTGCGTGGCCGGGTACAAGTATGAGAACGGCCGGTGGATGCTGGTGACGATGAAGAAATTGCCGTCCGGTGAAGGCCGCGCCGATTCGATCAGGGCCGGTTTGCCGATGGGAGTCGTCTTGCCGGTGACCGAATCCACCAGTGCGAGCTGGCTGGTGGCGAAGTATTCGAAATCATCCTCGTCGTGGACGTTCTGCAGCATGTCCTCGTGCGTGGCAACGCCGCGACCGCCGCCGAGGCTTTCCTGAACATCGGGGCCCGGTGGCACGGCGGGTGGGGGAGGCTCCGGACCGCGGTTCGGCTTCACCGCATGAACCAGCAGCGTTCTGCCGTCGGAAAGCCATTGCACACTGCCGCCAGCGGCTGCGCCGCCACGACCGCCGCCGCGACCGCCGCCGCCAAAGACTTCATTGACGCGGACGCCTTCCATGCGGTGCGTTTTGCCGGTAGCGGCGTCGCCGATCCAGATCTCGATGCCCTTATCGGTGGTGTTGGTAAAGGCGAAGCGGCTCCCGTCCGGGCTCCAGCGTCCCGTGCTCAGCTTCGGATTGGGCGGCAGCGCCACCTTGATCTCGGTTCCCTCCGGCACCTTGCGCAAAGTCAGCGTGCTGTTGAAGGTGGCGTTGTGCAGCCCGTTGGTGGCCGGGTTGATGCGGATGCCGGCCAGCCGCCGCATGGGCTGCGCGAGCTCCGCGATGGGTGGATAGCGCACCGGCCGCCCTTGCATGGCGTACGCATGGTTGGGGCTGAGCTGGATGGTGGGCGTGGTCGGGGCATTCAAGATGTCCTCGACCGCCTTGGGCGGCTTCTGATACGTGTCGGCACCGAAAAGCGCCAGAACTGCTGTCACCAGCAGAAAGCAGACTCTTGGAGTCGATTTCATTGACAGATCTCCAGCCAAAATTTCTTTGGACCCTCGGGTGGGTTTCAGTATACACCCGGCCGCCATCTTTTGATCCAGCGACACAGCGACTCGCACGACTCGCACGACTCGCACGACTCGCACGACTGACGAATCGTCAGGCGCCCGCCTGACATTCTGGCAGAGCCTGCCACCCACGGACGGACGGAGTTTCAGAGAATCAAGCATTTTGGTCTCTTTTCGATATGGCCACTCCCGTGCACAGCACCAGCACCGGACAGGAGGACGACCGATGGAAATGTTGTTGATGGGAGCGTGTTTGAGCATGTTCGGCCTGGCAGTCATGTGCCTGGCATTTGGTGCGGCAACCAGAGACGAGAAGCCTGCAGATGCGGCTGGGCTGGAGAAACCAATGGACACGGTGAAAGTGGCCGCGCCCGAGCGCTTCTTTGTGGAAGGGCCGCTCCCTGTGCCGGTTCACGCCAGGGTTCCGATCGAGGCCCTGTTGTTGCAACTGGAGAACCACGTCCGCCTGGAGCAGGCGGCCGCGGAGTCCTACATGCGAGCACCCAACGCCGCGCTGCTGCACAGCAGAACCATGTCCACGCTGGTGAACTGAGATGGCCGCCGCCATGGTACAGACAGACCTGTTGAATGGGCTGGCCGGAGAGGACGGAGACCGCGTGCTGGCGCTGGGCAGACGCATCCTCCTGGCGAGCGGAGCGGAACTGTTCCACCTGGGAGACGAGGCCGAGTGTATTTATGTGATCGCGCAGGGCCGGTTGCGGCTGACGTTGCCCATGCAGGTTCGCGGCCAGGAACAGAATGTGCTGGTGGAGGAACGGGTCCCCGGCCAGACCGTAGGCTGGTCCGCCCTGATTCCGCCGTACCGGTTCACACTGACGGCCACGGCACCGCTCGAAACGGAAGTGGTTGCGCTTCCCCGCGAGGCATTGCGCAAGCACTTCGCCGCATACCCCGAAGCCGGGTACGTGGTTTCGTTGAACCTGGCGTCGGTAATCGGGGAACGCCTGCAACTGTTCCAGGCGATGTGGGTGCGCGAGGTGCAGCGCATGGTGGAAATGCGGAGTGCGTAGGCCCTGGGAACGCTGCATGCGACTGTTTGCTATTGGGGTGCTGGCGAGTGGGGTCGCGCTGGCTGTCGGCGCGTCGTTGGCCGGGGACGGGGCGAAACCTCCGTCCCCCGCTTCCGAAGCCACCGCGAAAACCGCGACGGAGCGGCTGGACGTGCCTGCTCCTCCGTTTTCGGATGGGATCTTTCCCTGCTCCAACTGCCACGCGGGCATGCCGGTCGATCGCAAGCGGCGCAATCTCGAAGCCATGCACAGCGACATCGTGTTGAAGCACGATGAGACCCATCGCTGGTGTCTGGATTGCCACGATGCCACCAACCGCGACTTCCTTCATCTGGCCAGCGGCGAGCGCGTTCCCTTCGAGGAGTCTTACCGTGTTTGCGGCCAATGTCACGGGGAGAAACTGCGCGACTGGCGCGCCGGCGTGCACGGACGCCGCACCGGAAACTGGAACGGGGCCAAGGGATACCTGTTGTGCGCCAACTGTCATAACCCGCACCAGCCACGATTCCACGCACTGGCGCCCAAACCGGCGCCCCGGCCGCCCAGCCGCACCATGCAGTAGGAAGCGAGAACTCCCCATGGAAACCGACGGCAACTCTACCCATCCTTCGCGCCGGCTGTTCACCATCGCCGCGGCGTCCACCGCGGCGAGTTGGATCATGACGGCGTGCGGCCCGAAGCGCCTCTACGAGGCGCCCAAAGAGCGGCTTCGCGCCGCCATCAAAGAGATGGAGAGCAAGTACAGCAAAAGCCACGGCAAGAAGGTGACGGTCTCCGACGCCGGTCCCATTCCCGGCGTGGAGTTTGCGTATGCCCTGGATATCTCCCGCTGCATCGGTTGCCGGCGTTGCGTATATGCCTGCGTCGCCGAGAATAATCAATCGCGCGAACCGCAGATCCAATGGATTCGCGTGATGTCGATGGAGAAGGACAAGGGCGTCGACTTCTCGCACGCGAACGCATACTACAACCCCGAGGAGGTTCCCCAAGAGGGACATTTCTACGTGCCCGTGGGGTGCCAGCATTGCGAGAACCCGCCGTGCACCAAGGTATGCCCCACCGGCGCCACATGGGTCGAGCGCGACGGCATCGTGGTGATCGATTACGACTGGTGCATCGGCTGCCGTTACTGCATGGCGGCCTGTCCCTATGGAGCGCGCCATTTTAACTGGGAGGAGCCAACCATTCCCGACCAGGAATTCAATCCCAACACTCACTACCTGGGCAACCGGCCGCGCACCAAGGGTGTCGTCGAGAAGTGTACTTTCTGCATCCAGCGCGCCCGTGCCGGGCGCTATCCGGCGTGCGTCGAAGTTTGCCCGGTGGGCGCGCGGAAGTTCGGCAACCTCCTCGACAAAGACAGTGAGATCCGCTACATCATCGAGCACAAGCGCGTGCTGGTTCTGAAAGAGGAATTGAACACCGTACCGAGGTTCTTCTACTTCTATGCCACATGAGAGTCCAGTGAACAGCATCCGGCTCTTCGGCGGCTTCGCCCGCGGAAGCTTGCGGCTGATCCTGCGCGGAAACCGGGCGTACGCGCTATGGCTGGCCTTTCTGGCTGCGCTGATGGTTTCGGGGAGTCTGGCCTACTCCAACCAGGTGCGGACCGGCCTCGGATTGACCGCCATGCGCGACCAGGTGAGTTGGGGCTTCTATATCGGCAACTTCACCTTCCTGGTGGGCGTGGCGGCGGCCGCCGTGGTCCTGGTCATCCCGGCATATATCTACAACTGGAAGCCCATCCGGGAAATCGTGATCTACGGCGAACTGCTGGCCATCAGTGCCATCATGATGTGCCTGATGTTCGTCATGGTGGACATCGGACGTCCCGACCGTTTCTGGCATCTGATCCCGCCCTTCGGCCATCTGAACTTCCCGAGTTCCATTCTGGCGTGGGATGTAGTGGTGCTCAACCTCTATTTCGTAGTGAACTTCGTGGTGGCCACCCACATCCTGTACCGGGCATTTCACGGCCGCCATTACATCAAGCGGCTGGTGGTGCCTCTGGTATTGCTGTCCATTCCGATGGCGGTGGGCATCCACACCGTGACGGCATTCCTTTACAACGGACTGGCGGCGCGCCCCTACTGGAACTCCTCGATCCTGGCGCCGCAATTTCTGGCATCGGCCTTCTGCTCCGGCCCGGCCATTCTGCTGATCATGATTCAGGTGCTGCGGCGGTTTACGCGGTTTGAAATCCAGAACGAGGCCATTTGGAAGATCGCCGAACTGATGGCGTACGCCATGTTCCTCAACCTCTTCCTGCACGGCGCCGAAGCCTTCAAGGAATTCTACTCGAACACCCAGCACGTGCTGTACACACGTTACTGGTACTGGGGTTTGGGGTCGCATCATACGCTGGTCCCCTACGCCTGGACGGCGGTATTCTGCAACCTGCTGGCGTTCGGGCTGTTCATCGTCCCCAAGGCCCGGCGCAACTTTGTAACGTTGAATATCGGCTGCCTGGCCATCTACGCGGGAGTGTACATCGAAAAGGGCATGGGACTGATCATCCCGGGCCTGACGCCCGATGCCCTGGGGGAGATCTACGAATACTATCCGACGCTGACGGAGTTGCGCGTGGCCGCGGGAATTTTCGCCACGGGCTTCCTGATCTTCACGCTGATGCTCAAGGTAGCGGTGCCGATTTCGCTGGGCGAGTTCCGCGACAAGCAGGAATCGGTGGAAGCAGCCGAATTGGTGGAAACGCGATAGCCCGGGGACGCATATTTAGGAGTATAGTATCCTAAGATGCGTTTTCAGTTCCAGCCCTGCCTGAGTCCGGACATCATTGGTCCCGGCTCGGGCGCAGCCCGCCAATTGGATCGTGCGGAGCGAAGCATCCAGTTGTACGGCTGGGATTTGCGCAGCCGGACCTGGCACGGCCCGTGCGAATTGGATTTCGCCGCTGCCCGGCCCCATCGCCTCACGGAAGCCCTCGCCAACGTTTCGGGGCGGTCCTGGTTCGGTCCGGTTACCTGCTCCGTGCCCGGCGAACCCGCCTGCCGTTTCTTCGTGGTCATTCACGATCTGAAGGATTGCGCGGTGGCCATGATCTATTGCGAAGAGTCGAAGGCCGGCCCGGTGGAGATTGTGGCTGTGATCCCCGCCGAGCGGCGCTCGGAGCTGCGCCCGGAATTCGCCTTCGAGTTCCTGGCATTCGCCGGCTTCCTGGGCTCTCTGGGAGGCGGCGCCGAGCTTGAAGTAAGCGAAGGGATGGCAGCCGCCCTCGAAGAGAGCTCGGTTACCGATTCGCTGGTCTTCTCCATCTCGACCGGCATCTGGTCGAGCGACCTCGATCATGTCCTGTCGCGCTGTGTCGAGCAGACCACCATCGCCATACTGCGCTGGTTGCGGAAGGCGTAGGGCAGCGCGGCGTTTGCGTGCCGTGCACGGTTTTGAGAGACAATGAAGGCGTGACGCCAGCTATCACAAGAGATCCCGAAACGATGCACGGCGTTCCGGTGTTCCGGGGAACGCGAGTGCCGGTTCAGACGTTCTTCGATTATCTGGAAGGCGGCGAAACACTGGAAAACTTCCTGGAAGGCTTTCCGACAGTTGCCCGCGCGCTGGCATTGCAAGCGCTTGAAGAAGCCAAGCAACTCCTGCTGGCGCGTGCCTGATGCGGGTCAACAGAATCTCGCCATCAAGGCAGAATCTTCCGATCCCAATCACTGATAGGAACTGGTCCACTCTCTATTGCTTGCCTCCCCGCCCGGCGGCTGGCGTGGCCGGGCCGTTGACTTTTGCTTTCAGCGCCGCCCACTTCGCCATCAGGTTGGTGTACGCCGTTTCCTGATCGGTGCATGCCTGGAGCTGCGCCGTTGTCGGCGGCATCTCTGAACCCTGCATGCCCTGCACCGCGGCCACCAACTGAGCGCCAATCGTGCTCAGGTTCGCCGCAGCCGGCGGTTCCGCCGCGGCCGCACCAAAGCCACCACCCGCACCAGCACCCGCCGCCGCACCAGCGCCACCGCGACCTCCACGGCCCCCGCGTCCTCCGCCGCCGCCCGCCGGCGCTTCGGCCGGCGCAATCTCCTCCACCTGCTTGATCAACGCGTCATTCGCGGCCGATTGCGGCTTGGCCTTCAACTTATCGGCCAGCGCGCGCGCGTCTTTGTATGCGCTGGCGGCGTTCCGAGCGTTGTTCTCCATCTGCGTCGTCAGCGTGAAAATCCGCTGCACTTCCGGTGTGATCTTCACGCGCGGGTCCATCTTGATGGTTATCGGCTGGCTCTGGCTCTGCCCGTTCGCCGTCAAACGCACGGTGTACGCGCCGGGGGCCACCCACGGCGAGTTCACGCCGGGGTAAGTGCGATGCGGCACCGCGCCGCCGCCTCCGCCACCGCCGCGTCCGCCACCGCCGCCGCCGGCGATCGGGTCGTAGTGCATGTCCCAACTGAAGCGGTGCATGCCGGCCGTGGCTTTCAATACCTGCGGCGGCGCCGGCCAGTACAGCGGCAGACTGCAATCGGGCGCGGTTGGCGTCTGCTGGCACAGCTTGTTGTAGGCCACCGGATCGGTGGCCGGGTCGGGGCTCCGCACCGGATCGTTGCTGGAGTACGTGCGAATCACCTTACCCTGCGTGTTGAGGAGCTCCAATTTCACCTCGCCATTCGCGGCCGCGGGCAAGTAATAATCAATCAGCGCGCCGGGCAACGGATTTTCCCCGGCCGGCAATTCCGGCGGCCACGGCGTCGGATCGTTCGTTCCGAAACGAATCCGGACGCCCGTCGCGGGCTTGAACAAATAGGCATTCGACGCCGCGGCAGCCTCGGCCGCCTGGCGCAGCGGCGTCACGTCGTCCAGAATCCAGAAACCGCGGCCGTGCGTTCCCGCCACCAGGTCGGAGCACATGCACGTGGCGTCATCCTTCACTTCGATATCGCGCACGGAAATCGCCGGCATATTGAGGCGAAGCGAATTCCAGTTGTCGCCATCGTCGAAGGAAACCCAAACCTGCGTATCGGTGGAGGCATAGAGCAGCCCTTTCTTGCGCGGGTCCTCGCGAATGGAGTTGGCCACCGCGCCGCCGGCGATGCCATTCGAGATCTCCTTCCAGGTTTTGCCCCCGTCGTGGGTGCGCCACAAGTGCGGGTTCATATCGTCCAGGCGCAGCGTATTGGCGGCCGCATAGGCCGTTTTGGTATCGAAGTGGCCCGCTTCCATATTGAAGATGCGCGTCCACGCCTTGATCTCCGATGGCGTCACGTTGGTCCACTTCGCGCCGCCGTCGGTGGTTAC
>JBEKYE010000244.1:0-7716 GCA_049511275.1 Bryobacteraceae bacterium
CCGCATCCGCCAGGTGACGCCCGACGGCGTCATCCACACCATTGCAGGGACCGGCGCCACTTCGTTCGGCGGCGATGGCGGTGCCGCGCTGAACGCCCAGATCAATGGACCGGCGGGCATTCTGCTGGACGGCTCCGGAGATCTGTATTTCGCCGACACCAATAACAACCGCGTGCGCCTGATGGTTCCGAACGGTGTGATCTCGCCGCCGCCGGTGGTGGTCTTGCCGCCGCCTGCGGTGGCCAACGCCGCCAGCCGGATTGCCGGACCCGTCGCGCCGGGCGAACTGGTGACGATTACGGGTGCGGGGCTCGGACCCCCGGCCGGCGTGGGCGGGACCTACGATGCATCCGGCCTGCTGGCCAACCAACTGGCCGGCACGGAAGTGCGCTTCGACGGCGTGCCCGCGCCGCTGCTCTATGCCCAGGCCAGCCAGATCAACGCGCAGGTGCCATACACGGTGTCCGGGAACAACACCACGCACATGGAAGTTTTCTACCAGGGGAAATCGGCCGGGATGCTGGACCTCACCGTGACGGCGAATGTGCCGGCGGTGTTTTCGACCGTCGTGCAGCAGGACGGCACGTACAATTCCCAGACCAATCCGGCGCCCCACGGCACGTTCCTGACGATTTACGCCACGGGAGATGGAATCGAATACGGGCCGGATCTGGCGGGGTTGCCGGCCGCGGTGCCGTATCCGTTCCCGGTCCTGCCGGTGACGGTGACGCTGGCGGGTATGGCGGCGGAAGTCGTCTATGCCGGCAGCGCGCCCGGGCTGGTAGGGATCCTGCAAGTCGATGCGCGGGTGCCGGGGAGTTTCGTGCCTTCCGGCGCCGTGCCGTTGGTCCTGACGGTAGGCACGGTGCAGGCGCCCGCCGTAACGGTGTGGGTGCAATAGCCCGGCGGCGAGGCTGTTATGCTGATGGCTGCATGCGGCCCGTGGCTTTGACAATCGCCGGATCCGATCCCAGTGGAGGCGCGGGCCTCCAGGCGGACCTCAAGACCTTTCATCAATTCGGCGTGTATGGCGAAGCCGTGGTCACGCTGGTGACGGTGCAGAACAGCCTGCGGGTTTCGCGTGTGGAAGTGCTGCCGCTGGACCTGGTGCTGGAGCAGATCCGGGCGGTGGTCGAAGACATGCCGCCGGACGCGGCCAAGACCGGGGCGCTGGGGTCGGCGGAAATGGTGGAAGCGGTGGCGCGGGCGGCGGCCGAGTTCGGCTTTCCGCTGGTGGTGGATCCGGTGATGGTGAGCAAGCACGGGCTGCCCCTGTTGCCGGAAGCGGCCGTACATGCCATCCGCCAGCACCTGCTGCCGCGGGCCGCCCTGGTGACGCCCAATATTCCGGAAGCCGAAGCGCTGACCGGCATCCCCATACGGACCCTGGACGACATGCGGCGGGCCGCCCGCCGGATTTGCGAAATGGGCGCGCGCGCGGCGCTGATTAAAGGCGGACACACGCCGGGTGAGGACTCGACCGACATCCTGTTCGATGGCGCCGGGTGGCGCGATTTTCCGGCGCCGCGCATCGCGACGCGGCATACCCACGGCACCGGATGCACGTTTTCGGCGGCGATCGCCGCGGGCCTGGCGCGCGGTCAGGCGCTGGACGAGGCGGTCGCCCGCGCCAAGCGGTTCATCCAGGAGGCCATCCGTACGAACCCAGGCTTGGGCCGCGGCGCGGGGCCGGTGAATCATTTTGCGAAAGGAGGGGCCGAATGAAATTTTCGGAGTTGTTGGTGGGGGCCATTCAGAGATCGGAGATTCCGCTGCGCTTCGAGCCGGGAGCCGAAGAATCGGTGGCCCAGCCGGTGACGGAAGTGCTGCAAGCGTGGATTGCTTCGCACCGCCCGGCGGGGGATGGCTCGGAATTCGATGCCGGCTGGCAGGCGCTGGTGGAGCGTTTGCTGGCTGAGTTGAACGGGTCGGCCGACTTGCCGGAGTGATACGATTCAGAGGAAGACCATGACCAGGGTACAGATACATTTCCGCTTGCGGAAAAGGCCGGATGACGCCACGCTGGCGCGGCTCTCGAAGGCGAGCTCGGTATACGGGATCCAGCGCATGCGGGTGGACCAGGAACTGGATCGCCTGATGGTGGAATACGATGCCACGCGGCTGAAACCCGCGGACGTGGAAGCCACGCTGGCGGAAGCCGGTATCGCCGCGGAGCCGGTGTAGTGGACCTCGGCGCACAAACTGGCGCACCAATAGGCGCACACTGAGAGGGAGCTCATCCGCGCCGGCGCGCTATTTCCAGGGCGAAGCCCTTACACTTCCAGAATCACCGGCATGATCAGCGGACGGCGCGAGGTCTCCTTCACGATGTAGCGTTTCAGGTCCGCGCGGATCTTCTCCTTCATCACGCCCCAATCGGTTTTCTCCTCCTGGTTGGAACCCTCGAGTGTCTTGGCCACCACCTGGCGGGCCTTTTCCAGAAATTCGGGCCCTTCTTCGGCCACCGCAAAACCGCGGCTGACGATCTCCGGCAGGTTCTCGATGCGGCCGGAATGGCGGTTGATGGCGATGATGGGCAGCACGATGCCGTCTTCGGAGAGGTGCTGGCGGTCGCGGATGACCACCTCCTGCACCACGTCGTCCACCGAGCCGGAATCGATGCACACGCGGCCCACCTGCACTTTGCCGTTCTTGCGCGCGCCGTGGTGATCGATCTCCAGCACGTCGCCCGATTCCATCACGAAGCTTTCCTCCAGGCCGGCGAAACGCAGGTGTTCGGCCAGGCGCGCGTGTTTGGAAAGCTGCCGGAACTCGCCGTGGATGGGCATGAAGTAGCGCGGCCGCACCAGGTTCAACACCAGCTTCATCTCTTCCACGCTGGCGTGGCCGGAGACGTGGAGCGGCGGGTTCATGTTGCCGTAGAGCACGTCCGCGCCGCGGCGCGCCATGTGGTCGATCATGCGGAAGATGGCTTTCTCATTGCCCGGAATGATGCGCGCGCTGAGCACCACCGTGTCGCCGTGCTCCACGGAAACGTGTTTGTGGTTGTCCACCGCCACGCGCGAAAGCGCCGACATGGGCTCGCCCTGCGTCCCGGAGATGAGGAAGGCGACTTTGTCGGGCGCCAGATTCATGGCGTCCTGCGGCCGCAACAGAATGCCGTCGGGAATGCTGAGCAGGCCCAGCGAGTGGGCAATCTCCGTGACGGAAACCATGCTGCGGCCAATCACCGCCACGCTGCGGCCGTATTCCTCCGCCAGATCGAGCACCAGTTGAATGCGATGGATGGAGGAACTGAAGCAGGAGACCACCACGCGTCGTTCGGCGCGGTTAAAGATCTCCTCCATGCGCGGGCGCACGGCGCGCTCCGATTCGGTGTAGCCGGGACGGTCGGAATTGGTGGAATCGGAGAGCAGCAGCAGCACCCCGCGCTTGCCGTAATCGGCCAGCGTGTGCAGATCGAAGAGTTCGTTATCGGTGGGCGTGGGATCCACCTTGAAATCGCCGGTGTGGATGATGACGCCGAGCGGCGTGGTGATGGCCAGAGCCAGGGAGCTGACGATGGAATGCGTCACGTGCACGAATTCGATTTTGAACGGGCCGATCTGCACGATCTCCAGGGGCTTGACCGTAACGAATCGCGGCTCTTGATCCAGTTCGTGCTCTTCCAGGCGCCGCTCCACCAGCGCCAGGGTGAAGGCCGTGCCGTAGACCGGGACGTCGATATCGGAGAGGAAATACGGTACCGCGCCGATGTGGTCTTCGTGGCCGTGGGTCAGGATCAGAGCGCGGACCTGTTCCTGGTTTTCCTTGAGGAAGGAGATGTCGGGCATGACGAGGTCCACGCCCAGGAGTTCGGGTTCGGGGAACATCATGCCGGAATCGACGACGATCATGTCGTTGCCGTAGCGGATGGCGGTCATGTTCATACCGAACTCGCCCAAGCCGCCCAGAGGCACCACTTGTAACTTCTGGTCAGTCATTTGGTTTAACATCCAGGATAGCGTGTAGAGGGCCTCTTGCGCGCGAAATCAGAGCCGCTGGGGGCTCCGCGAGGGTTCCGGCGACGGGTGGTACCCCCGAAAAGGCCTGCGGGAACCGGGTGATCAGCCTAAACCCAATGTTTGCTCCAAAATACAAATGCTCACCCCGAAGGGTGAGCATTTTTCCCCTGTTCTACCAGGGTGATGTTCGATGGGAGAATCAGCTTCGACGGAATCGCAACCGCCAAAACTTTGTAGTTGGATCTTATTTCCTAATGGCTCTCCAGTCAAGCGAAAATCCGGCTCAAAATTCTTCCCCGTAACCGTCTCGTACAGGCTGACTTGCAAGCGGCGGGCTTTTCGGCTGAAATGGCGGCAAACGCCAAAAGACTGGTTTTGGGCCTGAGGATTTCGGTCTAAGGCAAACAAAAGCGGAAGCTTATGTTGCCGGCTCGCGCTATTGCAGATGTAAGGTGATCATGGCGTCGGGCTCCTCACCGTGCCGGATGTGCCGCAAGTAGGCCCGCACGGCCCCCAACCCGAGCCCCGATACCAACGAGAAAGCCAGCAGTATCCCAATGAGAATGAAGGCATTTATAACCAGATCCCCAATGTTGTCGCGACGCGTCGGAACGTATTCGTCGCGGGTCACTTCGGCCTGATACCGCACTTGTGAGAGGAGTCGCTCGGCAAAGTCCGGGTCGGGCGGCGAGAGCACCACGGCCACCAGCGGGCCACTGCGTTTGGCCAGAGCGCCCGGCAGTTTCTCGAAATCGGCGACCTTCTGGATCGCCATCTGGGGCGTGGGATAGTCGAAAATCGCCACGGGCAAATCGCCCTTCGGGTTATGGAAAATCGCTAACTGGGCCTCCGCTCCGAGGTGGAAAGCGGCCACCGAAGGCGGGATGGCCGGGGCGAATTTCTGCAAGCCCGCGGGCCCCAGGACGTAGCGCTGGCTGTTGGCCACCAGGCCCTCGGAGGGCAGGTATCCGGGCAGCGCGGGCAGGACCGTGTTATCGACGTTGAGCAGCGCGGCGGCCACCGCATCCAGTTCCGGCATGCTCGGTTTGTAGCCGGAGAATGAAAACAGGTAGTTGCCGTGCACCAGGAGCAGACTGCCGGCGGTTTCGGCGGACAGTTTTGCCGCCGTGGATGGCTTGGCATCCTGCGGCCGCTGCCAGTCGAAGGCGGCCAGCGCGCCGGTGGTGTCGCCAAGCTGGTAAGCGGTGGCGACGAATCTGGCCTTGCCGTTCTGATACGCCGCCGATTCCCAGTTCTTCAGGCCGTACTCGTCCCAAAGCGGGCGGTTCTCGAGCGTTGGCTGGGAGACGGCGCCGCGGGTGTAAGCGCCGATCGAATCGGGCAAAATCGCGGCCAGTGACAGCCCCGGCAGCAGAAGGGCGCATAGCAAATACTGCATGTCTCTATTAGACACCGAATCTGGTGTATTCTCTCCATGGTGAGCAGAATGGATCGGCGGGTGCGCGCCGCGGCGGCGATTTGCGGGCTGCTGGCGTTTGGCTCGATGGCGGTTCTGGTGATGCGCGGCGAAGCCCTCGGATTCGACCTGCCGGTGCGCACGGCGATCCACGGCTGGGCTTTTCCAGCGCTGACGGCGCTGATGCGGCTGATCACGATGATCGGCTCGGAATACTTTCTGGTGCCGCTAGCCGCCCTCCTGGTGTGGCGTTGGTTGCGGCGCGGAGAGCGCCGGGCGGCTTACCTGCTGGTAGTCGGGAGCCTGAGCGCGGAAGCCGTGACGCAACTGCTCAAGACCCTGATTCACAGGCCGCGGCCGGAAGTTTTCTTCGGCCTCTTGCCGGCGGAGACGCACAGCTTCCCCAGCGGGCACGCGTTTGTCCCGGTTGTGTATTTTGGGATCCTGGCCGGTATCTTCGCCGCGGGAGCAAGGTGGCGCGCGGCGGTGGTGGTGATGGCGGCGCTGCTCGGATTCTCCCGCGTATATCTGGGCTTCCACTATCCCAGCGACGTGGTGGCGGGCTGGGCGCTGGCGGTGGTGTGGCTGGCGCTGTGGCCTATTGTTGCAGATCGCCGCGCGGCTTCCCCTGCTTGATCTCGTCGTAGGCGTCTTTGATCTGGCGCTTGAGCGAGGCTTCGGCCACCCAGTCGCTGACCGCGACGGGCAGGCTGACGGAGGCTTGCAAGTCTTCGACCGGCTTGCCCTGGTCGACGGCTGCTTTGGCGGCCTTGTACAGCTCCGCCATGAACTGCTCCTGGCCGGTGATGAGCTCGCGGCCGCCGGGCACGCCGTGGCCGGGCAGCACGAACTTCACTTTCAGCTTATCGGCGGCGCGCAAGACCGTGGGCCAGTTTCCGATGTTGGCATCCATGGTGTTGTTGTAGGGTCCGTTGACCACGGCGTCGCCGGTGCAGAGGACCTCTTCTTTGGGCAGATAGGCGAAGCCGTCGCCGCGCGTGTGAGCCCATCCAAAGTGCAGGAACTCAATTTTGCGCTGGCCGTCGTTGAGGACGAACTGCGGCTGCGCGATGTCCTGTTTGGGAGGCTCGGGCGTATCGCGATGGAGTTCGGCGACATCGGGGCGGCTCTTGGCGGCGGCCAGCCAGCGCGCCGGTTCGAAGCGTTTCATTTCGGCGGCTACACCGGGGAAGGCGATGGTGGTCGAGCCGGCCTGCGTCCAGAGCGCGTTGCCGTAGATGTGGTCGCCGTGGTGGTGCGTGTCGAAGACGTATTTGACGGGCTTGGGCGAGAGGCGTTTGCAATCCGCCATGGCGCCGCGCGCGCCGCTGGGATAGTTGGCATCGATGACCACCAGATAATCTTTCATCTCGATGATCACGTTATTGCAGTGGCCCTGTTCCATATCGCCTTCGCGGAACCACACACCCGGGGCGATGAGGCGAATGGTTTCCGGCGCCGCGTCGGAACGCGCTACGAACAGAGCAACCGCGGCCAGCGAGACAAACCCCGTGAGCAAACAGATCCGTACCCGCCACATGGGGCACCCCCTATCCGGTCTACTCTACACCATTCCCGGGAGAGTGCAACAGCAGAATCCTGCGCGGGTGAACCTGGCAAAGCCCTTGCGGGCTCCTTCAGGCGCCCTTGGCAGCGCGTAGCGCTTCCACTCGCGGGGCGCGGCTCTTGGGGCTGTCCAGACTGAAGGAGCGCGCGTCGCCCAGTTGCGTGCGGATGTATTCCTCGGTCCGCGCCACGGCCTTCTCCAGGTCGCGGTTTTTGGGGATGAACGCGCACCAGGCGATGGCCTCGGTCATGGTGTCGTACTCCCAGAGGCCCACCAGGCGGCCGCGGTCGAAAATCGCGTGGGAGGGCAGGTCGGCGACGCCGCCCAGCGGCGCCAGGCCTTTGCCGCCGTAGACCTTGCGCTGGAGGTCGGCAGCATCGGCCAGCCCTGCGAGATCGCGGCGCAGCAGGCTCAGGCCGTCGATACTGCTGGTCAATACATAGCGCGGCTGATTCGGGAATTGGAAAGCCTCGAAGCGCGCGCGATCTTCGGGGAGCAGGAAGCCATCGTCGCCGGCGCCCTCCAGCTTGAGCGGCTCCATGGCGGCTTTGCAATCCTTCACCGAAAGCGCGGAGAACCATTGGAACTCCGCCACGGTGGCCGGGCCGATCCAGGAGAAATAGCGGCGCGCCAGCTCGGTCGGGAGTTGCTCCGGAGGCATTCGGAACTTAGCCAGGGGATTGGGGTGCCAGAGCGTGTAGGCGTATCGCTGCTGGTCGAGGCGTCCGTTAACCGGCACGCGGCGGATGTCGCCCGAGGATTGCAGC
>JBEKYE010000245.1:0-7695 GCA_049511275.1 Bryobacteraceae bacterium
GCCGGGGCGAGCCACACTCTTCATCTGGGAACGCGGCGCCTAGCTGCGGGCGGGCAGGTCTCGGTGCAAGTGGACGGCGGCACCCCGCAGACTGTGATGCTGGCGCTCCCGGGCGAAGACGTGCTGGTGCGCGTCTCGCTGGGCCAGTTCACGGGGCTGACACAACACACGGTCACGATCACGCACTGCGGAACCGCAGGCTCGTATTTCTATTTCGATTTCCTGGAACTGGCGGTGCCCACAAGCACATTGCCGACCTTCAGCGCCATTCCGACGACCACTCTTGCCACCGACTGGGATACGAACCACTCGATCGCACTCGCGCCGGAGCGCACGGCGTGGCTGATCGACACGCTGGGATTCCATGGCCGCGCCAATCATTACGCGGGGGCTTTGTGTTTTTACGAGCTGTGTAACCCCACGCAGCAATATGCATCGGGGGAGATCACGTTCGGGGGCAATCCGGAGTTCGGAAAGACGACGCAGGTCTACCTGGGGCCGACCGTGATCGAGCACGTGAACCTGATCGGCGACACGGCGGCGAGCATGGCGTTGTGTTTCGCGCTGCAGATCAACGCAGGCTCGACGGGGGTGTGGGCGAGCGCAGCGGGCAGCACCTTGACCATCGTGTCGCGCACCATCGGAAGCGCGGGCAACGGCATGGCGATTTCGGCGGTGCCCGACAATTCCCCGAACAACCCCACGCCTCTGACGGCGCAATCGAGCGGGTCGCTGGCAGGCGGCAGTGACGGCAAATGGCTGACGGACCTCACGGCGGCTCCCCGGATCAACCGCGCGGCGCGCGACTGGAACAGCGCGTTCTTCCAGGCGTTGAAGGGGTATGGAATCGACGTGGCGACGTCGTTCAGCATGGAATTGCAGAATGGCGACGACAGCACGCAGGCGGGCATCGCACAGCGATACCCGAACGGGGACGCGGCCTGGCTGAACACGCCGGCGCTGCAGACCAACTTCAGTCCGGCCAGCACGGCGTTCTGGCAGCAGGTCTACTCGGATATGGCGGACCTGATGGCGAACGCCGGCGTGGTGCCTTACCTGCAATTCGGCGAAGTCGAGTGGTGGTACTTCCCAGGTCCGTCGGCCGCGACGGTCACCGAACCCGGCATGCCGTTCTATGACGCCTACACCACTTCGACCTTCCAATCGACATACGGGCGGGCCATGACGGTGATCCCGAACCAGTACGCGGATCCGGCATCGCTCGAGCAGGAATGCGCGTTTCTGCCGGGGCTCATCGGCTCGTTCACGCAGACGATTCGGGGCTTTGTGAGGCAGACGCACGCGAACGCGCGGTTCGAGGTTTTGTATCCGCCGGACGTCAACAACACCGCGCTGAACCAGCTCGTGAACTTTCCGAAGAGCGACTGGACCCCGGCGAATCTGAATTGCCTCAAGACGGAAAACTTCACCTACACGGGCGATCGGGACTTAAACGGCGCGGCGCAGTCGATTCAGTTGCCGATGCAACTCGGGTTTGCGTGCTCGCAGAGCAGCCACCTGGTGGGCATCAGCGATCCCACCACGCCTTGGCAGAAAGAACAGCGGATGGCGCTGGGCGCAAACCTGGAATCAGTGGTGCTGTTTGCGCTGGACCAATTCTGCCTGATCGGTTACTCGCTGCCACTCGAGCAGAGCCGGCGCGTATCACGCTTCATGGGGCAGTAGACAGGTCCTTTTCCAAAGCGAGATAGCCCGCGGCGATCACAACCAGAAACATGATGAGAACTTCGGAATCGCCCAGGTTCACTTCCGCGACACCTTCGACCAGCGCGGCAATCACGACGGCGATGCCGGCGTGCAGCAGGTAGCGGCGGTCTCCACGGCCGGGTGGAAGTGCCCGAAGGCCGCGCCCGAAATCCACCAGAATCTGAATCATCAACCAGAGAAAGACCAGCAGCGCAGGGATGCCGCGTTCGGCGGCGTACTGCAGGTAGATGTTGTGGAGATGCTCATAAAAGCCTGGCGGCCGGGTGGCCCAAACATCAGGCGGAACGTACTCCTTGAAGTGGTATTTGGGGCCTTCGGGGCCGATGCCGAGCAGCGGGTGTTTCTCGACCATCTGGATGCCGGCGTTCCAGGCGATGATGCGAAACGAGTTGGAATCCACCTGCTGGCCATGCAGCATCGACTCGATGCGCTCCCGCATCACGGTCGGCGACGCCACGAAAGCCACTGCCGCGATCACCGGAACCGAAAACACCATCCAACGCTTCCAGAACCAGACGAGGTAGAGGCCCGCGGCGCCGGTCGCCAGCCACACAGCGCGCGTCCAGCCCAGGTACAAAGCCACGGCCATCAGACCGCCACACAAGATCCAAATCCAGGACTTGCGCATGTGGAGGCCGAAAAACAGCATTGCAGCCAGCACCAGGAGGGCGAACATCTCTTCCGCCGCATATGTATTCCAATGGCTGGTGAAACCTGTGATGCGCTCGGCCACATAGTATTGGTAGAGGTCAATTCCGGCCCGATGCGCCTGTTCGACTTTTGAGAAGAATTGCACGAAGCCGCGGAGAGCGGCGATGGAGGCCAGCCCGGCCCAGGCGAGAAAAAGCCAGCGCAGCACCGATAAACTGCGGAGGGTGGAGAAGACCAACAGCAGGATGCAAAAGATCCAAAACTTCCGGATTTGCGGAAAGCCTTCCATCCAGGGGTCCGGGGAAAAGACCCACGCAGCCACGGTGAGGAGCAGGAAGATGCCAAGGGGCAGCTTGATGGGCGGCAGGCGCAGCGGTTCGCCGGAAAACAGCAAGGCGGCGAGCGCCAGGGCCATCAGGATGTTGAACGCGGCGATGGAAAGCACGATCGACGCGGCAGCGGCGAAGGTGAGCCAGAGGGCGGCGCGCGACATCCATGATGGGGACGGGATCATGTAGGCAGATCTTCAGTATGCCAGAGCCACGGTGCGGCGAGGATTGGCGGTTGCATTTTCTTTCCCTCACATGCTGTAGTTGAAGTTCTCCGCACATGGTTCGTGAACAAGCCAACCGGCTCGCAGTCGTGATTCCCGCCTACCGGCCGTCGGCCGCGCTGGTGGAGGTGGTGCGCGCGCTGGCAGAGCGGCAGTTCCCCGCCATCCTGGTGGTGGACGACGGCAGCGGCGAGGAGTTCCACCGGGTCTTTGCCGACGCCGGCGCGATTCCCGGCGTCCAACTGCTGCGCCATGCCACCAACCTGGGCAAGGGCGCCGCGCTCAAGACCGGCATCAATCACGCTTTCTGTACGATTCCCGATCTGGCGGGCGTGGTTACCGCCGATGCCGACGGGCAGCACGACCCCGGCGACATCGAGCGCGTCGCCGAATCGCTGCTGGCGCATCCCCGCAGCCTGGTGCTGGGTTGCCGCGCTTTTCATGAAGATGTGCCGCTGCGCAGCCGCTTCGGAAACATACTCACCAGAGCCATCATGCACGCCCTGATGGGACGCAAGATGGCCGATACCCAGACCGGCTTGCGCGGCCTCCCCGCGTCTTTCGCGCTGCGCACGCTGAAGATCGAAGCGACCGGCTACGAGTTCGAGCTGGAAATGCTGATTGCCGCACACCAACTCGGCATCCCTGTGGTGGAAGAAAGCATCCGCACCATCTACGAACCGGGCAACCGGTCCTCGCACTTCAATCCGATCGTGGATTCGATGAAGATCTACTTCGTGCTGCTGCGGTTCGGCTCGGTTTCGCTGCTCACCGCGCTGCTGGACAACTTGATCTTCTACCTGGCGTATCGCCAAGGGGGCCACATCCTGGCCTCGCAGGTGCTGGGCCGCTTGTTCGCCGTCGGCTTCAATTATTCGATGGTGCGCAGCTCGGTTTTTTACACGCATCAACAGCACCGGAAGGTTCTGCCGAAATACCTGCTGCTGGTGCTGGCCAGCGGGACGGCGTCCTACGGCGGCATCCGGCTGCTCGCCACGACTCTTGGCATCAACCCGGTTTCCGCCAAGCTGGTGGTGGAGACGGTTCTCTTCTTCGTCAATTTCACGGTGCAGCGCCTGTTCATCTTCAAGCCCGACGGCGCCGAGGCGGCGCCTCGCGAACCGCGCCCGCCGCGCGCCGTTCCGGCCCGCCTGGTTTCCACGGTGGTGGTGCTGATTTCGCTCGGCGTACTGGCGATGGAAGTTTACGGTTTCCGCACCGGCCACCTGTTCTCGCAGGAAATCTGGCTACCCATCGGGATCAAGCGCTTCACGCGATTCATCGGCATGTACCTGGGAGTATCCATCCCGGTCCTGCTGCTGGTGCCTTGGAGTTTCGCAGGCCTCATGGCCGGGTTCGCCGCGGTCGGCACGGCGGTATCGGTGGGCCCGCTACCCTTGCTGGCGGTGGTCTTCTTCCTGGTCTCCTCCTGCGCTCTCGGTTCCTTTCTGCTGGGCCGCAAACACGGCGACGACACGCAGTCGCAACTCTTCTCCACGCTGCTCGGAATGGCTGTGTGGATCCTTCTGATGTACTTACTGGCACGGCTTCCAGTGAATTACGCGGCGGCCTGGGCGGCGGTGCTCGCCATTCCCATACTGCTGGACCTGGGCGGCGCATGGCGGCGACTTTCCCGTTGGGCCGACCTGCTGCGCACCGCCGAACTGCGTTGCCCGGGCGAACGCGCGGCCTTCGCGATCCTGGTCTTTTTCCTGCTGGCGCACTGGTTCGTGGCGCTCATGCCGGAAACCAGCGCGGATGGCCTGGCCATGCACCTGGCGATTCCCGCCAACATCGCCACCAACCACGCACTGACTTACCAGCCCAGCCGCTTCCTGTGGGCGGTGATGCCCATGGGCGCCGACCTCACTTACACCATCACCTATCTTCTGGGCGGCGAGTACGCCGCGCGCCTGATCGATTTCACGATGCTGCTCGGGATCGAAGCCCTGCTCTACTACGCGATGCGCCGTTGGCTGACACGCGGCGCCACGTTCCTTCTGATGGCGCTGTTCGCCACCACTCCGCTGGTGCAACTGGTCACTGGCTCGCTCTTCGTGGAGAACCTGATGACCGCCATGATCCTGGGCCTGATGGCAGCCATCTGGCGCTTCGGTGACACCGGAGAGAAGCGATTCCTTTACGTTGCCGCGGTGTTGGGCGGAACCGCGCTCTCCATCAAGTTCGGATCCATCCCCTTCGTGGCGCTGGCGCTGCCCTTCGCCGCCTGGGAGGCAGTGCGCCACCGCAAGCCGCTCGGCCCCAGGCCGGCGGTGGTTTGCGCGCTGGCGGTGGTGCTGTTGCTGGCGACCGCGCTGCCGCCCTATGTCATCGCGTACTCGAAAACGGGCAACCCGTTGTTCCCGTTTTTGAACGACAAGATTCCGTCGCCCTTGCTGCCTCGCGATGCCGGCCTGACGGATGCGCGGTTTCTGAGGCCGCTCACTTGGAACACGCCGTACGATCTTACCTTTCACTCCAGCAAAACCTATGAGGGACAGGACGGCTCTTTCGGCTTTCAGTACCTGTTACTGGCTCCGCTAGGCGTGGTGGCGATTCTGTTCTTGCGGAGGCGGCCCGCGGTGAGCGCGGCGGTAGTGGCGCTGGGGGCCTCGTTCCTCATCATGCGCTCGCAGCCGAATGCCCGCTACCTGTATCCGGCGTTGCCGCTGCTTACCGTAGCGTTCGCGGCGCTGATGGGATGGGCGGCAGATCATCGCCGGCTCTATTGGGGGTTGATCGCGTTTGTGGCGGCGTGCATCGGGATGAACACTTACTTCCTGCCTTCATCCAGTTACTATCATCGTGATTTCTGCCTGCGCCTGCCCTTCTCGCGCGCCGAAAGAGACCGCTTCCGGGCGGAAGCCGTACCCGTCCGCGAAGTGATCGCTTACTACAATCGCGCCCACCCGAACTCTACGGTGCTGATGGCGAGCGAAAGTGCGATCGCCGGCCTGAATGGCAAGATCTACGAGAACCACTGGCAGCAATACGACACGCTGATGAGTATCCGCAATACGCACAACGTGCCCGACATGGTGCGCCTGATGCAAAGTTGGGGCGTGCAGTATTTCATTTCTTCCAAGCCGGCCGCGGAAGACGATGTGAAGCCCGCCGTGCTGCGGGAGATGCTGGAGCGTTGCACGGAGGCGGAGTACGAACTAGGCGATCAGTACCTGGCGCGCCTGCAGCCTACCTGCCGCCCGCAGCGGGTAGTCTCATCCGGGTTCTACGACGATTTCGACCCGGCGGTGCTTTTCCGCGGAGACTGGACCATGGACCGCTCATTCGAAGGCCCGGACCGTCATACCATCAGCTATTCCGATATCCCGGGCAGCGAGGCGCAGATCTTGTTTGAGGGAAAGGCGCTGACGTATGAGTACACCAAGGCGCCCAATCGTGGCCTGGCGGAAGTGATTATCGATGGTGGCAGCCAAGGCACCATCGATCTCTATTCCCCCAAGGTCGAATGGCAAACGCACACGCGCTTCTGCTGCTTTGCGGCCGGTAAACACGTGGCGGTGATCCGCGTGGTGGGCCGGGCCAATCCAAAATCAACCGGTGTGTATATCGACCTGGATTCCTTCACCGTGGAATAGCCGCCGCGATCATCTCTTCGAAAGAGTGGTGCCCGGGCAGCAGTGTCCCGAGGTCCGACTTGTGAATGCACTCTTGGTTCTGCTTCAGGGCGCGCAGATTGTCAGAATCGATCGGCAGCTTGATCCGCAGCTTTTCGGATAACGACAACAAACCGGCAGCCCAACTTACCGGAATGTTGAAATAGAAAGTCCGATGCCGTCCGGCGCGATTGATTGTTTCGATAAACCGCCGCATGGTCACCAGCTCCGGATTGAACAGATTGTAGGCGCCCGGGCGGTTTTCCAGCAGGGTGGTCATAGCGGCGGCGAGGTCGTCCACCGCGACCACGGGTATCAAGTCACGCCCTCCATCAAGCAACGGCATGACGGGACTCGTAAGGATCTTGCGCATGTTGCGAAAAAAGAGACCGCCGTTGCCGACTACCAATCCTGGACGAACGATGGTTTCACCGCGTTGCAGGAAATACTTCTCCAGTTGACGCTTCAAGCGTCCGTACTCGGCGATGGACTCGGGTCGGGCGGAATAGGAGCTGACAAAGATCTGGCGCGGCACACCGGCAGCCCTGGCGGCTGCGTACGCCAACTTGGTGCCTTCCACGTTCACGGCGAAGCCGGCCTCGCGGTCGTAAGCAAGGTGCGTCACTACGTCAATGCCCGCCAAGTCATCCGGATTCAGGGCCTCGCCGAGCACGAATGGCACCACACGGCGCAACCCCGGAATGATCGCGCCGCAGCGGCTGGTTCCATAGACCTTATGACCCGACGCCACCCAGTGCGCAGCCAGATGAGACCCCAGGAAGCCGCTCACGCCCGTGAGAAAGAGTTTCATTCCAACGAAGCCCTCACCTTTCGGGCGATGCGGAGCGCGTTGGCCATAATCGTGAAGGTCAGATTCTTGGCCGGCAATTCGCTAAAACAAGCGCCATCGGCGATATAAACCGCCTTGGTCCCATACAGCCGCCCATCCGCGCCGGTTTGATAGCGGCCTGCACTGGCTTTCATCGGCAGCGTGCCGGCGTAGTGCAGGCTGCTGCCCATGGCGGGATACTGGCACAGCGCGGCGGCGCTGAGGTAACCGATCCGGCGAAAAGCCCGGATCAGGCGGCGCTCCGCGACCTGGTTGCTCTTCCATTCGTAGTTGATGTCGAGCGTGCCATCCGGCTT
>JBEKYE010000246.1:0-7694 GCA_049511275.1 Bryobacteraceae bacterium
AGAGCCAGCATCGCAATGATCGACTCGCAGCTCGCCGATACGGTGCAGACTTCGCCGGTGGATGGCGTAGTGCTGGTGAAATCGGCGGACGTCGGCGAGGTGCTGGCTTCGGGGACGACCGTGGTGACGGTGGGCGACATCGACCATCCGTGGCTGCGCGGGTATGTGAACGAAACCGATCTCGGGCGCGTGAGGTTGGGATCCAAGGTGAAAGTGACCACGGATTCATATCCGGGGAAAGTGTACGACGGCCGCGTGACGTTCATTGCCTCCGAAGCGGAATTCACCCCCAAGCAAATTCAGACCGCGGAGGAGCGCGTGAAGCTGGTGTACCGCGTCAAGATCGAAATGGACAACCCGAAGCACGAATTGAAGTCGAATATGCCGGCGGATGCCGAGATCGTGCTGGATTGAAGATGTCCCCGATCATTGAAACCCTCGGCCTGACGCGCCGCTTCGGCGAGCTGACGGCAGTGGACCATCTGAACCTGACGGTGGCGCCGGGCGAAATCTTCGGCCTGGTGGGGCCGGACGGCGCGGGCAAGACCACCACCCTGCGCCTGTTGTGCGGCCTGATCGATCCCACCGAAGGCAGCGCTCGCGTGGCGGGCCACGACGTGGCGCGCGAGCCGCAGGCGGTGAAGGACCAGATCGGGTACATGGCGCAACGATTTGGGCTCTATGGGGATCTCACGGTGGAAGAGAACATGGTCTTCTACTCGGACCTGTTCGGGATCAGGGGCGCCCGACGGGACGAACTGACGGCGGAACTGCTGCGCATGACGCGCATGGAGCCGTTCCGCGGGCGGCAGGCGGGGAAGCTTTCCGGAGGCATGAAGCAGAAGCTGGCCCTGATGTGCACGCTTCTGCACCGGCCGCAGATTCTCTTCCTGGATGAGCCGACCAACGGCGTGGACCCCGTCTCGCGGCGGGACTTTTGGGCGATCCTTTACCAGTTGTTGAAAGACGGAATCACGGTCTTCATGACCACTGCGTACCTGGACGAAGCCGAACGGTGCAACCGCGTGGGGCTGATGTACAAGGGGAAACTGATCCGCTGCCAGGCGCCCGAGCAGATGAAGCGCGAGACCGATTCGAAGAACATGGAAGGCGCCTTCGTGAAAACCATCCACGCGGTGGCCGGGGTGACGCGGCCGTGAACGGGAACGGATGGGCGGTCGAGATCGACGATATGGTCAAGAAGTTCGGCGACTTCGTAGCGGTGGACCACGTTTCGCTGAAGATTTCGAAGGGCGAGATCTTCGGCTTCCTGGGGCCGAACGGGGCGGGGAAATCGACCACCATCCGCATGCTGTGCGGCCTGCTGACACCCACTTCGGGACGGGGATCGGTGAACGGATTCGATGTGGCGTCGCAGCCGGAGGAGATCCGCCGGAGCATCGGGTACATGTCGCAGAGGTTTTCGCTTTACGACGATCTGACCGTGGAAGAGAACATCGATTTCTTCACGGGGATTTACGGCGTGCCGCAGGCCTTGCGCGCGGAACGGAAGAACTACGTGCTGGAGATGGCCAACCTGACGGAACGGCGGCGGGCCATGACGCGCACCCTCTCGGGCGGCTGGAAGCAGCGCCTGGCGCTGGGCTGCGCCATCCTGCACGATCCACCGGTGTTGTTTCTGGACGAGCCCACCTCGGGCGTGGATCCGATTGCGCGTGGAGCCTTCTGGCATTTGATCCACGATCTGGCCGAGACCGGCCACACGATTTTTGTCAGCACGCATTACATGGATGAAGCCGAATACTGCCACCGGCTGGCGCTGATGTACCGGGGCAAAGTGATTGCGCTGGGGACGCCGGCGGAGCTGAAGCGCGGGCTGACGGCGCACACCCTGCTGAATCTGGAAGCCACGGAGCCGCTGGAAACCATGCGGGCGCTCGAGGGACTGGAAGGCGTGCGCGATGTCGCGGTATTCGGCGGAGGGTTGCACGTCACGGTGGACAACGCCGAAGCGGGCAGCCAAAAGATCCGGACCGCGCTCCAAGCCAAGGGAATCGTGGTGCGGCGCCTCGAGGAAATCGAGCCCTCCATGGAGGACGTGTTCGTCGCGGTGATCGAAGCCGAAGAGAGGAAGGCGGCATGAGTTACCGGCGGCTGCGGGCCATGTTCGTCAAGGAACTGCACCACATCACGCGCGACGCGCGCAGCCTGGCGATGGCGCTGCTGATGCCCATGATGATGCTGCTGCTCTACGGGTATGCGCTCAGCCTGGACGTCGACCACATTCTGACGCTGGTCTACGACCAGGACGGGACCTCGGCCAGCCGCGAACTGATCCGGCAGTTTGAGGGCTCGCGCTATTTCGAAGTCACCGGGTTCGCGCACGACTACCGGACCATCGAGCGGGGAATCGACACCAGCAGCGTCCTGATCGGCGTGGTGATCCCGCGCGGCTTCGGCGGGGATTTGGCGGCGGGCAAAGGAACCGTGCAGTTGCTGGTGGACGGCAGCGATTCGAACACGGCTTCCATCGCCATGGGGTATGCCGAAAGCTTGGTGCAGATCTATTCGGCGGGAGTGCGGGCCGACCTCTTGAACCGCCGCGGCGTGCATCCGCCGGGGATGGTGGATGCCCGCCTGCGCGTCTGGTACAACAGCTCGCTCGAATCCAAGAACTACGTGGTGCCGGGACTGATCGCCGTGATTCTGATGATTCTGGCGGGGCAACTGACGTCGCTGACCATCGCGCGGGAATGGGAAATGGGAACCATGGAGCAGGTGCTCTCCACCCCGCTGCGCCCGGCGGAGATTGTCCTCGGCAAAATGCTCGCGTATTTCCTGGTGGGGCTGGTGGACTCGGTCATCTCGGTCACGGTGGCGATTACAGTCTTCCGGGTGCCGTTCCGCGGCAGCTTCGTGGTGCTGGCGGTTTCCACGTGCCTGTTCCTTTTGTGCGCGCTATGTTCGGGAATCTGGGTTTCGGCGGGCTCGCGTTCGCAGGTGCAGGCGTACCAGTTGGGCTTGCTGATCACATTCCTGCCGGGCTTCCTGCTTTCGGGTTTCACGTTCTCCATCGACACCATGCCGTTGGTGATTCAAGGCATCAGCTATTTCTTCCCGGCGCGCTACTTCGTGACGATTGTGAAAGGCGTGTTCCTCAAGGGAGTTGGATTCCGGCTGCTATGGGTGCAACTGGGGTTCCTGTTGCTATACGGGTCTCTGATCTTTCGCATGGCGGTGCGAAAAATGAACCAGAAGGTGGCGTAGGCATGTGGGAACGATTGCGCGTGATTCTGCGGAAGGAATTCATTCAGGCGCTGCGCGAGCCCCGCATGCGGGTCCTGCTGTTCCTGCCTCCGTTCCTGCAACTGTTGATTTTCGGGTACGCCGTGACGCTGGATGTGGACCACGCCAAGATTGCCTGGATGGACATGGACCGGACTCCCGAGAGCCGCGCCCTGCTGGCGCGGTTTGAGGGATCGGGAAGGTTCGAGGTGGTCGCGACTCCGCAGAACGAGGAGCAGGCCCAGAGCGTGCTGGACCGCGGGCAGGTGCATGCCGTGGTGCGCGTGCTGCCGGAGTTTGCGCGCAACCTGGCGCGCGGACGCGCCACGGAAGTGCAGGTGCTGCTGGACGGCACCAACTCGAACACCGCGTCGCTGGTTTCGGCCTACGCGTCGGAGGTGATCGCCGATTTTGCGAACGATGTGATGGCCGGCCAGTCCAAGAACGATCAGACCATTGCCGTGCAGATTCGCGGGCCGGGGTTGGCGCGCAACGCCGTGCTGACGCCGGCGGCGGCCGGCAGCCGCGTATGGTTCAACCCCGACCTGCGCAGCCGCAACTATTTCGTGCCCGGCGTCATTGCCAACATCCTCTTCATGGTGACGCTGATGCTGACTTCCCAGGCAATCATCCGCGAAAAGGAAATCGGCACCATGGAACAACTGATGGTGACCCCCATACGGCCCATCGAGCTGATGCTCGGCAAGACCCTGCCGTTCGCCCTGGTGGGACTGATGAACATGATGATCATCACCGCCGGAGCGCTGCTGATTTTTCACGTCCCCTTCCGCGGCAACTTCTTTCTGCTGCTCCTCTGCGCCCTGTTGTTCCTGATGACCAGCCTGGGCGCGGGCCTGTTCTTATCCACCGTGTCGCGCACCCAGCAGCAGGCCAACATGGGTTCCTTCTTCTTCACCACGCCGGCGTTCATGTTGAGTGGCTTCATGTTTCCCATCCGCAACATGCCGGTCGCGGTGCAATATCTCTCGTACCTGAACCCGCTGCGCTATTTCATGGAGATTGTGCGCGGCGTATTTCTCAAGGGCGTGGGCGTGGAAGTGCTGTGGCCGCGGATGGTATGCCTGTTGGTGTTCGGAGTCACGGTGCTGGGGCTGAGCGCGGCGCGCTTCCACAAAACGCTGGATTAGACCGGTAAGCCTGATCGGCACGCTAAGCCGGGAAGGTGCAGAATCTGCCGCTGCGCGTGCAGAGTCCGCACTGGGAGGCCAGCCACCAGAGCGGCGCAAAGCGGCTCTGGCGCTATGGAAACTGAGTGGAATCGGCCGTGCGGTCACGCATTCGTCCAGATTAAGGCGATCCGGGGCCATCTATTGAGCCATTTCCGCTCCGGACGAGATTGGTCCGCCCCGTGCAGATGAGAAGGGAGAGTGGACTGCGATTCCACTGGAGGAAGCAACATGCACGAGTCACACCGGAGAGCCGCCGAGGAGCACGAACTTGCGGCACACGCCCATCGTACTGCTGCCGAACATAACGAAAAAGGGGACGCCGTAGCGGAAAGATGGCATGCGGAACGGGCGCTGGAGTACTCGGATCACGCCTACAAGCTGGCCAGGGAAGCCCACGCCAAGTCGGGAAAGATAGGGGCGTTTTAGATGTCTACTCGCTATAACCACGGATCACATTACGAAAATCATCAACAAGCTGCCGAGTTGCACGATAGTGCCGCCCATGCTCACCGCAGCGCTGCGGAAGCCCATGAGAAACAAGATCATCAAACCGGGCAGGAGCGCTCCAGGCAGGCTCTGGAACACTCCCAACAGGCTTACCAGCATACCGAGCAGGCGCACCGGGATGCCATGAATGAACACGGCTTCGCGATCTTTGGGCATGATGACATCGCAACGCTGGCTCATTCGCTGTGGCAAGCCAGGGGCTGTCCGGAGGGATCGCCGGAAGAAGACTGGTTCCATGCGGTGCAAACATTGCGGGACCGCCCGGTTAACCCCCGGAAGTGAACGCGGCCGGCTGGTGACGTGCAAGGGTTCGGCCCATGCTCGGGTTCCAGCGATCCGCCCGGATGATTTTGCCGCTACGTGGATCGGATCGCCTCGGCATCTCCGCGCTTTCGAGTGCCTACCGCCTCCCACCAATGTTGGAGGCTGTCAAAGTACAGATATACCACCGGGGTCGTGTATAGGGTCAGCAATTGGCTCATAATCAGCCCTCCGATGATGGTAATGCCCAACGGACGGCGGAGCTCGGATCCAGTACCGGTTCCCAGCGCCAGCGGCACGGCTCCCAGAAGCGCTGCGATGGTGGTCATCAGGATCGGGCGGAAGCGCAACATGCATGCTTCGACGATGGAGTCATGCGAGTTCTTGCCTTCGTTCCGCTCGGCGGCCAGAGCGAAATCGATCATCATGATGGCGTTCTTTTTCACGATGCCGATCAGCAGGATGATGCCGATGATCGCGATAATGCTGAGGTCGGTATGAGTGAGAAAAAGCGCCAGCAGCGCGCCAACGCTTGCCGCCGGAAGACTGGAAATGATGGTGATGGGATGGACGTAACTCTCATACAGCATCGCCAGGATGAGGTAAACCGCCACCAGCGCCGCCGCAATCAGGATTGGCTCGGTCGAAAGCGAGGCCTCGTAGGCCTGTGCGGTGCCGGCGAATCCAGTCTGGATGGTTGCCGGAAGCCCGACCTTGGCCGCCGCGGCTGTGGTCGCATTTACGGCATCGCCCAGCGCGGCGCCTGGCTTCAGATTGAAGGAAATCGTCACCGCCGGAAAGAGACCCTGGTGAGTCACCGTCAGCGGAGCGGTGGTGGCGGCGAACTGGGCAAAAGCGCTCAACGGAACCTGTTGCCTGCTCGGTGAATCCACATAGATCTGGCGTAGAAACAGTGGATTCTGCCAGTACTCCGGCGATACCTCCATCACCACGTGGTACTGATTCAACGCGGTATACATGGTCGACACCGGGCGCTGGCCGAATGCGTCGTAGAGCGTGTCGTCGATGAGTTGCGGCGTGATCCCGAAACGCGCGGCAGTCCCGCGATCGTACTGAATCATGGCTTGCAATCCCAGGTTTTGCTGATCGCTGCTTACGTCGGAAATGATCGGGATTGTCTTGAATTCGTCGACCATCCTGGGGGCAAACTTATTGAGATCGTCCAGATTGTCGCCCTGCATGGTGAATTGATATTGAGCGTTACTCTGCCGGCCGCCGACTTTCAGATCCTGCGCCGCTTGCAAGTACAGGGTAGCGCCGGGCACTTTGGCCAACTTAGGCCGCAGCCGCGCGATGATGAGATCGGCCGTGACTTTCCGCTGTTCGAGTGGTTTTAGCGAGATGAACAGGCGCGCCGTGTTGTAGGTGCTGCCCCCCGTAAATCCGTTCACGGTGTCAACGGCCGGGTCGGCGGCGACAATATTGATCATCGGCAGCATGATCTTATCCATGGCTTGAAACGAGGTGTCCTGGTCGGCTGTAATCGATCCCTGAATCCGTCCGTTATCCTGTTGCGGGAAAAATCCCTTGGGGATGCGAATGAACAAATACGCGTTCAGTCCGATGGTGGCCAGCAGAATTGCGAGCGTAATCGCTCGAAAGCGGAGCGCGGCGGACAGAGTCCGCCCGTACTGGCTCACCACCCAATCGAAGGCCCGCTCGGTGGTGCGGTACATCCAGCCATGGGATTGCTTTTCTTTTAAAAGATGAGCGCACATCATGGGAGTAGCGGTAAGCGAAATTACCATGGAGACCGCGATGGCGACGGAGAGCGTCACTGCGAATTCGCGAAACAGGCGGCCCACGATGCCTCCCATCAGAAGCAGCGGAATGAACACCGCGATCAGCGAAATGCTGATGGTAAATACGGTGGAGCCCACTTCCTGCGCGCCTTTCAGCGCGGCTTCGAAAGGACGCATGCCCTGTTCCAGGTAACGCGTGATATTCTCGATCACCACGATCGCGTCGTCCACCACGAAACCGGTCGAAATGGTCAGCGCCATCAGAGAAAGATTGTCCAGGCTGTAGCCCAGCAGATACATCACGCCGAACGTCCCCACCAGGGACACGGGGACTGCAACGCTGGGAATGAAGGTGGTCCGCGCGCTTCTCAGAAACACGAAAACCACCAGAACCACCAGCGCCACCGAGATCATCAGGGTCTTCTCCGTGTCGTTGACGGACGCGCGGATGGTGACCGTTTGGTCCATGGCCACCTTAACATCGATCGAATGCGGAATCGAGGATTCAATCTGCGGGAGGACTGCCCGGATACTGTCCACCGTATCGATGATGTTCGCGCCGGGTTGGCGGTAGATGATGACCAGAACAGATGGCTTGCCGTTGGCGTAGCCCGAATTGCGAAGGTCTTCCACGGAATCCTGCGCGTCACCGATATCGGAGATTCGTACGGCCGATCCCTTGCGGTAAGCGACCACCAATGGCTCATAGTCGCTCGCCTGGAAGATC
>JBEKYE010000247.1:0-7671 GCA_049511275.1 Bryobacteraceae bacterium
GATCGCGGTCGTTCGAAATGTGGAACTGGATAGGAGTGCGGGAGCCGTCGCGGTCGAGATAATCGTTCACACCGCTATCGACATCGACGATCAACGGGACGGTGACCATCATGAGGTTGAGCTCTTTGCAGAGGTTCTCCTCGATGTAATTCTTAGCGGCGAAAATGGCCTTCTGGGTGTCCTTGGGGTTCAGCAAGGAGGAATAATTCTGGGGAAGAATTTTTTCGAGTTCGGCGTAATCGCCAATGCCGGGTCCAGCCAGGTCAGCCTTCTTGTCGGCCGGGGGATTCATATAAAAGCCTCCGGACATACTATAGCTGATGGCGGTGGGGGATTGATGCGCCATCGGTTCTGGGGCGGCCCGGGGGCGGCGGCGCGGCCATTCGCTTCATGGCCTGCGCCCATCACCGGGCCGAAGGCGCGCCATCGCCGATCCCACGCTCCACTTCCGCCATCAAACGGTCCTCGCCTTCGATCCGCATCCGGATCTGCAGCCAGTAAAGCGGCAGCGGCGCCACCAGTTCGTCGCACGCTTCACACAGGTTTACGGCGTCCTTTTCGGTGGTCACCAGCGCCGTCGCGCCTCGCGACGCCATCAAATGCGCGATGTGCCGGAGTTCGCGCGGCCGGTAGCGATGGTGGTCGTCGAAGTCGATCCATTCCGCCACCTCCACTCCCATCGCCTGGAGCGTCCGCCGGAAAGACTGCGGATTGCCCAGGCCGCAGAAAACACCCGCGCGCGCAAACGGGATCGGCGCGACGTTCCACCGCCGCCCGCTGGAGTGCTCCACCCAGGCATGCGGCTCCACCATCGCGTGGAACACCGGCGCCCGCCGGTTCCACCGCCGCACTTCGTGTTCGATGGCCGGCGCCAGGTCGGAGTGCCCGCTGCGCGTGATCACCACGGCATCGGCGCGCGCCAGGCCATCCAGCGGCTCGCGCAGCCGTCCCAGCGGAAAAACGTCGCCTCCTCCGAACGGCTCCAATCCGTCGATCAAAACGATGTCCATATCCCGCGCCAGTTTCCAGTGTTGGAATCCGTCGTCCAGCAGCAGGACACCAGCGCCAATTTCGCGCAGCAACCGCGTGCCGGCTTCGAAGCGGTTTGCCCCAATGCCCACGGCGGCCACCCCGGACCGAATAAAGATCTGTGGCTCGTCTCCGGACAGCTCGACCGCGACTGTGCCGCCCGGCGCCACGGTCACGTACCGATGCGGCGAACTGCGCCCGTAGCCGCGAGTCAGGATTCCCGGGCGGTGGCCCCGTTGCTTCAGAAGTTCCGCCAGCCGCAACACGCAGGGCGTCTTGCCCGTGCCGCCCATGGTCAGGTTGCCCACGCTGATCACCGGCACGTCCAGTTTGCGCCGCCGCGCGCCGTCGCGCCGCTGGCGCCGTCTCGCGCCCCATTCCCAGATGCGCGCCAGCGGCCACTCGATCGCCTGCCAAGGCAGTGCGGGCCTGGCCCGCGGCACTCGCTCGCCATGTAGCCGCCGCACTTCTTCGACTGCCCGGGCGGTTGCGCCCCGGCGGGCTTCCGCGCAAGCCTGCGCCCGCCGCCCGATTTCGCGCGCCGTGCCCGCGTCCCGCAGCAGCCCTTCGAGCGCACCCGCCAGTTCCTGCCCGCCCGCAATCTCCACGCATGCGCCCGCCGCACGAAATTCTTCCGCAATCGCCTGAAAGTTTTCCATGTGCGGCCCCAGGATGACGGGTTTCGAGAACAGCGCCGGCTCCAGGATGTTGTGCCCGCCGCGGCGCGCCAGGGTTCCGCCCAGGAACACCACGCCGGCAAGCGAAAACAGGCTGCTCAACTCGCCGATGGTGTCGAGCAGCAGCACGTGAGCTGCATCGCCAGGGCCCAACGCCTGCCGCCGCACATACGCGATGCCCGCGGCGTCCAGTTTTTCCGCCACTGCGGCAAACCGCTCCGGCTTGCGCGGCGCCAGAATCAGCATCAGGTCCGGGCGCTTGGCGGCCAGTTGGCGATACGCGTCAATCACCACGTCGTCTTCATCGACATCCCCCGCATCCGCCGGCCCCATGGTGCTGGCCGCAACCCACACCGCCGACGGCCGCACCCGGTCTACCAGCGCTACCACCGGCGACCCGCTATCCACCGCGCGCGCTTCGAAATCGTATTTAAAATTGCCGTTCTGGCGCACACGTTCGGCCGGCGCGCCCAGCGCTACAAACCGTTCGCGGATTCGCTCGGTCTGCGCCAGGATGGAATCGAGCGCCGGCAGCACGGCCCGGAAGAACCAGCGTAGCCGGAGATAACGCCCGAAGGCCCGGTCCGAAATTCGCCCGTTCGCCAGGGTGAGCGCCGCCCCGGTGCGCTTCACCTCGCGGAAAAGGTTGGGCCACAGTTCCGTCTCCGCTACCACCACCACCGACGGACGCAGCGCGCGCAGCACGCGCCGCACCGCAAACACATAGTCCACGGGCGCGTAGAAGACTCCGTCGGCCAGCCCCCGCAGCTTTTTATCGGCCGTGGCCTTCCCCGCCAGCGTGGCTGTCGAAACAAACAGGCCGCTGTGCGGGAACTCCACCCGCAACCGCCGCAGGAATTCCAGGCAGGAAAGCACCTCACCCACCGAAACTGCATGCAACCAGATGGCGCCCGGACCGGTCTGTTTAAATGAGCGCGGCAGGAAGCCGAAGCGTTGCGGCAGACTCCGCCAGTATCCGCGGCTGCGCCAGTTGCGGATTAGGAAATACAATAGAAGAACAGGCAGCGCGAACGCCTGAAGGACTCGGTAGAGGAAATAGATGCCTTTTGTTTTCAAACGTTTGGCTCTACTCATGAGTATAGCCGCCGCGTTCGCGGCGGACAAGACACCCCCGCCGTTCAAACCGGGGCCCCCGGACACGCTGCCCCATCACCAGACCAACGACAAGCTCACCATCGGCGTCGAACCCTACGAATCCGGGGAGAAGGTAAAGGTCGCCTTTGGAAAAGTCGATCCTTATCAGTATGGCGTGCTACCGGTACTGGTGGTCATTCAGAACGATACCGGCAAAGCCATCAGCGTCGATCACCTCCGCGCCGAATACGTCGGCCCCAATCACGATCGCGTGTACTCGACGCCGGCCAAGGATGTGCGATACCTCCGCGCGCCGCAGCGTCCCAACTTCATTGACGGCCCCGCCGGCAAAGGGGTCAAGGTCCTCGCCAAAAAGAACCCGCTCGACGCCTGGGAGATCGAAGGACGCGCGTTCACCGCCCAGATGTTGCCGGCCGGCAACATCGCCAGTGGCTTCCTGTACTTTCAGACCGGCCTGGAACGCGGAGCCACCATTTACATCACCGGCCTCGCCGAAGCCGCCACCGGCAAGGAGCTTCTGTTCTTCGAATTGCCGCTCAATTAGGCGTTGAAATACTCTGGACGTGGGGCAGGATGGTATCCTGCGCACCGATTGTCAATCGGTGCAGCCGGGCGCAGCCCGGCCGCGCGGTGTATGTCAACTGCCCCTCAATTCGCCCGCGCTCAAAAACCCGGTCACAAGCGCAAGAAATAAATATTTCTGTCAGCAAATAACTCATTAAACACCACTTACCGATTGCCACGGAAAACCGTCACCAGCCGATTTGGAAAGGCCGCCGGATAAACTGAAATCGGAAAGAGAGTCCACTGCGCGCGCCTGTCCAGGCGCGGGCCTTTTCAATCCCCGGAGGTATTGCATGATTCGCCGTACGATTTTCGCCGTCGTGTGTCTGGCTGTCTCGACCGTTGCCTCTCCGCCGCTCACCACTATTCAGGACGTGCTCTACAAAGCCGATGGCACCCGCTTCAACGGCACCCTGACCATCAGTTGGAACAGCTTTCAAGCCGCCGACAATTCCGCCATTGTGACTCAAACCTCGACCGTCAAAGTGGTGGAGGGCAACCTGCGCGTGCAGCTTGTCCCTACCGCCGCCGTTACGCCGCCGGTCTACTACACGGTGACGTATCACAGCGACGGCCGGGTGCAATTCCAGGAGACCTGGGCCGTGCCTGCGAGCACCACCCCTTTGCGCGTGCGCGACGTCCGCACCGCCGCTCCCGCGAACACCAGCACCGGCGGCAACGACAGCGGCGGCGGCCCCGTGCCGGAGTCCGACGTGGTTGGCCTGATCGCCGATCTTGGCGCGCGTCCGGTCAAGGCCTCGTCGCTGGCCGCCGGCCGGGTTGCCTTCGTCGACGGGCTTGGCGCGCTCGATTCGGTGGACGGCAACGCCTCGGATTGCGTGCACGTGGATGGCTCGAGCGGCCCCTGCGGCAGCGGAGCAGCGACTTCGTTCGTCGACGGCGATTCCCTGACCGGCATCGTCGATGGCTCGAACGGCGACTTCGCGCTCTCCGGCACGCCGGCGCCGGCCACCAGCCTGGCGCTTTACCGCAACGGCATCCTCCAGAAGGCCGGCCAGGATTTTTCGCTTTCCGGCGCCGCCGTCATCTTCGTGGCCGCCGCCGTGCCGCAACCCGGCGATACGCTGCTCGCTTCGTACCGTCTCGCGACCAGCGATTCCGGCGCCCCGCAGACGTTCCCCGCGCCGCAGGTGTTGTGCGGCGGCACCGGCTCAGCCACCAGCGCCGTGACACTTTCGAGTATCGGAACGTGCGCCATTCCGGCCGGCCTGCTGCTTCCCGGGGACCGCGTCACGATTGCCTTCGACCTGTCGCACCAGGGTTCCACTTCCGGCTTCAGCTTTGAAGTGGATTGGGGCGCAACCGCCATCGTGGCGCGTAGCGGCGCCTCCACCGACACGCTCGTCACCGGCCGCTCCGCCGCCGCCATCCTGGCCGCGGGCGCGCAAGTCAGCGCGCAAAGCTGGGGCGCCGTTCTGCCCTTCAGCGCCACCGTGGCCGCCGCCTCCGATGCTTACACCAATGGCATCACCATCAACTTCCAGGGAATGCTGGCGCAGTCCGGCGACACGCTGTCGCTGGCCGGTTACACCGTGGTGCGGCTGCCGTGAAGCTTAACGTTCGATAGAGTTTTTCGGGCCCGTATCCTAATCCGGTCCCTCAGCCGAATCGAGACCTTTGCCCTGGCGGTTCAACTCTTCCGTCAGGATAATAGCTTCCGCCAGCTCGCGGATGGGCCGCCGCAACCGGCGGCTCTGGTTGCGCAGGCGCAGATACGCGTCCTCTTCGGTGATGCCGTGCTTCTGTTGCAGGATCCCCTTGGCCCGCTCCATCAGCTTGCGTGTTTCGAGTTCGCGCTTCATCTCCTGCGTTTCTTCGATCAGCCGCGCGTTCTCCTCTTCCAACAGGGATTTGGAAATCGCCGCGCCCAGTTGCTCGCCGATGAAGATCATGGTGCCGGTCTCTTCGCGCGTATGGTCGTGGCGCGCGCGGTGGTGCACGTTGACCACCCCGATCAGTTCGCCGCCGCTCACAATCGGCACCGAAAGGAAAGCTTCGTAGGTGTCTTCGACCAGCCCTTGCAGCCGCTTGAAGCGCGCATCGCTCGAGGCGTTCTCCGGCAGCGCGACAACCGACCGCTGTTCCGCGACCCAGCCTGTGACGCCCTCGCCGATTTTCAGGCGCAGCATCCCGAGCGCACCCGCGTGCGGCACCTGCGAAGCGCGCAGCACAATTTCGTTCGAATCATGATCGATCAGGTACACCAGGCACGCATCGCACGCCGTGGCCCGCACCGCGAGGCCAATCACTTCACCCAGCATTTCGTCGAGTGACAAGTCCGAGCTCAGGATGCTGCTGACCTGGTGAAAGATGGAAAGTTGCGACTGCGAGGCGGTACGGATATCCCTTGCGGCCATACCTCAAAGCTACTCTCCGCGCGCTCGCGCAGTCCAATTGAAAATTTCTATGCGGGCGATTAGCCCGGTCGGTTAACTTTTGTCTTTTCAGCATAATCGACCGCGGTACCAGGACCGCCGCGCTCCTCCGCCGCCCCGCCCTGGCGCTTGTGCACCGCCCGGCGAAGCAGGTACTCGATCTGCCCGTTCACGCTGCGCAACTCGTCCTGCGCCCAGGCTTCCAGCTCCGCCCAGAGCGCAGGATCGATGCGCATCAGAAAGGACTTGCGTTCCGCCATGGTCCGTCACTCAGCTGTAAAGAGTGCCGGTGTTGATCACGGGATGCACTTCCGCTTCGCCGCATAGCACCACCATCAGGTTGCTCACCATGGCGGCCTTGCGTTCGTCGTCGAGCTGCACCACGTGCTTCTCCGCCAGGTCCTTCAGCGCCATGTCCACCATGCTGACGGCGCCGTGGACAATCTTCTGCCGCGCGGCAATCACCGCCTCCGCCTGTTGCCGCCGCAGCATGGCCTGCGCGATTTCCGGCGCGTACGCCAGGTGCGTCAGACGCGCTTCGTCCACCACCACGCCGGCTTTCGCCAGCCGCTCCTGCAACTCGCCTCGCAGCGCCCGCGAAACTTCGTCCATGTTGCTGCGCAGCGTGCTTTCGTTCTCTTCGCCGTCGTCGTAGGCGTACAGGCTCGCCAGGTGCCGCAGCGCCGATTCGCTCTGCGTCTGGATGTAGGTTTCGTAGTTGTCCACGTCGAACATGGCCTGTGCCGTGTCCTGGATGCGCCACACCAGCACGGCGGCGATTTCGATGGGGTTCCCGCGCTTGTCGTTCACCTTCAGAGCCGCCCCGTTGTAGGTCCGCGCGCGCAGCGAGATTTTGTTCCGGCTTGGCCGGATCGGCTCCGACTTGTCGGCTCTTCCTTTCGCCGCCGCCAGCTTCGCGCCCCACTGTGGCGGGCCGTTCGTATAGAACGGATTCCCCCAATGCCATCCCGGTTCCCGCACCGTCCCTTTGTACGCGCCGAAGAGCACCAACACGCGCGCCTCGTTCGGCTGCAGGGTAAAGAGCCCGGTCAACAGGATGATACACACCGGTATCATCAAGACGCCCGCCAACAGCAGCGGCACAATCGGTTGCCCCGTGGCCGAACCGGCGGCAATCGAGTAGATTATCAGCCCGATGCCGCCCAACAGCAGCAGAACCAGCGCCACCACCATCGGCCACCCGTTGGCTAACCGCTTCACCTGTTCTCGATTGCTCGGCATCTCTTTCGTTTCCATACGCATTTGCTCCTAGCTATCGATATGATATCATTATGATAGCGAAAGTCAAGAGAAACCGGCGACCACGAAGAAAGCTCAGGGTTTGCCGGCCAATCGGAGCCGCGACCGTAAGGGAGCGCGCGCCGGCCTCGCGTACCGACCTAACGCTCCCTTACGGTCGCGGCTCCGATTGGAGTACTCCCTACGCTAGGATTCTCTCATTTGGACGGCATTTGCGTAGATCTCACACTTCTGTGTCGCACACCCAAATAGCAGCCCGGCCTGGACGAACGCTACACTGGAACCGAAGATGGCCATTGACGAGCGGCTGGAAAAACTCACGGAACGGCATAAGGCTCTCACTCAAACGATAGAGCGGATTGCCACTATGCAACGCGATCTCACCGAATCAGTGCGACAAGATGGGGAACATATCCGCGCCCTCGCCCGCATCGCCGAGACTCACGAGCGGTGACTGAAGGAGCTCGAAGGAAACGGCTAAAACGTTCCGTCGCCGGTTTTTCAGCTAGGCATCGGCCTGATCCCGGCAGTGCGCGGCGGCGCTGGACCACCGGTACCGCTCGGGTTCGGCTACCATTCCCGCACGCACGGGGTTAAGCTCGGTGTATCGCAGTGCCGCCCAGAAGTGC
>JBEKYE010000248.1:0-7647 GCA_049511275.1 Bryobacteraceae bacterium
TGCGACAACTCTGGCCCGCTGTTCTGAGAGGTGCATTCTAACAGAATCCTATCACCTTGTGGTATCCAAAGCTCTCATTTATTACGCTTCCCGCGCATCGACCTGCGATAGGGTAAAGTTCAAGCCGCCTCTGCGGCCTTTCCCGTAAGATGATTCCACGTCAGGCGCTTCCCCACAATCTGGCGTACCGCCATGTCGAAGCGGCCTTTATCGCCAAACCCCACGCGGTTGTTATAACGAAAAGCTTGCTCATCGAGGTAGCGGAACAGGTGAAATGGCTCGACCGAAACATACGTGCCGCTAATGCCCCGCTTCAAGAGGCTCCAGAAATTCTCCAAGCCGTTCGTGTGGACTTCGCCCCGCACATACTCTACGGCGTGGTCAACTACTTCGTGCTGAAACTCGTTCAGGCCCTCGTAGGATTTTAGGGCGTCCGTGAAGAGTGCGGAGCCGGCCAGGACATGCTCACGGACTTCGGATTGCAAGGTCTTCTTTTTGGTATTGCCTACAACCTTGGTACGGATCTTGCCGCCGGTAGTTTTTCCGCCGCGCTCCAGTATCCCCAGTACCGCAACCTTATCCTTGCCGCCCGTGCCCGTAATCCGCTTCGCGCGCTTCTCGGTATGCATGTTGCGGGCCTTCCCACCAATGAACGTTTCGTCCGCTTCGACCTGACCGGACAGCTTGTTTCCCGGCCCCATGCTCAGGGAAAACCGGATGCGGTGATCCATAAACCACGCGGTCTTTTGCGTGATATTCAGCGCTCTCCCAATCTCGCAACTGCTGACGCCATTCTTGCAATTGCAGACCAGCCAAGTAGCCGTCAGCCACTTGTCCAGGCCCAGGGGAGATTCCTCATAGATGGTTCCCGTCTTCAAGGAGAACTGCTGTTTGGAGTGCTTGTTCGGGCACCACCAGCGGTTTTGATTCGCCAGGAACTTCACGTCCTTGCAGCCGCACGTCGGGCACTCAACGCCGTTCGGCCAGCGCCGCGCCACGAGGTATTCCCGGCAGTTGTTTTGATCGGAAAAGTATACAATGGCTTCTTGAAGGCTGCTGGGTTCCATGCTTTAATTCTAGCGCCTTAGGCTACTTTAGTCAAGTAAATAATTACCCTATGAAGCGAGTGATTACCGCACAGGACGTGCCGACCGCCGGGGACCTTCGCGTACCCGTCGGTTCGATTGTCACGCCCTCGGCGCGCGAGGTGGCGGCGGAGCGCGGCGTGCGCATCCTCGAAGTTCCCGACGACCAGATCTCCGGCGTCGCGCCTCCCAGCCAGACCATCGCCATCGGCTCCGATCACGGCGGCTTCCGGCTCAAGGAAGAACTCAAGCCGGTGCTGGAGGGACTGGGTCTCCAACTGCGCGACGTGGGCGTGCATGAAGAGAAGCCCGCCGACTACCCCGACATCGCCTGCCAGGTGGCCGAACTGGTGGCTTCGGGGGTCGCCACGCGCGGCATCGTGATCGACGGCGCGGGCATCGGTTCCTGCATGGCCGCCAACAAGGTTCCGGGCATTCGGGCGGCCTTATGTTATGATAAGGCTTCCGCCCGAAACAGCCGTGAACATAATGATTCTAATGTGCTTACGCTCGGCGGCAGGCTCTTGACCGGGACCCAGGCGGAAGAGGTCGTGCGCACCTGGATCGCCACTTCGTTCGGCGGCGGCCGGCATCAGGCGCGGGTCGACAAGATCATGGCTATCGAGCGGCGATATCTGAAAAAAGGAACGTTGTGACGCAAGCGGAACTCGACACCCTGGTCGCGCAAATCGGCGAGGAAATTCTTGCCCGGGTGGGGCGCCCGGACGCCGCTCCCGCGCCCGCTCCCAAAAAAGGCGAGGGCCTCAATCTGCCGGACCAGGTTTGCCCGGGGTGCGTGCAGCGTTGCGCGCAGACCTGCTCGCGGAATACCAGGGAGATCATCTCGCTCGGCGCTACGCGCGTTTCGGCCAGCGAGAGGCTGACTAAGATCGATCCCGGCATCGCGGCGCTGATCGACCACACCATCCTCAAGCCCGAAGCCACCCGCGCCGACATCATCAAGGTTTGCCGCGAGGCGCGCCAGTACAATTTCGCCAGCGTGTGCGTGAATTCCTATTGGGTGCCGCTGGTGCGCGCGGAACTGGCGGGCTCGCCCGTCAAGGTCTGCACGGTGGTCGGCTTTCCCTTGGGCGCGGCCAGCACCGAGGCCAAAGCGGCCGAGGCCGCCGCGGCAGTCTGCGCCGGCGCGCAGGAAGTCGACATGGTGATCAACGTGGGCGCGCTCCGCTCCGGCGATCAGGACGCCGTCAAGGCCGATATCGAAGAAGTGGTGCGGGTGTCGCACAAGGGCGGCGCCATCGTGAAAGTGATTCTCGAGACGGCGCTCCTCGATGACAACCAGAAGGCCGTGGCCTGCATGCTGGCGAAAGCCGCCGGCGCGGATTTTGTCAAGACCTCCACCGGCTTTGGCCCATCCGGCGCCACCGCTCACGACATCGCGCTGATGCGCGAAGTGGTGGGGCCGCGAATGGGCGTGAAGGCCTCCGGCGGAATCCGCACGCTGGAGGACCTACAGGCCATGACCGCGGCCGGCGCCACGCGCATCGGCGCCAGCGCCAGCGTGAAGATTGTCGAGGCCACCGCTGCCTGATCCGCGTCCCGCGCAGCCGCCCATGCAAACCACCCGCAAAGCTTCGGTCCGGTTTCGCGAGCGGTCGGAGCTGTTGGACTACCTGCTGGAAGTCTCCGCGGCCACCGCTCAGACGCTCGATCTCGATCAGCTTCTGGCCAATGTAGCGGAGATCATCCGCAAGGTGCTGCCGTACGACCTGTTCGCGATCCTGCTGTTCAACGAGAAGCGGCAGGATCTGCGCATCCGCTACGGCGTGGGCCATCGCGAAGAAGTGATCCGCAACCTTTCGATCGCGCTGGGGGAAGGCATTACCGGCCAGGCCGCGGCGCGGCGGGAACCGGTGCTGGTGGGCGACGTGCGCAACGATCCGCGTTATCTTCCCACGGTGGATGCCGTCTGCACCGAACTGGCAGTCCCCATGATCGCGCGCGGGCGGCTGGTGGGCGTGATCGATCTGCAATCCACGCGCGTCAACGCTTACACCGAGTACGACCGCGCCTTGCTGCGCCTGATCACGGCGCGCGTCTCGGTGGCCATCGACAACGCCCGTTTGTACCGCAGGGTGGAGCGCCAGAACCGCACGCTCAAGACCCTGGCCAACATTTCACACGAGTTCTCTTCGATTCTCGATCTCAACGAGCTGCTGGGAAAAATCGCTTCCACGGTGCGCGAATTGATCGCCTACGATGCCTTCAGCATCCTGGTGGTGGATCCGGATGCCAAGGCGCTGCGGCATCTTTTCAGCATCCGCTACGACCAGCGCGTCTCCACCGACAACGTTCCGCTCGGCAAAGGCATCACCGGCGCGGCCGCCGAATCGCGCGAAGTGGTCCGCGTGCACGACACCGCCAAGGACCCGCGCTACATCGCTTCGCATGCCGATATCCGCTCCGAAGTGGCCGTGCCGCTGGCCGTGCAGGACCGCGTGGTGGGCGTGATGGACCTGGAAAGCGACCGCGTGGGTTACTTTACCGACGACCACGTGCGCACCCTGACGCTGCTCGGTCCGCAGGTGGCGTCGAGCGTCGAGAACGCGCGGCTCTATCACGAAGTGGCCGTGCGCGAAAAGAGCCTGGAAGACGACTTCAAAGCCGCGCGCGAACTGCAGCGCGTGCTGCTGCCCGACGCCGATCCGGAAATCGAAGGCCTGGATGCCGCCGTGCGCCTGCGGCCGGCGCGGGAAATCTCCGGCGACATCTACGACCTGTTTGAACGCCGCGACGGCCGCACCGTGATCGCCTTCGGCGATGTCAGCGGCAAGGGCGCGGCGGCGGCCCTCTATGGCGGGCTGATGAGCGGCCTGCTGCGCACGCTGGCGCCGCGCCGCCACCGCCCGGCCGAGCTTCTCAAGGCGGTCAACGACGCGCTCATCGAACGCAAGGTGGAAGCCCGCTACGCCACCTTGAGCGTGCTGCTGTGGGACCCCGCGACACGCCACATCCTGATGGCCAACGCCGGCGCGATTCCGCCCATGATCTGCCGCGGCACCGAGATTTTGAAAGTGCGGGCCGAAGGCGTGCCGGTCGGCCTGCTGGAATCCCGCGAATACGAGGAGGTGACCTTTCAGACCCAGCCTGGTGACGTCATTTTGCTCTATTCCGACGGCATCACCGACCATTTGAGCGCCGCCGGCCTGGAATTCGGACGCGGCCGCCTGGCCCAGGTGGTGCGCGCCAACTGCCAAAAACCGCCCGCCGGCATCATCCAGGCTATCTTCGAGGCGCTCGACCAGTTTTCCACCACCGCCTTCGACGATCAGACGCTTTTCGCCATGAAGGTGCGGGGATGAAGGGTAATCCCTCTATTATGAGCAGGTTTGGCGGAACCTGTGGAATAATGGGTGTCACCCCATGACGGTCTTGGCGCAGAACGCTCGGGGGCTTCCATGGCCCCTTCGAGCTAGTTTGATGGCCGTGCAACCGGCGAAATCCGGGCTGCGCAATTCCCTTTCCCTCTTTGTAACCTGTCAACCTGCCGGCACGCCTATCCAGACGGAGCACTTGAAGCTTTTGGACGCCGGCACGTATGGTGCCGAATGCTGGTTGATTTCGAGCTGATCAAGAGCGCACAGAAGGGCGATAGCGCTGCTTTCAACGAAATCGTGACGGTGTACCGGAAGCGGATTCTGGGCACGATCACCCGGTTGATCGCCCGTACGGAAGATGTCGAGGATGTCGCGCAGGAAGTTTTTTTGCGGCTTTATTTTTCTCTCGACCAATTGCGGACGGCAGAGGTCTTTGAACCGTGGTTGTATCGGCTGACGGTCAACGCGGCTTACGATTATCTTCGCAAGCAGCGGCGCCGCCAGGAATTCCGGATGTCCGACCTGTCGGAGCAGCAGGTGATGATGGCCGATGCCGTGGCGGGCGGGAAAGCGGACCAGGACGATCAGCACAAGAAGAAGCTCCGCGAATCCGTGGCATCGCTTCTGGGAGCGGTTTCGGAAGCGGATCGGATCCTGCTGATGTTGAAAGAAGTGGAAGGGCTTTCGTTGAAGGAGCTTGAAAAGATTTATAAAGTCAACGAAAATGCTCTCAAGGTCCGGTTATTCCGGGCCCGCCAACGGGTGTTGAAAGCCTTTGGCGCAGCGGAAAAGCGGGAGGAAGCCGGCTGATCGCCGGCGGGTGGTTCGAGGTGATATATGAATGCAATGCGCGGCAACGACGATGAGAAACTGGACGCCCTGTTCCGGGCGTACCGCGATGCCTGCCCTACACCGGAGGCCAGCGCGAATTTTATGCCGGCCCTTTGGGGGCGGATTGAATCGCGCCAGAATTTCACGTTTTCCTTCCGTCACATGGCGAATGGCTTTGTTACCGCGGCTGTGGCTCTGACCATCGCGTTGGGCGTGTACATGTCGATGCCGCATGCGAGCGCCTCCACCCCCAGCGAGACGTATATCGAGGCCTTGGCGGACGCCCATCCGCTGGATGCCCCCGACATCGTCGCCCCAGCGCGCCTCGACCTCTCCGGCCGGTAGGCTGATTCATGGCGAACACGAAACTGTCCGCATTCGTTTCCCTGCTTCTGGTGTTTCTCAGCGGCGTGGTGGTAGGCGGCTTTGCATACCATGTGTACAGCACCACGGCAGCGGTGGCGCCTTCCAATTCCAAAGGCCCCGAAGAAAAGCGCGATCCGGAAGCCATCCGCAAACGCAATATCGATGAGATGACCCAGGTGGTCCACCTGGACCAGCAGCAGGTGGTTCAGTTGGAGGCGATCTACGATCATATCCGGGAGCAGTTCGACCAGGTCTCACAGAAGCACAACGCCGACATCCGCGCGATTTTTGACGGCCAGGTGGCGCAAATCAGAGCCATGCTTCGCCCCGACCAGCTTCCGTTGTACGAAGCTCTGCACGCCAAGCACGAGGCCGACCGTAAAGCGCACAAAAAGGGACCGGGCGGCGGAAGGAAGTAAGGCCGGCGCCTCACGCCGCGGCCGGTCCGGAAGGCGAATCAGCAAAGGCGTATGAGTCCTCATCCGCCCGAATCACCCGGAACTCTCGGAACGTCGAGAAGTGGGTTGGACATACAATGGACCATGCTTCCCTACGATGCCGCGCTCCTCGCCGCCGTGCCGGCCGCTCCGCAGTCTATCCCGGAGGTTGTCGAAGTTCTTCAAGCCATCGACGCCACATGTGTCGATGCGGATGGCCTCAAATGGTTCAACTGGCTATACCTGCAGGTGACACAGGCCGTAGAGGCGCGGGTGGTTGCCGGCGGCTTCAGCGATCCGGGATGGCTTGCCCAGCTCGACGTGCAATTCGCAAGCCTCTACTTCTCCGCCCTCAAATCTTCGCTCTCCGGGCAGGCGGCGCCCGCCTGCTGGCAGATCTTGTTCAACAGCCGCAGCCAGACCGCCGTTGCGCGCATCCAGTTCGCGCTGGCAGGCATCAACGCCCACATCAATCACGACCTTCCCGAAGCCATCGTCGCCACCTGTCAGGCCACCGGCACCACTCCGGATCACGGTGGGACGCACTACAACGATTACACCGCCCTCAACTCCACGCTGGACAGCCTGGTTGACTCGGCCAAACGCACACTGAATGTCCGTCTTCCCGGTGGGGCCCTCCCGCCGGTCTCTCATCTGCAAGATACGATCGCCGCCTGGAGCGTGACCGCTGCCCGGGAGTCAGCCTGGCAAAACGCCGTGCAGCTCGCGCAGCTCCGCCCGGTCCCGTCGCTCGCATCGAGCTTCCTGGATGTGTTGGACGGCTTCACGACCGTTATCGGCAAGGCGCTGCTGGTGCCAGTGCCATGAACGGGCGTCAGTCCCGGTCCAGAACGAGGACGCCAAGTTCGGGATCGGCCGCGAACTCCGTGATGCGGATGGCCTCGCGCCGCAGTAACCGCTCGGCGTCCCTCGTCGGGTGCGTCCAGCGACGGAGCCATATGACTTTGGGAGGGGGCCCCATGGTTGTGGCGAGGTCGTAGAAGTCGGAGTCGGTGCTCACGATGACGAAGTTCCCTGCCTTGGCAAACTCCCATATCTCGCGATCCGGACTTTCGAGCAGGTCGGCCTCCACAACATCAGCCGACTCCGGGTACAACTCAGCGAGGCGAACGACCAGCTTGCGCGAGAGGTTCTCGTCAAACAGCAGCTTCACAGAGCCACACGCCTACCCATCCTGGCGGCAAATTCGTACACCGCGCGGAAATCATCAGGCTCCAGTTCCGGATAGTCATCGAGGATCTGCTGTTCGGTCATGCCCGCAGCGAGCCAACTCAACACATCCCACACCGTGATGCGCAACCCGCGGACACACGGCTGGCCGGAGCGTTTCCCGGGTTCGATCATGATGCGGGAAGTCATGCTCTAAGCATATCACTGGCGCCACGAAGCACTCTCGATGAGGCTGACCAGCATTTCCTACGGACATTCAGCCGCGGCAAAGTGGCGCACGCACTCGTGCGTGCCGCGCCGGCACTCTTGCCGACGCTTTGCCTCGACAGACTGATCGTCCCCAGCCAGGGTGTCGAGACGAGTCTCGACACGGCACGCAGGAGTGCGTCCGCCACTTCA
>JBEKYE010000249.1:0-7635 GCA_049511275.1 Bryobacteraceae bacterium
TGCCGGAGTTGACGGGTGAGTTCCTGGGCGGGCTGATGGAGGCTGCCGAGAGATCGGACGGCGAGGTTCTGGCACCGGTGGGACCGGAGGGAAACATCGAACCGCTGTGTGCCGTTTATCGCCTCAGCGCCCGGCCGGGGTTTGAGCGGGCTTTCGAGCGCGGGGTGCGGCAGATGCGCGCGGCCCTCCAAGAGGTGCGCATGGTAACTCATTTTGTGCCGGAACTGGTGCGTTTTCAAAACGTTAATACTCCTGGAGACTGGGCACCGTATGCCGGCTGATTCGTATCCACACTACATCGAGTTCCGGCACGTCTGTAAGACGTTCGACAAGCCGGTTTTAGTCGATGTCAATTTCTACGTAAATCCGGGCGAGACGGTGGCCATCATCGGGCGGAGCGGCGTGGGAAAGTCGGTGACGCTGGCGCACATTATGGGGTTTCTGCGGCCGGATGAGGGCCGCGTGATTGTGGCGCACGAGGACGTCACGGATTTTCCGGAGGCGGAGATGCGGCGCATCCGCAAGAAGGTGACCATGGTGTTCCAATCGGGGGCGCTGTTCGATTCGATGACGGTGGGGGAAAACGTGTTGTTCTCGCTCGAGCTGCGAGAGGATTACGACGCGCAGAACAAAGAAGACGTGGTGAACGGGCTGCTGCAGATGGTGGACATCGCGGAGGCCAAGGACGCTTATCCTTCCGACTTGTCGACGGGGTATAAGCGCGCGGTGGCAATTGCGCGGGCGCTGGCGGCGCAACCGCAATGCGTTCTGTACGACGAGCCGACGACCATGGTGGACCCGATCATGTCGGACCACCTGGGCGACCTGATGCTGCGGCTGAAGCGACAGTTGAAACTGACGTCGGTGGTGGTGACGCACGATCTGGACCTGATGAACAAAGTGGCGGACCGGGTGGTGTTTCTGTACGACGGCGGAGTGATTTACTTCGGGCCGGTGGATGAGCTGGAGAAGTCAGAGCACCCGCACATCCAGGAGTTTCTGGCGATGGATAGGGTGATGCGGGTGTAGCGACGCGACTTGCAGGTCCCCCCGTGAAACGGGGAAGGCGGGGGAAGGCTGACTTCCGGCTGAGGCTGACGGCGTCCTGGCGGGGCAGAAAAAGGCCGCGGCGCCTTTGTGGCAGCGCCGCGGCAAGAGTGTCAAGAGGAGAGAAACCGCTGTCAGGTTGAAGTGCTAGCGAATCTGGCCACCGGCGCCGGGGCCTCCACGCATGTCACCGGGGCCGCGACCGCCCTTGGTCACGGTGTAGTCGGAGGGGGCTTGGAAGAGGGCTGGATCGGGTTCGGCGCGGGTGATGTTGGTCAATTGCGTGGTGGTGGTGCCGCTACGGGGATCGGTGACCTTCACCATCACGGGGACCTTCAGATCGGCGGACATCCAGGTTTCGTGAACAATCTGGATGGGCTGAGCATTGCCGATCTGGCCGGCGGGGATGGTGTGCGTGACACGCGTACCAGTGGCCTGCACACCGTTGATGGTCTGCATGGCGAGAGTTTCGGTGACGGTGTTGGGATCGGTGCGGAGCGTGCGAGTGACGGCGTTGGGGCGATTGCCGGCTCCGCGGCCGGCGGGATTGCCGTTGGCGCCGCGGCCCGGACCGGGACTGATGGACATTTCCCGCACGGTCTTGGCCTGGGGATCGAGAGTACGCATCACGCCGGCTACGGGATCGTGAATATTGACGATGGTGCGAGGCGTCGACTGGGCGCCCGCGGGACCGCGGGCCGGAATGGTGATTTCCGTGCGCACGCGGCCGGAACTGTCGCGAACAACGTTGGACTGGGTGTGGTTCGTGATCACGTTACCGTTGGGCAGGACCTGTTGGGAGTCTCTGACTTCCACGGCGGAATAGGGTGCGCCAGTGACGGTGCGGCCCATGCCGGGCATCCTGCCGCCTTCGGGGCCAAAGCCCATACGGCCAGCGCGGCCGGGGGGTGGGCCTTGCGCAAAAAGACTGGCGGCAGCGCACAGCCCAATAAGAATCAAATTTAGTTTCATCAACTTACCTCCATCGAACTGGTGGCGGCTGAATATACCGCCTATAGTGAATTGCGCCGGGAACGCAAAAAGTTCCACGGGGATGGGAGGTTTCTTTTGATAAGGGCGGCTGAGGCGGAAATCGGAGATTTGAGTACGGCGGCCCGCTTCCCGCCCGGATGGACCAGGAGGTCTGTCCTACTTCTGCTTGGTGATCTCGACTTTGGGGATGCCGAGGTGGCCGCCGAGCGAGGCGAGGGAATCGAGGTCGACGGGGCCGACAATGTTGACGATGGTGAGCTCTTTGGGGCCGGCGACGAGGATGGCGACACCGTTGATCTTCTTATTCTCGGTGCGTACGTAGATTTCGGCGTTTTCGCCTTCCTGACCGCTCTTGACGCCGACGATGCGGGACCATTCAGCGCCGCGAAGCTGCTGGCGGACGCCTTCGAGATCGGCGGGCGACCAGGCGCCGGCATCCTTGAACTCGAAGGTGCGGATGTAGATGCCGTCAAGGGAAGCGATCATTTTCTTCACTTTGGATTCGTCGGCGTCCTTGGAGCTGAGGAAGCGGGCGGCAAACTGGAGGGTGGCACCGTTGAGAGAGAGGTCGACGGAATCGGAAGCTTTAGCGGCGAGGTAATCGAGATTGAATTTCAATTGTTGGGCCGAGAGCAGAGCAGCGGCGGCGGCGGCCAGACCAAGCGCGCGGAGGGCGGTCATCGCGCGGCCTCCTGTATATGGGCTTGGATGTGGTTGACTTTGACGGCGGCGATGCGGAACGCGAGCATGACTTTCTCTTTGGCTTCGATGCCCTGGTGCTGGCGATAAGCGGCGGCGCCTCCCATGATGACGACGACCGCAGCGGCAGCGGCCAGCCAGCGGCTGTGGCGCCAGATTGGGGACGGAGCGCGGCGGCCAACGCCACCCAGGACGCGGCCGGCGAAATCGGGCGGAGGATCCTTACGAGCGAGCGCGTTCTTGAGTTCCTGTTCTAACCAGTCCATTTTTCTACTCCTACGCCGCGGCGCGCGAGTTTTTCCCGCAACAGGGCCAGCGAGCGCTGCAAATGACTTTTGACGGTCGAGACGGGCATATCCAACGTTGCGGCGATTTCCGCGGGATCGAGGTCTTCCTGATAGCGGAGGATCATGACCATGCGAGGCGATTCCGGCAGAGAAGCGACCAGCCGCTGGAGGATATCCGCGAGGAGCGGGTCGCGAGCGGGGGCGATGGCGGCGGGTTCGGCGACATCGGCAAGGGAAACCTGGGGACGGCGATTGCGGCGGCGGGATTCATCGATGGAGCGCTGGACGGCCACTTTGCGGAGCCAGTGGGTGGCGTGCTCGGTGCTCTCGATGGCGGCGAGGTTCCGGTGGAGGGAAAAGAAGACATCCTGGGCGACCTCGTCGGCGAGCGAGCGGTCGTGGAGGAAGTGCCAGCAGACACTGAAGACCATGGCCTGGTGGCGGTGCACCAGGCCGGCGAAATCGAGAGCGGTCTGCGGCGCGTTTTCCAAAGCAGTCACGGACGGCAGTTGAGAAAGGCCCTTCACGGGTTATATTAACGAATACGACGCCGGGTGGCGGCGGGGAGGCAGATTTCAGAAAGAGGGAGGGGAGATGATTTTCGAGCAATTCTACCTGGGGTGTCTGGCGCACGCCTCATATCTGATTGGGTCGGAGGGAGTTGCGGCGGTGGTCGACCCGCAGCGGGACGTAGACATCTATATCGACGCGTCGGAACGGCTGGGGGTGAAGATCGAGCACGTGATCGAGACGCACCTGCACGCGGATTTTGTGTCGGGGCATGGCGAGCTGGCGGCGCGGACGGGCGCGACGATTTACCTGGGGAAAGGATCGGGAGCGACGTTTCCGCACCGGGCGGTAGGGGACGGGGACGGGATCGACATGGGGCAGTGCCGCCTCGAGTTCCTGCAAACGCCGGGGCACACGGTGGAAAGCGTCAGCGTGGTGGTGAAGGACCGCGAGCGCGGCGGGGCGCCCTACGCGGTGTTGACCGGGGACACGTTGTTTATTGGAGACGTGGGGCGCCCGGACCTTTCGGACACGCAGACGCCGGCGGAGCTGGCGCGGATGCTGTACGACAGCCTGCGGCGGAAGTTGCTGACCCTGCCTGACGATGTATTGGTATACCCGGCGCACGGGGCGGGGTCGATGTGCGGGCGGAATATCGGGACGGAGCGGAGCTCGACGATCGGGCGGGAGCGGCGCACCAACTACGCGCTGCAGCCGATGCCGGAAGAGCAGTTCGTCAAGACGATGACGGAGGACCTGCCGGCGCGGCCGGAGTACTTCGTCCAGGACGTGGCCATGAACCGGCGCGGGGCGGTGGCGCTGGAAAGCCTGCCGGCGCTGCGGCTGTTGCCGGCCGCGGACGTGCGGGAGCGGCAAAAGCAGGGCGCGACGCTGCTGGATACGCGGGCGGCCACGGCGTATCTGCCGGGTCACATACAGGGATCGATTCACATCGGGCTGGGAGGGCAGTTCGCGGCGTGGGCGGGCGCGGTGATCGGGCTGGAGCGGGATGTGATCCTGGTGGCGGAAGATGGAAAGGCTGCGGAAGAGGCGCGGATGCGGCTGGCGCGGGTGGGGATGGACCGGGTAACGGGCGTGCTGGAAGACGGCGTGGCGGGTTGGGCGGGTGCGGGCCTGCCGCTCGCAATGACGGAGCAGATTACGGTCCAGGATTTGAAAGAGCGGCTGGGGGAACTGGTGGTGGTGGACGTGCGCCGGCCGGCGGAGTGGGACGGCGGGCACATCGCGGGCGCCCTGCTGCGGCCGCTGGACAAATTGAAGAGCGGGATACAGGATCTGGACCGGGGCCGCGCGACGGCGGTGCACTGCAAGAGCGGGTATCGAAGCGCCATCGCATGCAGCCTGCTGGAGGCGGCGGGGTTCGAGCGGCCGATCAACGTGTTGGGGGGTTACGACGCGTGGGTGGGAGCGGGGATCGAGACGGAATGAGGGCGCAATCAGCGCATGCTTCTCAGGCCGCCTGACAGCTCCGGTAAATTGCCGCCATCAGTTGCATGTCGCGCAAACCTTCCTCGCCCGCGGTCTTCGGCTCACGGTTGTCGAACACGCACTCGGCCAGGTGATCCGCCAGGCGGGGAAAGTGCGCGGGATCGCGTTCCGCACTGGCTTCATTAATCGCCGGCTCGCCTGCCACCAGCGCGGTTAGGTGTTGCCCGTCGTACCCAAATGCATTTTCCACGTGAATGACGCCGCGCGAGCCGAACACGTGAAAAAAGCCCGTCATATTCGCGCCGTACGTAGTGTTGCAACTGGCCACCACGCCGGAAGGAAACCTCATGCTCCACGCAAGGTTCTCTTCCACTTCCTGAAAACGCCCGTCCCGGTCGATCACCGACGAATAGCCCTTCACTTCTACCGGCTCCTCGCCGGTCAGGTACCGGCAGGCATTCAGCGAGTAAATGCCCACATCCATCAGCGGGCCTCCGCCGGCCAGCTTCCGGTTGAGCCGCCATTCCCCAGCGGCGATATTGAATCCGAAACCGGTGCTGATAGCCTCCACTTTCCCCAGCTTGCCGCTGCGAATCAGCTCGACGGCGCGCAGATTGATGGGTTCGAACTGGCAGCGGTAAGCGACCATGAGCTTGCGCCGGGCCACGCGGCAGGCGTCCACCATGGCCTGGGCATCCGCCGCCGAGGTGCACATGGGCTTCTCGCACAACACGTGCTTCCCGGCCTGGGCCGCGCGGATGGTGTATTCGGCGTGCATGCTGTTGGGCAACGCAATGTACACCGCGTCGATCTCCGGATTGCCGGCGATCGCGTCGTAATCCTGGTAGCTATAGATGCTTTTCGCGGGCACGCCGTATTCCGCCGCCATCCGTTCGGCCTTGTCGCGATGGCCGCTCACCAGGGCCGTCACGCGCCCATACTTCGAAAGCCGCGTGCCCGGCATGAAGTGCTGCATGGAGATGCGGCCCAGCCCCACGATGCAATAGCGCAGGCTTCGCCCGGGCTGCTGCGCGCCAAGCCTGGGCGCCAATCCCCAAACCGCACCCATCGCCGCCACGCCGCTAAACCGCCGCCGGGTAATATCCATGCGCATTCCTCCTCAGGTCACAATACCGCAAACCCGCGCGGCATTGCGCCGCATGCGAAAATACGCGGCATGCGGATCTTCGTACACTTGCTGCCGGCGCTGGCCTTCTTGCTGGGCGCGCACGCCGCGGAGCCGACGGCCGCCACGCCCCCCATGGGCTGGAACAGTTGGGATTGCTACGGCACCACCGTCACCGAAGACGAAGTCCTGGCCAACGCCGCCTACATGGCCAAGAACCTCAAGCCCTACGGCTGGCAATACGTGGTCATCGACATCCAGTGGTCCGAACCCAACGCCAGGGCTCACGGCTATCGTCCCGGCGCCGCGCTCGCCATGGACGCGAACGGCCGCCTCATCCCCGCCCCCAACCGGTTCCCTTCTTCTACCGGCGGCCTCGGTTTCAAGCCACTGGCCGACCGCATCCACGCTCTCGGCCTGCGCTTCGGCATCCACATCATGCGCGGCATTCCGCGCCGCACGGTCGCGGCCAACCTGCCCGTCGACGGTAGCCAGGCTCACGCCGCCGATATCGCCGACATCCACTCCCTCTGCCCCTGGAACACCGACATGTACGGCGTCGATATGTCGCGCCCCGGCGCGCAGGACTACTACGATTCCCTGCTCCGCCTCTACGCTTCCTGGGGCGTCGATTTCATCAAGGCCGACGACATCGCGCGGCCCGTGCACCGCGAGGAAATCGCCGCGCTGCACTCCGCCATTCACAAGACCGGCCGCCCCATCGTGCTCAGCCTCTCGCCTGGCCCCGCCACCGTTAAAGACCTTTCCTTCTTTCAGGACAACGCCAACATGTGGCGTATCGCCGACGATTTCTGGGACGACTTCCGTTCCCTCCGCCAGATGTTCGTGCTGCTCTCCGTGTGGGGCGGCGTCGGCCATGCCGGCGCCTGGCCCGACGCCGACATGTTGCCCCTCGGCCACATCGGCCTGCGCGCCGAACGCGGCGACGACCGTACGTCCCGCTTCACTCACGACGAAGCGCAAACCGTCATTTCGCTCTGGTCCATTGCGCAATCGCCCCTAATGTTCGGCGGCGATTTGCCCACGACTGACGCCTTCACGCTCTCGCTCCTCACCAATGAGGAAGTTCTCGAAGTAAACCAGCACGGGGCGCGCGGATATCCCGTTTCCGAATCCGGCGACCAGATTGTCTGGACCGCCGACGCCCCCGATGGCCGCTCGAAATACCTGGCGGTCTTCAATCTGGGCGCCAACGCGGCCGATATCCAGGTGGAATGGCCCGCGCTGAAGCTGCCCGAAACCTGCGCGCTGCGCGATCTCTGGAAGAAAAGCGACGCCGGCAAAATCCCCCGCGGATTCACGTTCCACGTTGCCGCACACGGCTCCGGGCTGTATAAAGTCACGCCATAGTAGTATCCCTACGTTGCAAAACCACTCCGCTCGAGATTCGTTATGGAGCGGGCAATCTGACCCGCAGCCGCCTTTTAAGCGGCTATTGCAGGCTCGACGCGAACTCTCGCGCGCGGCGAGCGCCGGCTGAAAAGCCGGCGGCAGCCACGATTG
>JBEKYE010000250.1:0-7594 GCA_049511275.1 Bryobacteraceae bacterium
TCGGTCAACTCGATGGGCAGCTTCCGAATCTCGGGATCCAGATCCGCGCCGATCTGGAGCCGCAGCGCATCCTCGGCCCGAGCCAGGGCGAACTCAGCTTGCGACACCGAGACCTCGGCCGCCGCGAGTTGGCCCTGGGGGTTGTAGATATCCAACTCCGGGATGGCGCCCAGAGCGAGCTGTTTTTGCACGAACTCAAAATTCGTCTTGGAAGCGTCCCTGGTTTCCACCGCGACGCGCAGGCTTTCCCGCGCGGAGATGAGGTTCCAGTAGGCGGTCTCGGCGGTGTTGAGCAGATTCAGAATGGTGGAGATCATGTTGAAATCGGCCTGCCTGTAGAGGCTCTCCGCCTGCATCACGGGGATGCGGTTCACGTACCGGCCGCGGTTCTGGAGCAACGGCTGCGTGACCTGGAACGAAAGACCGGAGGCGATGCTGGGGTTGTACGAGGACCGGCTGTTGCTAAAGGAACTCTTCGACTCGGTGAAGTTGACCTGGTAGCTCAACCCCGAGTCGAGCGTCTGGCCGTACCCCATCGCGAGCGGCTGGCTCAAGCTCTTGGAAACAGAGCCCAGAGTGGCTGAGCCCGCGGTTGCCGGGTTCGTCGGCACGCTGGTCTGGCGCGTGCTGGAAAAGCTGGCGGTAGCCGTGGGATCCCACTTTCCGAACACCGATACGATGTTGTTCTTGGGTATCTCCAAGGTGAGAAACTGCAACTGGATCTGGGTGTTATTGGCCATCACCAGCTCGATGAAGTTCTTGAGCGAGAGCTCGAGCTTGCCGCCCACCGCGAAATCCTTGAGGCGCACGGGGTCGCGGAGCTCTACCTGGGTGTTGGTCCGCTTGAACACCTCGCGGAAGTAGCTGGGCTTGGGAAAGGACGCCATTTGCGCAAACGCGCCGGCGGAGAGGAGCAATCCGGTAACAACAGTTCGCAACAGCATAGTTCTACTCGTAACGAATGGCCTCGATGGGATCCAGTTTGGCGGCCTGTACGGCCGGATAAATACCGAACAAAAGTCCGATGAAGACGGAGACTCCGAACGCGATGACGATCGAAGAAGTAGTCACGACGGTGGACCAGCCCGCGGTTGAGGCGATAATCTGCGACAGCGCGAATCCGAACGCGATACCGATCAAACCGCCGGCGATGGAAATGAGCACGGCCTCTGTGAGGAATTGACGCACGATGTCGGCCTGGCGTGCACCGATGGCGCGGCGGATGCCGATTTCGCGGGTGCGCTCGAGGACCGTGGCGAGCATGATGTTCATGATGCCGATGCCGCCGACCAGCAGGGAAATGCCGGCGATGCAGATCATGACGATGTTGAAGATGGCCTGGGTCTGTTTTTTCTGTTCCAGCAGGCCGGCCGGGACAGTGACGGTGAAATCGCCGGCGTCTTTATGGGTGGCCGCCAGGATGGCGGTGACCACGTTGGAGGTTTCGATGGAATCGACGTTGGGTTGAACCTTCATGTAAATTCCGTCGATCTCATCCTTGAGATAGCTGGTCTGATCCTCGAAGCGGCGCATCACGGTGTTCAGCGGCGCGATGATCATGTTGTTGCGGTTGAGGGTCTGGACGCCTTCCACTTCGCTATCGCTGCCGGCCTGGGGTCTGAGGATGCCGATGACTTGCAGCCAGGTATCGTTGACCTTGACGTACTTGCCGAGGGCATCGCCATAGCCGAACAGGGCGACTTTGGCGCCTTCGCCGAGGACGCAGACGGGGGCCGAATCGCGGTTCTCGTCGTCGGTGAAGAAACGGCCGCCATCGCCCAGCTTGAGGCTGTTGATCTCGACGAAATTGGGGAGGACGCCGATCAGAATGGGCGGTTCCGAATTGGTCTTGGGCAGCAGCTTTTGCGGCTTGAACTTCTTGCGCGGGGTGATGGCCACCAGGTTTTGGACGTTTTCGGAGATGGCGCGATAATCGCGGAAGGTGAGCCCGGGCGAGACCGAGCGGACGGTCTGGAGTTCGTTACGGTCGACGGCTTCGCGCGAGTCGACGATGATGTTGTTGACGCCGAGCTGATCGATGAAGCTCATCATCTGCTTTTGAGCGCCGGCGGTGATGGAGAGCATGGCGACGACGGCGCCGACGCCGAAGATCATGCCCAGCATGGTCAGCAGGCTGCGCAGTTTGTGCGCGAAGAGGCTGGCCAGCCCCATTTTCAATTCGGGAAGAACATGCCCAAACATATGCTTATTTCCCTCCCGGCAGGGAGCTCATAGCGTTGCCGTTGGATTTCTTTTCGCCTTTTTCCTTCTTGGCGTTTTTGTCGGCCGTGGGATCGGCGAGGGCCACCACTTCGCCGGGTTGGACTCCGCCCGAAAGGACCATCATGGACTCGCTCTGTTTGAGGATCTGAACTTCGCGGGGGACAAACTTGCCGGTCTTGGCCTGCTGCACGAACACCGTCGGCCGGTCGTTTTTGGTAAAGACCGCCTGGGCGGGAATGTGCAATGCGTCCGGAATCTTTTCGACCACGATTTCGACATCCGCCAGAAGGCCGGGACGCAGCAGCACCTGCACCTGGGAATCCTTTTCCGGAGGCAGGGGAAGTTTGGCATTGGCGCGGTCTTCATCGGAGAAAGCATTGGTCGAATGGGCCATCAGCGCCTGAATGGTATCCCTGCCGCTGGGGCCGCCGGCGCCCTGGGAATCGTTGCCGGGTTGGCCGGCGCCGGTTCCGCGCCCCTGGCCCCCGCCCTGGTCCGACGGTCCGCGCCCACCGCCGGGTTGTTGCATGAGGCGCTGCCGTTCTTCCGGCGAAGCGTTCTGCATGGCCTCGCGCATTTTCTGGCGATCCGCATCGGACATGGCGCCACGGCCGCCGCCTGGCCCGCCGCCGGCGCCCGCACGGCCGTCACCGCCCCGCTGGCCGCCACCGCCGCGCCGGCCGCGGCCGCCCTGGTCATCACCGGTATCCTGGCCTTGTCCGCCGGCTTGGCCGAACATCTCGGGGGTGGCGCCCGGCGCGCCTTGCAACGGAGCAAAGAGCGCCGAGTTTCCGAGCTGCTTCTTGGCATTGGCCGCGGAGGTCGCCATGATGCGGTCCAAATCGGCCGGCTTCATACCCAAGCCGGCCAGCAACTGCCGCATGTCGACGGAGAAAACCACGTCGAACTTCTTGGCCGGATCGCCCGAAAACACGTCGGCCGAAGCGGTCCCCGTGAGGGTCTTGATCTTGCCGTGAAACTGCTTGTCGGGAATGGAGTCCAGTTGCAGCAGGGCATCCTGCCCTTCCACCAGGTTGGCGCGGTCCAATTCGCCCACCTTGGCCCAGACCTCCACTTCGGAAAGGTCCAGCAATTGCGCCACCGGCATGCCGGGCGTCAGGGTGTCGCCTTCGCGAATATCCGGCATCACCTGGCCGAAATTGAAATTGCCGGCGCGATTCTGCTGAATGGAAACCAACCCGGTGATGGGCGCCAGGCTCTTGCAATTGGCCAGGCGCTGCTGATCGCGCTGAATATTCAACAGGCTCTTGTTGCGCGACTCCACTAAGACCGCGAGCTGGGAATCGGCCTGTTGCTGGCGCGACTTGATGTCCTCCTGGAGCTGCTTCAGCGCCTGGTTGCTCTGCGAGACGCTCAACAGGTTCTTCTTGCCGTCGATGGCGTCGATGACGGGATTCATCTGCACTTGCAGCTCGGCCCGCCGCACGTTGTACTGGGTGGCCAACAGCGACAACTGGTCCTGGCTCTGGGTGATGGCCATATTGGCTTTTTGGCCCTTGATCTGTTCGTCCACCTGTTCGAGGCCCATCTTGTCTTCATCCAGGGTGGCCTGCAATTCGGAATCGTCGTATTCGACGACCAGATCTTTCTCGTTAGCCAGCGAACCCGCCGGAGCCAGGGTGGTAACCTGCACGGTGCCGTTAAGGTTCGGCGCCGGGAGCATGACCGACCGCACCGCGCGCAGCTCGCCCCGCGTGAAAGCGCGGATCACGACATCGCCGCGTTGCACCTTGGCGGTTGCCACCTGCTCCTGGCGCGACGGCAGCTTCTTATACCACTGGTAGCCATACCAGCCGCCAGCCACCAGAATTGCCAGCCCCAATAAACGATAGATTGCCTTTTTCATGAAAACTGTTCCCACCCGGAACAAACCGAACAAGATGCTGAAAAACCCAATGCAAGCCGCCGATAAACACAGATCAACGCAGGTAATTGATTCGTTTTCAATCGGCGTTCATCGGCGTTCATCGGCGGCCAGTCCTTTTCATCAACTTGCGAAGCCTGTGCCTGCTTACATTTTTCTCTTGGCCCGCTTGGCCGCATCCGCCGGACTCTCCAAGGTGACGATTTCGCCTTCCTTGAGGCCGCCGGTCACGATGATGTCGTCGTCATTGCGTTTGCCCACTTCGATGTTTCGCACCACGAACTGCTTACCGATCTGCACGTAGACCGCGGGCTTGCCGTTATTGTCGAAACTGGCCCGCGCGGGAATCAACAGCATATTCGGATCGCGCTCGATGATGATTTGGGCGCTCGCGCTCATGCCCGGTCGCAGCCGCTCGTCCAAATGCTTAATCGTAGCCCGCGCCGGGAAGGTCTTCTCGGGCGTCGAGCCGCCTTTGTAGATCAGGGCGGCGATCGGGCTGATGTAGTCGAGGGTGGCCTCGAAATCCTTGTCGGGAATGGCGTCCACCCGCACCCTAACGTTCTGGCCGAGCTGGATTTTCCCGCGATCCACCTCATCCAGCTTCAGATCGACATACAGGGAAGACAGATCGGGAATCTCCACGATTTCCGCGCCATTCCAAACGTTGTCGCCCTCTTTGAACGGCGGCGTGGACTGGCCGAAAGTTCCCTGCGAACGGAAGTTGGGAAGCACGATGGCCACTCCGTCGGTGGGCGCGGTGAGCTTCATCATGTCCAGATAGGATGAGGCCGTCACCAGGTCGCGCTGGCCCTTATCCAATCTCTGGTCGTTACGGGCGAGATCGGCCTGGTTGCCCACCTGGTGGGCGTTGATGGTGGCTTTCACCTGTTGCATGCTGCCTTCGGCAACCCCCACCGCAATGCGGTTCTTTTCGCCGTCCACTTTGGAGAGCACTTCGGCCTTGCTGGCGTCCAGCTTGGAGCTCTCGACGCCGAATTCGGCCTGGATCTTGCTCAGAGCGTCGGCGCCATCGGACATCTTTTGGGTGGCTTGCAACTGCGTGATGTCCCCTTGAATGGAAATCACCTGGGTGGTCTGGGAAATGACGTTCTGTTCCTGCGTCACGGGATCGAATTCCACCATCACCTCACCCTTCTTGACGGGGATGCCGTTTTGCACCAGGTGGGTGATGCGCAGGCCCGGCGCCGAAGGCGCTTTCAATATACTGGAGCGGGGGCTTCTGATATCGCCGCGCGCATTCACGCTGATGATAAAATCGGCCCGGCGCGCGCGGTCCACCGCGACTTCCACTTCGGTGGTGGAGGTAAGGTGGTAAGCGGCGTAGAGGCCGCCGCCGGTGGCCAGCAGGCCAATGGCCCAGGTGATGATTTTGACTCTCCGCGGATTGGACTTCCCGAGGCGCGTCTTGGGTCTCTGATCTTTGGATGCCATAGATGATTCTCCGGGTCCCCGGCGGGCTACAAAGGCCGCTGGAGCGCCACCACGTCCCCTTTCTGCAAACCGGATTCGATGGACACATCGGTGGAGCTGGATAAGCCGGGCTGGACTTGCTTCTTGGTCCAGCCTTCGGGGCCTTGCACGAAGACGAACGCGCCGCCGTTCTCTTCAAACAGAGCCGCCCGCGGGATCAGCACCGCACTTGTCACCGAGCTCAAGACCACATCGGCGCTCCCGGTAAGATCGGGGATGACGCGCGAATCCATCCTGTCGACCTTCAGCAGAATCGGAATCTCGCCCACGTATCCCGCGCGGAACGTGCTGGTCTTGGACATGGCCCCGATGCCCACCAGGGTACCGGGGAGGCTCAGATCCGGATAGGCGTCCAGGTGTATGGTGGCCTTCATGCCGAAGCGCAGTCTCTCCGCGTCCACCTGGTTCACGGTGGCGTTGAGGACCATGGAACTCGGGTCGACGATGCTCAAGAACGGCTGCCCCGCGTTCACCTGGTCGCCTTCGCGAACCTGGCCGTACTCGCCGTTGCGTACGATGCTGGCCATCACGGCAATGCCATCCATGGGGCTCTTGATGGTCATTCGCTTGACGTTGTTTTCGGCGCGCTGCAACTCGATGGCGGACTGCGAGAGGGTGAGTTCGGAGACGCGGATCTGGGCCTGCTGGGAGGTGGCCTGCAAGGGCACTTCGGTGAGCAGTTCTTTGTATTGCGCTTCGGTCTGTTCGACGTTCAGTTTGAACTGCTCTGCCTGGATCGCGGAACGGACGGGAATCGTTTGCAGATCGAGAAGCGCCTGCTCCCAGGACGCTTTGGCGGCGCGCACAGTCTGATCCAGAGTTTCCCGGCTGGCCGCCAGGTTGGCCATCATCTTCTTGACCGTGAGCTGGGTCTGGATGACAGTGTCCTTGTAGTCGTCCAATCGCTGGACCTGGTTGGTGGGGTCGAACTCCGCCACCACGTCGTCCTTCTTGACCTGGGTGCCGGCCTTGGTCAGGTGCAGCAGAATCAGGTTAAAATCGCTGCCGCCGAATCCGCCCATGCCTCCGCGGTTCACGTTGGAGCGGCTGCCCTGAATGCGGGGCGCCAGCAGGGAAGCGAAGTTTTTCGCCGCAACCGTCCCCGTGATGCGCACCTTGCGGTCGAGTTCTCCTACCGCCGCGGCAACCGTGGGCACAGTCACGACGGGGCCACCGCCGCCGCCGAGCGCCGCCTGGTTCTTCAAATAGAAGGCGACACCGGCCGCTACTACCAACAAAGCAAGGGAAATCCACAGCGTTTTCCGTCGCCGGCCCGGCTCCCGCGGAGGCACAACGGTGGGACGCGGCACTTGCGGTGGTGGCGCGACGGGTTCCCGGCGCGGGTCGGGCGCGGGAACGCTACTCGAATGGGGTTGCATTGTCCAAAAACCTTCCAGGCCACAGGGCCCCGCTACAAACAGACACAGAGAGTTCAACAGAAATGACGATTCCCGGTCCCCAAAGGTTATGGCTCGTGAGGCGAAAGTTCCATTTTCTCGGCGCGGATGTAAACCGTATTGGAGCGCGCTTATGCCAGGCCTGTCAAGCTGGCCTGTAAGCGCTAGAAAAGAATATCGAAATCGGCAGTAAAACGGCGGCCGCGGTGACCAAAGAAATAGCCGTAAGCGGGGTCGGAGATATTGGCGTGGACGGCTTCGGGGTTGAAGTGGTTCGTGAGATTGAAACTGGACAGGGAGAGCCGGACGGAGTACTTGGGATTGACGCGGATGTCCTTGGAAACCCTGGAATCCAATGAAAAGAAATGGGGAAAGCGATTCGAATTGGGTATGCCGGCGTAGTCCTGGAAGGCGTTGAGGGTGGAATAGGGAAAGCCGCTGCGATATTCCACAACCGGCGCGATGCGAAAGGCCCGCGGCAGGCGCACAACGCCCCAGGCCAGAAAGCGGTCGGGAAGGCTGGCGGGAAGGTTGGCAACCTGGTTGGCTCGGATGATGGGAGCAGGGAAACTACTCAGGTAGTTATTGAAATCGT
>JBEKYE010000251.1:0-7586 GCA_049511275.1 Bryobacteraceae bacterium
GAGGCTCCAATCCTCGAGGAAGACAGGCGAGATGGATTCTACGGTGCCGATGAAGACGGCGCTGCTGTAAGCAACCTCATTGCAGACCGGCACGGTGACCTGGCAGCCGCAAGGGAAGGCCGCGCGAGCCAGAAGCGCCAGCGAACACAGTAACGCACCCTTCATTTGCTTCCATGCTATCACCGGCGCCACTATGTACTTCACCTGATCGGTTACGGCGGGGAAGCCGAGCTGCGGGACATGGCGAAGAAAGCCGGCCTGGCGGAAGCGACAGCCAAGGAAAAATAAAGCCCGCGGCTCAAACGGCTTTGCGTTTGCGCTCGTAAGCGGTGAACTGGCGGCGATACTTTTCGAAGCCTTTGCGGCCCATCAGGCCGTAGGTGAATTTCTTGCCGAGCTCGACGCCTTCCTGGTCGAATGCGTTGATGTCGAGCAGCTCGCCCATGAAGGCCGTCTGGAACTCCATCATTTGCAGGAACGCGCCGAGGTGGGTCTCGTCCACGCGGTCGAGCGTCACGGTGCAGTTGGGGTGGCCATACTCCACCAGGGCGGCGGCCGTCGCGCGGCGCTCGGCATCGATCAATTTGGCCAGCGACTGGCCGGCCAGCGCGTCGAAAGCCGGCTGGCCGAAGCGGCGGCGCGGAATCCTGCCGGTAGAAGAGAACCTGTTGACGGCCCAGAAGGTGAAGACCTTGTCGTTGGGGCCTTCGATATACAACTGCACTTGGGAATGCTGATCGGTGGTGCCGAGCGCGGCGACCGGCGTCTGGCCGGTGTGAACCAGGGCGCCCGAGCGGTTATGCGCTTTGCCGAGCGATTCCGCCCAGAGTTGACGGAACCAGAAGGCCGTGCCCCACAGGTGATTGGAATAGGGGAAGGCCACCTGGATTGTCTTTCCGCGGCGCGTCCAGACGAGCCAGTGGCACAGAGCCGCGCGGAGCGCGATATTTTCATCGAGCGAGGGCTGCCAGCAGAGATGGGTCATCTCGGCGGCGCCGCGCGTGAGCCGGGCGATATCGATACCGATCAAAGCGGCGGGAAGCAGCCCCACGGGCGATAGCACGCTGAAGCGGCCGCCGACATTCTCGGGAATGGCAAACGTGCGGTAGCGCTGCGATTGCGCGAGCGAGAACAGATCGCCCTTGCCTTCGGTGGTGACGGCGACGATGCGGCCAGCGGCTTTCCGGCCGAGAGACTGCTCCAGCCAGTCGTGGACAATCAGGAAAGTCGCGACGGTCTCGGCGGTGCCTCCGGACTTGGCGATCACCACCACCAGGGTGCGGCGCGGATCCATGGAATCGAGGGCTGCCTGGGTGAAGGAAGGGTCGACGTTGTCCAGGATGACGAGGCGCGGATGTTCGGGCGAAAATGCGCCCTGCACAGGGTGCGGGCCGCGGATGCCGCAATCCAGGGCCCAAGCGCCGAGCGCGCTGCCGCCGATGCCGATGACGCAGACGGTGTCGTAGCTGCCGCGGGCTTCGGAGGCGAAGCTCCGGATGGACTTCACCACCTGCGCCGCGAACGGCAGGTGGGGGAAACCGTAAAGGCCCTGCTCGCTTCGTTTGCGGAAGGATTTGAGGGCTTTGAGGGCCTTCGAGCCAGAGCGGTGGATTTCGGCGCGGGTGACGCCGTTTTGCTTGCCGACCATCTCAGCCAGCAGGTTCTTCTCGTCGAACTGGATGTGCATGAGCTGATTCTACCGCCGCTGGAAGATGCGCGATTCCAACTCGTAGGGGGTGGGAAAGGTGCGGGAAATGTGGTCCTGCCAGGCGAGGCTCTCTTCGTCGGCCAGCGACCAGAGCAGGCCGAGGCCGGTGCAGCGGCTCAGGCAGGCGCCGGCAAAACGCATGATGCGGTGGTGGCCTTCCGGCGGGAAGCCGTCAAAAGTGATCAGGCGCAACTGCGTCCAGCGCATGCCGGCGGTTTCCGTGCCGGCGACGGTCCAATAGATTCCGTAGGTAAACCCCACCAGCAGGAAGGCCGCGCCAAAGACCGGCAGGGTGTTCCTGGTGACCGCGAATTCCCCTCCGCACAGATGGAAGGTGAGCAGGAACAAGCCGTAGGCAATCAGGACCAGGGTCCAATCGATGGCCGCCGCCACGGCGCGATGGGTGGTGCTGGCCACCGGGGCCTCGCAATAGATGACCGCTTCCACGGTGGTGGTGAGAGTGCGCGGTTTGGGCGGAGCGGACGGAAGAAAGTCGAGCTTCGCTTGCCCTTCGGCCACGCGCGCGGCGCGGTGCGGCGCCAGTTTGGCTGGGGTAGCGGCGGAAGCGGGCCGGGGACGCGGAGCCGGTTTCGGGGTGGTGGCGGGCCGGAGCACGGGCGGTGGCGCAAAAGATTCGATCGGGATGACGTTGGCGGAGGGCCGTTCGGGGAAAAGCGAGCCTTGTGTGGCGCGCGCCATATCCAGCGGCGCCGGGAGCGCAACCGGAGCCTTCACACCGGCGGCCACGGCTGCGGGCCGCGCTTTCGTAGCCAATGCGCCAGCGGTGTGGTGCAGGGTAAATTCGCCGTTCAGCGTGTCGCCCGGACGCCGCCCGCACCGACGGCACCGATGTTCCGTCTCGCTGTTCCGCGAGCCGCAATAGCTACAAGTCATGGAAATATGCTAACTTTGGCTTTTGAAGCCCTTCCGAATCAGCTCTCTCATTGTTATTAGCACATCGGTACCAGTTTCTCAAGACAATTCTTCACGTATTACGTGTATTTTTCTGCTCCCGGTGTTGGGAGCGCTAGTCTTAGCTGGAGGGGCAGCCGCACAGGAACCTCCTAGTACCAAACCGCCCGCTTTAGCGGTGGACGACGCCAAGCGGCCCGGCCAGAGGAAAGAGATTAAGCCGAGCAACCCCCCGATTCCGGAGGGCTATTGGAATATTCACCTGGAGTGCGCATTGGGTCCGGACTGTACCCAGGATGACCAGGGCAGAATGCACAAGCTGCACGGCCATCCGGCGGTGGTGGAAGATTCGCGGATGCTGTTCAGCGCGGAGTACATCGAATTCGACGAGGACGCCCAGGAGATGCACGCCAAGGGTGGCGTCTATTACCACAGCTTCGAGAAGAACGAGAAGATCTGGTGCGAGGAAATGTGGTACCACACGGAGCGCGGCAACGAGCACGGCAAATTTGTCAACGTGGTCGGCGAAACGCAGCCGCGCATCATCACCAAGCCGGGAATTCTGACATCGCACGAGCCGTTTCACTTCGAGGGCGAATGGGCGGAGCGCCTGGGGGCGAAATACATCCTGTATAAAGGATGGGTCACCGACTGCACCATGCCGGATCCGTGGTGGCGAATGACGGGCCCGAAGTTCGACATCATTCCGCACGTGCGCGCGATTGCGCACGGCGCCACATTCCGGCTGCGGGGGATCCCGTTGTTTTACTTCCCCTGGTTCTATCGCCCGCTGGAGCGAGAGCCGCGAAAGAGCGGGCTTCTGCTTCCCGAGCCGGGACACAGCTCGGTGCGGGGCTTTACGCTGGCGATGGGATACTTCTGGGCGATCAACCGCAGTTACGACGTGACGTACCGGGCGGAAGGCTTCACCTCCGGCTCATTGACGCACCATGCTGAATTCCGCGGCAAGCCCAGGGAGGGCACGGATTTCGATGCCATTTTCTTCGGGGCGCAGGATCACTCGACGACCCCCGGCGCGCAGACCTACAGCGGCTTCAGCCTGACCATGGTGGGCCATTCCGACCTGGGGGACGGCTGGACCGCGCGCGGCAATCTCAGCTACATCTCGTCGTTTCGATTCCAACAGGATTGGACGCAGTCGTTCAACGAAGCCATCGGCTCGGAAATTCACTCGGCGGGATTCATCGACAAGAACTGGTCCACGTTCACGGTGGATCTGGTGGCGTCGCGCATTCAGAATTTTCAGACGTCCGAGATCGCCGTTACCAACCCGGTGACCGACCAGGTGAGCTACCTGACCGACGCGGTGACCATCCGCAAGCTGCCGGAGGTGCAGTTGAGCAGCCGCGACCACGACCTTGTCACCGTCGACGGGCTGCCGTTGTGGTTTTCCTTTGAATCGTCGGCGGGCCTGCTGTTCCGCTCCGAGCCGTTTTTCGACGCCAACTATAACCTGATTTCCCGCTTCCAAACCAGCGCCTTGACGAATCGCACCCGCTTCGCGCCGCACGTGACGACGGCGTTTCACCTCGGGGACTTCCATCTGGTGCCCAGCCTGGGCATCGACGAGACGTTCTACTCGGAGTCGCAGCAGCCATACCTCGGTAACTATCAGACAGTGGGCGCCAACGTCGTGCGCAGCGCGCGCGATTTCTCGCTGGACCTGGTTTTTCCGACGCTTGAGCGTCTGTACAGGGGGAAGTCGTTTCTGGGAGACAAACTCAAGCACGTGATCGAGCCGCGCGCCACGTACCGGTACGTCACGGGGATCGGCAACGAGTTCAACCGCTTCATCCGCTTCGATGAGAACGATCTTCAATCGAATACCAACGAGGTGGAGATTGCCCTGGCCAACCGCCTCTATGCCAAAAAGGGCAATACCTTGCGGGAAGTTTTTACCTGGGAAATAGCGCAGAAGCGCTATTTCGACCCGACGTTCGGCGGCGCCCTGGTCTCCGGGCAGCGTAACGTATTCGAGAGCACTGCGGATTTGACCGGCTACGCCTTCCTGGTGGGGCCGCGCAGCACATCACCGGTGGTTTCCACGTTTCGCGCCAGTCCCATCAACGGCCTCAATGTCCAATGGCAGACGGATTACGATCCGCGCGTGCGCGCCATCGTCAACAGCACCATGTCGGTGGACTACCGTTGGAAGAAATACGTGATTTCGGGCGGCAACAATGAAGTGCATAACAGTCCGCTGCTGACTCCCTATGCCAACCAGTTCCGCGGGCGGGTGGGATATGGCGACACCAATCACCGCGGGTGGAACGCGGCCGTCGACTTCATTTACGATTATCGCCAGCAAGTGCTGCTCTATACCACCACGCAGGTGACCTACAACACGGATTGCTGCGGTTTGAGCTTTCAGTACCGGCGGTACAACGTGGGAATCCGCGATGAGACCCTGGAGTACTTCTCCTTTTCGATCGCCAACATTGGAAACTTCGGGAACCTGAAGAAACAGGACCGGTTGTTCTAGTGGTGGCAGAATAGCGAGCATGCACAAAACAGGACTGCCGGGCCAGGTGACGGGCGGGTTCTTCACGGCTTCCCACGGTGGTGGCGCACATCGGAACGCGGTTTACAGCCGGACAAAAAAGTTATGGCCCCGAGCTGGGTATCTCGGGGCCTGCACTCAGAGAGTGGCGGTGGGAGGGGACTCACCGCCAGGATGCTGTCTGTGTTGTTTAAAGATTATCAGTTTAGGATCTGTTTGTCCACTACTTTTTACTATTTTTGCAAAATATTTTTCATTATTGAAAATAAACCAGTTAACTCGCAGGCAGGGCGGTTCGGGGTCCTGGCGGCTCCGAGGTCGGGGCCAAATTGAAAAGGCCCCGAGCGGGGTTGCTCGGGGCCTGCACTCAGAGGGGTTGGCGGCGGGAGGGGACTCGCCGCCAGGATGCTGTCTGTGTTGGTTTAAGAGTAGCAATTTAAGATCTTAAAGTCCAGAATTATTTACGCTTTTCGCAATCTTTTTTTGGGCTTCCGGCCGGCCCGGAGTCTGGCCCCCTGCAAGCGCTTCGGAGTAGCCGGGTCCAGTCCATCTAACTTGTTCGTGATCAATATCTTGTAGGACTATGGCGGGGCCGCCGCCGGAAGCCCGTTAGCGCCCCCCAAATAACCAAAGAGATATTGAGCGCGCGGCTGGTCCACGGTACTCTGCCAGAGAAGGCGGTATCCGTGATCGAGATCCAAACACAGGACAAAGTCGGAACCAGGTTCGTGGAGCGCGAACGGCGCACCAAACAGCGTTTCCTGATCGAGCAGGAAGTCCGCTACAAGATGCTCTACGGTCAGCGCATCGCCGAGACGGGCACCGGCAAGACCATGAACATATCGAGCGGCGGCGTGTGGTTCACCACCGAGAACATGCTGACCAGCGGCATGCCGGTCGAATTGTCGATGAACTGGCCGGTTCTGTTGAACGATTCCTGCCCGATGAAGCTGATGATTTACGGCTGCGTGGTGCGCAGCAACGAACGGGGCGCCGCCGTGGCGATCGAGCGCTACGAATTCCGCACACAGGGTTCGCGGGCCTTCCAGCAGCCGGGCATTCCGGCGCCGGTGGAACTGCGGCTGCCCTCTTAGTTTCTCTCGCGAGTCCCTTACCGGAACACCGAACCAGCGCCGTGGCTCAACGCCGGCGTTTTTCTCGTTACCTGGAGGTGGCACTCCAATTGCTTAGCCCAAGGCAGAATGCTCTGGGTCGTTTCCATGCTCTTGGCGATCGTCTGGCTGGTTGCATGGTTCACCACCGGGGCGCTGGGCGGCTTCATTCACATTCTCCTGGTGCTTTCGCTGGCGGTCCTGGTGATCCAACTCACCATGGGCCGGCGGGCGGTTTGACGCATCGACGCCGCGCCGTCTAGATCGCGCGCAGCACTCGGGCGGGCAGGGTAATCAGCGCCCAGACCAGTTCGAGGACGCCTTCCACGGCGATCCCTACCAGGCGAAACGGGAGCAGCATCAGCCACACCACGGGGTAGAGAACCAGGGCCAACAGGGCCAACGGCCAGCACAAAAACAGCAGAATCGCCCAAAGCAGAAACTTCACCATGCCAGATCTCCGTTCACAATCCTAATACGAACAAACGCAAGCAATTGTTCCAGTCTGCTACGATAACAATTCTCGCCCTATGCTGCGTTTCGAAACCGCCGGAGAGTCCCATGGCGAGTGCCTGGTAGCGATGCTCACCGGTCTGCCGGCCGGCGTGCCGGTATCGCTCGATGCCGTCAACCGGGAGTTGTGGCGGCGGCAGCAGGGCTACGGCCGCGGCGGGCGCATGAAAATCGAGACGGACCGGGCGGAAATCGTCGCCGGGGTGCGCCATTCGCGTACCATCGGCTCGCCGGTAGCCATCGTCATCCGCAATGCCGACTGGCAGAACTGGATGGAAGCCCTTCCGGTGGAAGACATCGACGGCGGCGAAGACCAGCGCAAGCCGGTCACCCGGCCGCGGCCGGGTCATGCCGACCTGGCGGGCGCGATCAAGTACAATTTTCACGACGCCCGGTATATTTTGGAGCGCGCCAGCGCCCGGGAGACCGCCGCCCGGGTGGCAGCGGGCGCGCTGGCCAAAGCGCTGCTTGGGGAATTCGGCATCCAGGTTCTCAGCCATGTCGTTGCCGTGGGGGACGTGCGGCTGGAGCGCCCGGTGGGGTGGGAGGAGATCGTGGCCCTCAGCCGGAAAGACCAGGTGCTGTTGGCCTGCGCCGACCCCCAGGTGGAAGCGCGCATGAAAGAAGTGGTCGACGAAGCCTACCGGACCGGCGACACTGTGGGCGGCGTTTTTGAAGTGGTGGCGCACGGCGTTCCTCCGGGGCTCGGCTCGCATATCACGTGGGACTCGCGTCTGGATGGCCGTCTGGCCCAGGCGGTTGTTTCCATGCAGGCCGTCAAGGGAGTGGAAATCGGATTCGCGGCGCAGGGCGCGGCCAG
>JBEKYE010000252.1:0-7527 GCA_049511275.1 Bryobacteraceae bacterium
TGGTCCCGTCATACCCCGTGGTGGGCATCGTATAGTTGTCGTGCTCAAAGGTCAATCCCTGAAACGTCACAAACTGCAGATTCGACGCCACCAGGACCTGCGTGAGTTGAGGAACCATCACCGTATCGGTGTTCGGATTCTCGCCCGGATTGGCAAGATACGCGAGTGTCCACGGAGTCGCCGAGCGGTCCAGGAACCATTGTCCCGGCTGGGTCAATTCGTCTTCCACGTTCTCGATCAAATAGCGGTGGTTGGGGATGAAACCGTGAGAGGTGGGGTGGTCGGCTTCAGTGGCAGTGACGCCTGTGAGGTAAACGATGTGGTTCACCGTGTCCACACAACTGAGGCGCATCTTGGAAACGCTGTATTGCTCAAAATTCACCAGCTCGATATCGCCGGCCAGCGCCGGATTACCGGCAGGCTCGCTACAATGGTTACCGGTCGGCGGAGCGAGGTTTTTCCACGTGCTCACGATGGGGTCCGTGGGGTTGTACTGGAAGCGGTCAAAGCATTGCCAGCCGCTGCCCGCAAAATACTCCGAACAATTCGGATCCGGCGAATTGGCCGGCGGGGCCGGCCCACTCAAATAGACCGGACCAACGTAGCGGTAATATGTGCCCAACGACCCGCCCAGGCGCGGCCGAAGCCTCCGCACTCCGTTGTAAAACAGGTTCTCGAAATACTGCGTGGATGCCGGCAGCGTGGTCTTCCATGTATCGCCGCTCACATTGGTCCAGTTCTGAACGCGCACGCCTCCGCTGATGATCGGCGATTCGCCCGGATAATTCTGATACACAATTTGGGTGGTTGCCGAGCCCGAGTCGGCCGCCGCGAGCGTTTCGGTCGCGGGCAGGAAGTATGTCCCGCCGCGGAACTGTACAGCTACTTGCTTCAGTCCCGTCTTGTTGAGGGCCCGAACGGCGGCCCGGGCGTGGTCGAAGGTCGCGAACGGCCCGTCCGTATTCGCGGGATTGGGATCGGCCAGCGTGCCGCTCCAGGAATCGTTCCCGTTCAACGCGACATAGAAGGTGTCAACCGTAGCCGGCGCGGATCCCAATATCGTGATCAGCGCCATCGGCGCAGTGGTGGCGCCATTGTACGTTGCCGTGAGCGTGTTGTCGCCGGACGGCACGTTTGGCGGCACTACCACGTTGAACTGGAACAGGCCAGGCGGTCCGTTGATGCCGGCAAAGTTGACAGTGGCCGGCGTCCCGCCAATCGTCACGGTGGGCAGCGGGTTGAGAGTTCCCGTTTGCGAGGACGCGCTGCTCACCACCGCCGGAGAAATCGGTCCAAAGCCATTGGCGTAGAGCACCACGGTCTCGCCCGGCTTGGCGGGCGTGAATGTGTAGCCGGGTACCGAAAAGCTCGCCGGGCCAACCAGGCTGTTGTCGGCACCGTGTTGCGCGAGGACGTATGGCCCGCCGTCGATCACAAAGAACGATGGCGAAAGCGGCTGCGCCTGCGCCGTGTAGGCTGCGCTCGCCGGCCCATTATTGGTCACCACCACCTGCACTGCTCCCGACATGGCGTCGGACGGCGTCAGGATGTTCACCTGCGTCGGGCTGATGTAGTACACGTAAGCCGCGTTTCCGTTGACCGTGGCGCTGACTCCGTCCAACTGAGTGGGCATCTGGCCGGCAACGAAGTCCGAGGCCTGCCAGATACGCGTATCTCCCGGGGGCGCGAGGTTCGCTCCCTTGATCTCCACCCAAGTATTGGGCGCGATGGTGGGGCTTTCGCCTTCCGCATTGGCCACCAGCGAAATCGCCGGCGGAGGCGTGATCGTGAAATCCGATTCCATCATCACCACGGCATAGGGGTTCCACGTCGAAAACATATAGAAGATTTTCAGCGTGCTGCCCGAAATGATGGTGAAGCGCTCCACCATCATGGGAGCGTACGTGCCGCCGCGTGTGGTGGCCGGATCGGTCTTCGTCTGGTCGCCGATAGTGGGACCCGACGGGCCAGCCGAATTCGGGGCCGCAGTCACCCCCGCCGGCATGGCGCTCGGGCAATCGTTCTGAGCGGCGGTTCCATAGTAGTAAAAAACGAAGTTGCCGAGTCCTTTGTCGCGGCAGTCATTGAACACAAGCTGCGGTTTGCTCCATGGTCCCCACGGCTTAGGCGCATAGGTGAAGTACATCCCGCTGGTGAGGCTGTTGCCGCGGCCTCCGTCGAACATCATCAGCCACAGCCCCAACGGCTGCGAATAAAACGCGGATAGATTACCGACGGTCGGGCTGGCCGCGTTGAGATCGGTGACAATCGGAACCGCGGCCGATTCGCTCGATGACCAGGTGGGCTCCCCATTGCTCATCCCGGAGAAATAACGCGTGGCCGGATTCCCGTTCTGATCCACGCCGCCGGCGAACTGAGTGGAAGGAATGATCGACAGATAGATGTTGCTGGCCCGGTATTCTCCCAGGCCGAAAATCAGCATCACGGGTTCCGGCGACACCGGCGCCGGAGTGCCCAGCGTACCGGCCGGCGCCAGGTAGAATGTCGGGCTGACAAAGTGCCCGTTCGGCAAACTGGAGATGGTTCTTCCCGACCCGAACGCCAGGGTGTTCTCATTGAACGTCGCCAGCACGGAGTAACTGCCGCTGCCGTCATTGTCACCCGGCCCGACATTCACTGACCCGGTCTTAATTCCCAGGTAAATGGTGCCATTCAGGCTGACTCCCGTATTCGGAACGTTGTCCGCTCCCATATCGACCGCCGTTCCGTTCGGCTGCGGCGGGGGCTGGATTTCCAGACCATGAGTGCCGTTCAGGAAAAAACTGAGCAGCAATCCATCCGACGCATTCACCGTGGTGCTGTGCGCAATCGGGTCGTGCGCATCCCATTGGAAGGTATTCTGCACATTGGTCCACGCGTTGTAACCGAGTGCACCGATGGTGTCGCCGAAGGTGACGATCAGTTCGCCGTTGTTCTCAAATGCGACGGGGACGTCGTCGCCCAGCACATCGGCCTTGGTGGCCGTCTGGCTGGCGGTAGGTTTGCAGGTGGGCGTTTTGTTGTTGATGGTGGCGTCCCATACGGCCCAGTCGCAATCGCCGTTCACCTGATAGAGCTTGACTGAGGAGTTCGGGATGTACGTGAGCGCTGGAGTCTGCGCGAATACCGCCGGCAATCCGGCGAGCGCGATTAGCGCGGTAATGAAGCCGGGATGTTTCATTGGTGCACTGTGATCAGCCGATACTCCAACCTGGAAATCTCCTCCTTGGACGAATCCACCTCCGGGATTCATTAGGAGCATTGTATAAAGGTGCCGCTGGCCGCGTACCCTCAACACTGCCAGTTGCGTGGGACTAACCTATTTCACCAGCCGCTGCCGCAGCGCCTTCGCTACCGCCTCCGACTTAGAGTGCACCTGGAGCTTTCCGTAGATGTTCTGCATGTGAAAGTTGATGGTGCTGAAACTCACACCCAGTTCGGCCGCGGCGCTCTGATAATTGTGGCCCTCCACCAACAGGCGAAGCAGGCGCAGCTCATGCGGCGTCAGGTCGTATTCCACGCGCTCGGGCGGGCGAATCTCGCGGAACAGCCGCAGCACCCGCCGCGCCACTTCCGGCGACATCGGTGCGCCGCCTTGCAACACTTCCCCCAGGCACTCCAGCAGCTTGTCGGGCGGAGTCTTCTTGAGCAGGTAGCCGCTCGCTCCGGCGCACAGAGCCTCAAAGATCCGCTCATCGTCCTCATAGATGGTGAGCATCAGCAGCGCCACCCCGGGATATTTTTCGCGCAGACGCGAAAGTCCCTCTATGCCCGACATGCCGGGCAGCCCGATGTCCACCAGGGCGACATCCGGAACTTCGCTCCAGGCGCGCGCCAGCGCATCCTCCATGGACCGGAACACCAGGTGGCAACGATAACCGCCGGTGCCGTTGATGAGCGTCCCCAGACCGTCGCGAATGCGGCGGTCATCTTCGATGATCGCCACGCTGATCGGTCCGCCGGTTTCCCGCGGCTTCTCTGATGCGTTGATTCCCAAACTACCAGCCTACCGGAAACGCCCGGTCATTCTGCCCCTCAATAATGCTAGGTTCTTCCCGGGCTCCAGCCGCGCTGTCATGCGCAGCGTGGTCCCCTGGCCCAGCACGGACTGCCATTCCACCCCGGCGCCCAAAGCAGCGGCGCGCTTTCGGATGTTGATCAGTCCATGGCCGTCGTTCTCCGCGGCCATATCGAAGCCCTTGCCGTCGTCGCTCAAGCGCAAGACCAGGCCGTCTCCGGCGCGATCCAGCTCCACCTCCACGCGGCTCGCACCCGAATGCCGCGCGATATTATGGATGCCCTCTTTGAAAACCAGGTAGATCTGCCGCCGGACATTCGCTCCGATCCGCAAGTCGTGATCGGCCACCGACGAGCGAAACTCGAGCGCGATCCCTTGCGCGCCGAGCAGGTCGGCCGCGAATCGCCGCATGCGGTACACCAAATTGGTGAGCCGGTCGTGGTCGGGATTGATGGCCCACACGATATCACTCATGGAATCCACCAGCTCGCGCGAAATTCCCGCGATCTCCGAAAGTGGCGTCCCATTGCGCGCGTCCTTGCCCGCTTCCCGCTGCGCCACTTCGCTCAGTATCGCAATCTGCGAGAGACTCGATCCGATATCGTCATGCAGGTCCGTGGCGATGCGTGTCCGCACGTTGGCCACCGCCAGCAACTGCGCCAGCCGGTACCGGTACAGCGCATAAATGAGCAGCGCGGCCGCGGTCCCGCAGGCCAGCAGGAACCACCAGGTGCGCCAAACCGGCGGCAGAATCGTGAATGCGACACTCGCTGGTTGCGGGCTGGAGACGCCGTCGCCCGTCACCGCGCGCACCAGGAAACGGTAACTCCCCGCCGCCAGCCTGGCGTAGATGACGGTGCGCTGATCGGTGGGCGCGCTCCAATCGCGATCCGCGCCTTCCAGCATGTATTGATAACGAAGCGTCTCGCCCGGCAAGAAACCGAGACCCACGTAGTCGACGCGCAACGGGCTTTGCGGCAGCCGCAACCCGGAGACGGCGGTCTGTCCCAGGTCGGAGATGGATTGCGCCACGCCGCCCACGCTCAGACCGGTAACCAGCACCGGAGGCGGAGACTGCGGGCGGTCCACGGTGGGAACAAGCTGCGAAAGGCCCAGCGGCGTGCTGAACCACATGCTCCCCTGCCGGTCCCGAAATGCCAGATCGAGCGCGCCCGGAGCAACGCCGTCCGCGGTGGTGTATCGCTGGATGCGGCCCAGGCTCCCGGGTTGCGGCTCGAACCGGTCGATGCCGCGGCCCGTGGCGGCATAAATGCGTCCCCAGCGGTCTTCGCTCAGCCCGCTGACATCGCTGCTCGAGAGGCCTTGCGCGGCGCCGTAGAAAACCAGGTGCGGCCGTTCCCCGGTGGGATCGTCAATGCGGATCAGGCCCCGCGAACTCCCGATCCAGAGCCGCCCCGCGGAATCGACGAAAAGCGACTGCGGAACGCCGGAGACGCCATCGCGGTCTCCGAATACCGTGAACCGTCCGTGACGATAGCGCGCCACTCCGCCGTGGTACAGGCCCACCCAGATGCCGCCCGCGCGGTCCTCGGCAATGGCAGTCGGAACCGGCTTCGCAGGCAGGCCATCCGCCTCGGAGAAGGCGTGCACGCGCTGGCTGTTCCGGTCCCAATATGCCAGTCCATCTTGGTTCCCCAGGCCAATGGTCCCGATCCAGATGCCGTTGCGCGAGTCCGCAAACACGGCGAAGATTTCGTCGCCGGCGAGTCCATCGCGCTGGGTGTAGATGGCCTTCGGACGCGCGCCCGCCAGGCCCTCCACGCCAGCCGCGGCGGCAAAGCGGCAGAGTCCGTGACCGGTCGCGATCCACCATTCCCCGGCCGCGTCCTGCACCACCGCCTGTCCCCGGCCCCATCCAAAATACGTGATCTGGCTGGGCCAGGCCGGCCGGATGGGAATGAATCTCCGGCCGTCGAACTTGCCCAGGAGCAGGCTGTCCTTAGTCCGGTAGGCGATGCACATTTCGCCTCGCCGGCTTTCCATAAGCGACGCCACCGAAGGTGCTCCGTCCGATTCCGTGAAGGTGGTGAACCCGTTGCGGGCCATCTTCATGGCGCCGGAGCCGAAGGTGCCGATCCAGAGATTCCCATCGCGATCTTCGGCCAGCGCGCCCACGGTCCTGGCGCTCAACCCCTGCGCCGCCGTGTAACCCTGGAACTCGCGCCCTTCCACGGGCTGCGAGGGAGTCCATTCGGCAAGTCCTTCCACGGTGCCGACCCACAACTTTCCATCCGAAGTTTCGAGCAGCGATTCGATGCGCGCACCGGGAAGGCCGTCTTTCGTCGAGTACACCCGCGTGAGCTTCGACGCGGCGTCCAGATGCACCAAACCGAGCCGCGTGCCCACCCACAATCCGCCATCATGGTCTTCCAGCAGAGCCATGATGGATGTGTTCGGCAGGCCGTCGGCGGTGGTGAATGACCGGGTAGTCCCGTCGGGATCGCGGCGGTAGAGTCCATTCAGCGTGCCGACCCATAACGCTCCGCGGCGGTCAATCTGGAGCGCCGTAACGAACGGATCGGTCATCGGCACATCGACGCGGCGAAAGGCCGTATCCTTCGGTCCCAGATAGAAGATGCCTTGGCCGGTGCGCGTGCCGCACCAGATTCCACCTGCGGCGTCCTCCCGCACTTTGGCCTCGATCAGCTTGCCCTGGGCGCCCAACGGATAACGGTGGAATCGGGATGCGCCGGCGCCCTTCGGGTCGAACCGGGCGAGTCCGTCGGTGGTGGAGACCCAGTAGTCGCCCTCGCGCGTCTCGAGAAAGTCGGTGACCACATTGCCGGGCAAGCCCTGCCCGGTATGGTAATTGGTGAACTGGTATCCGTCGAAGCGCGAGAGTCCTTCGGCCGTGCAGAACCAGAGAAAGCCGTGCGAGTCCTGAACGATACAGCGAATGTGATCCCGGGCCAGGCCATCGGCCGTGGTGTAGGTCCGGATGGGCAGGCGCTTCGCATGAATCAGCGAAGCTGCCAGGAGCAACGCAGCTAGCCGGATGGGGAAGCGCCTCACTGCCGATTTATTCTAATACGCGGACCGGCGGACTCCAAAAAGTGAGGATCGACTCTTGAGTTTCAGGTCCGGCGGTCCTATACTCGTGCTGGGAAGCCCGGCGGCCGTATGACTTTGCCGTGAACCCGGGTAGCTGGCCCCTGGAGGCGACTATGTTTCGACCGATGTCCGGGTTTAAGGCGCAATATCACTACCTCACCGTTTTCGTGGTTGCCGAGTTCAACGAGTGGAAAGTGCTGGTCTACGGTCCGGACACGACCATTCACGGCGCCCGTCAGTTTAGCGAGGCAAAGGCCAAGGAACACGCGATGGCCATTGTCCGGGCCTACATTCACGACCAGAAGCACGAAGAATTGCCGGTTCTTCCCGAGATGACGTGGGTGCCCACCGCTCCCAACGATTGGCTGGTTTGGGGTTGACATCAGCTGTTGGCTTCGATCAACTGGGCCACGTCCTCCCACTCCTTCAATAGCGCC
>JBEKYE010000253.1:0-7502 GCA_049511275.1 Bryobacteraceae bacterium
ATCGGCGATCCCATCAACCTTGGCCTGGATCTCACGGCCGCCTATGTTGCGCCCCGGCAGGATTCGGCCTTTGTAGTGTCCGCGGACGGCGCGCTCCACTTCTTCGGCCTGACTTCCGCCGGCCCCGTGGAAATCAGCCTGAGCGGCATCAGCTTCATTCCGCAGCGTGTGGTCTTCAGCCCGTCCGGCACTTCCGCGGCTCTCTTCACCCCTGGGAAAGCCCAGGTCTTCCAAGGCCTGCCAAGCGCTCCCACGCTGGCCGGGACGGTCACCCTCCCCGCTACCGGCGGTGCGCAGCCCTCAGCCGCTCCCGCCGGCCGCTCGCGTCAGCGCACTCCCTCCGCCGCCGGCCGCCCGCGGCAGCCCACCGCCCTCGTCGCAAGCTTCGCTATCAGCGATGACGGTGTTTATCTTCTCAGCGTCTCCGGTGGTTCCGTGCGGCTGCTCAGCGTGAACGGCCAGAATCGCAGTCTTATCCCAGCCGCCGCCGGCGCCCTGGTGGCTTTCGCCCCGGGCGGTCACGATGCCGCCGTGCTGGATCCCGCCGCGGGCCTCCTGTTCATCCGCGACGCCGCCGGCGCAGCCGGCGTGCAGACCATCGCGCAGCCGGATGACAGTCTGGCTTCCGCCGTCGGTATCGGTTTTTCGCAGGATGGCGCCAAACTCTACGTAGCCAGTTCCGCGGCCCAGGACGTCGTGGCTTTCGACCTCGCCGCCAGCAGCCGCAGCACTTTCTCCTGCGATTGTACGCCGAGCACGCTGGTGCCCATGGGGACTCTGTTCCGTTTGAATGAATTCGGCTCGGGCCCGTTGTGGCTGCTGGACACTGGCGCCACCGCGCCGCGCATCGTTTTCGTGCCGGCGCACACGAATTAGCCGCCTGGGTTGATTCTGTTCTTCTGACTTCTGCCTTCTGACTCCGGCGACCGCTCTTGTCGATGTTGGCGCCGCGGGCGCCTACCGCAAGTTGAATTTCTTCATCTTGTAGCGCAGCGTATCCCGCGTGATGCGCAGCAATCGCGCCGCCTGGGTCTGGTTGCCGTTGGTCTTTTCGAGCGCCCGCGCCAGCAGGTTGCGTTCGTTGTCTTCGAGCGAAAGGCCATCCGTGGGCAGGTTGGTGCTGGCCGGAACCGGCAAGACCGTCCCGGATTCGGGGCGCGAAATCGCAATCGGCAGGCTGGCCGGCGTGATCTGCGCCGACTCCTCCAGGATCATGGCCCGCTCGATGGCGTTGCGCAACTCGCGCACGTTCCCCGGCCAGTCGTGGCTCATCAACAGCCTGGCGGCCGCCTCATTCAACCCCTCGATGTTGCGTTTGAACTTGCGATTGTAGTGCTCGACGAAAAACTTCGTGAGCGGCACGATGTCCTCGACGCGCTCCCGCAGCGCCGGGATCAGGATCTGGATCACGTTGAGCCGGAAGTACAGATCCTGCCGGAAAGCCCCTTCTTTCACGGCTTCCCGCAGGTTCTTGTTGGTGGCCGCCACCACCCGCAGATCCAGTTTGATGTCTTTCAGGCCGCCCAGCCGGCGGAAGGTCTGCTCCTCCAGCACCCGCAGCAACTTGGCCTGCAGCATCAGCGGGATCTCGCCGATTTCGTCCAGGAACAGCGTGCCCTTGTCGGCCAGTTCGAAAATGCCCCGCTTTTGCGACCGCGCATCCGTGAACGCGCCCTTTTCATACCCGAACAGTTCGCTCTCCAGCAGCGAATCGGGAATGGCCGCGCAATTGATGGCGATAAACGGCTCGGCCTGGCGCACGCTCTGGTAATGCAGCGTCTTGGCGATCAGGTCCTTGCCGGTCCCGTTCTCGCCTTCCAGCAGAATTGTAGTGGCTTCGCTGGCCGCCACCCGCCGCACAAAATTCAGCACTTCCCGCATGGACGGCGATTCGGCGATCACTTCCCGCTTCTGGGGCGCCGCCTCGTCGGTGATGTCCTTGATGGTGGCCACCACCCCGCTCAGGTTGCCGGCATCGTCGAACATCTGCGTGGTGCGCATCACCACCAGCCGTTCCATGCCGTTGGCGGTGTGCAGCCGCACCGTGGAATGAGGCGCCGCGGGCGCCTGGTTCAGTCCCACCAGAACGCCGCAACCGGGTTCGCAAAGCTCGCACTTGAAAACATCCTGGCAGTGCTTTCCCAGCATCTCCTCCGAGGAAACGCCAAACAGCCTTTCCGCCGACCGGTTGACGCCGGTAATCCGAAACTCAGGATCATAAAGGACTAACGCGTCCGAAAGCTGGTCGAACACGGTTTCGAGCACGCTGGTTTTCTGCCAGCCTGGGATGATCTTAGACATTCTCACGACACGTACTTGGATTATATCAAGCGATTTGGGGGAATTGGCCCAGCATGCCGCTATTTCGGGGGGAATTGCCCCCATCCGCATGGTGAATATTTCTTCAAGCCTCTGCTGCGTTTGAAGATAGGTGCATGGTGATGCAATTGCTACCTTATTGGGCGGAGGCATCATGTCCCATTGGAAAATTGCTTTGCCCGCTGTTATTTTGCTGGGCGGTTTCCTGGTTTGCTCCACGGCCTCGTATGGCAAACCGGATTACTCGAAGGCTACTAAGAAAGCTTGCACTTACTGTCATGAGAAGACCGTCGCTGATAAGGACGCCATGAACAAGAACTTGACCGACGCCGGCAAGTATTACGCCAAGAATAAGTCCCTGGACGGCTACGTCGAGAAGAAGTAGCAGCCGATGGAAGGCGGAGGCGTGGAGTCGTGCATGATGCAAACGGTTCAGCTTTCGATTGCTGACGGCCAGTACGCCGCGACGGTTCGGGAAGCCCTGACCCGTAGCTGCGCCTGGCACATCCAGCCCGTCGATCGCCCCGACCTCTCGCAGCATTGTGTGATGGTCCTGGACGAAGAGTCGTTCAGGCGGCTGCCCCTCCCCCTCTCCAACCCTGAGCGGGTTGTCCTGATCACCCGCCACGAACTGCAGGATCCTCAATTCCTTGCCCAGGCTTGGGAAGCCGGGATTGTTTCGGTGGTTTCGGAGCAAGATCCCCTGAATACTGTTCTGCTAGCCATCATGGCCGCTGCCTTGCGTATCGCAAAACCCCACAGTCCGGAGATCGCAAGCGAAATAACCCACACAATCAACTCCGAATCTGCGTCAATAGCCCCACTTCACCGGCATTGCAGCCCAAAACGTTGCAAAACCCCATAGTTTGGGTTGCTGCCCGCTTGGACTTCGGCGTGCATTGCTCTTGGTTCAGGCGAAACGAGGTTCAGATATGGATCGCTCACTGGCAGAACTCGAGGTTCTAGTCCGCAACCGGATCTGTGGCGTTTGCACCGAACGTACCGTAGAGGGTCAGTGCGGCCTGGAACAACCCTCCAGTTGCGCCCTGTTCCGCCTCTTTCCGCAAGTGGCCCAAGCCATCCAGTCTGTCCAGAGCGACGATATCCAGCAGTACATTGAAGCCATTCGCCGCAACGTCTGCTCGGTTTGCGCCGATCAGGCTCGCGACGGCTCCTGCGAAACCCGCCAACAGGTCCGGTGCGCACTGGATGCCTATTTGCTTTTGGTTGTGGATGCCATCGAGGAAGCCACCGGGAAAACTTTCGATAAGCACGGCTTGGGCCCCGCGGGTAGCGGAATCACCGCCGGCCCAAGGCCGCAAATTCAACTGTGATGTGAACTAACGGTAATCTGGAGATGATCTTATGAAAATCAGTTTGCTTCCGTTCCTGTATCCCTGGGTCCTACTGGCCCTCGCCGTCATCGGTCTTTTGGTGTGGCGCAAGGCTGTTGCGAGCCATGAAGACGACAACCTGCACGTGTTCGATGGCGGCGGCGCCGACCAAACCGTGGTAGCCCACAAGCTCGATCAGATCGACAAATGGGGCAAAATCCTCACCGTGGTCGCGTTGGTTTACGGCATCATTCTGGCCGTTGCCTACGCGTATCAGGCCTGGATTCAGACATCCCAAGCGGGAGTGTAATTGTCATGAAGAGCCGGGCACTTCGAATCACCGGCCGAGCGCTCGGTTCTGCCCTATTCGGCCTTTCGCTCATCCTGGCCGGCGCCAATGCCAGTGCGGCGGAGCTGCCCGTGGCAGACTGTTCTTCGTGTCACGACCAGTCCCAGAAGCTCAAAAAAAGCGCCCACGCCGGGTTGCCTTGCGATACTTGCCACGAATCCCACGACCAGTATCCTCACCCCGCCAACATCCCCAAACCCCAATGCGCCAGTTGCCATCCGGACCAGGCCGGCGACTATGCCCTCGGCGTTCACGGCCTGGCTCGCAAAAATGGCAACGAAGGCGCCCCTGATTGCGCTATGTGCCACGGCAGCGCCCACGAGCTGCTGTACCCGCAGTCCGAGGAGTTTCGTAAGGCCGTCCCCGACACCTGCGGCATGTGCCACAGCGAAGTCGTCGATCAATACCGCGCCAGCGTGCATGGCCAAGCCCTCGCACGGGGCGTCACCCAGGCGCCCATCTGCAACGATTGCCATGGCGAACACAAGATCCTCAAGCCCGGCAACACCTCTTCCATGGTCAATCCCACGCACATTCGCGATACCTGCGGCAGTTGCCACGGAGATGTGCGGCTGACCAGCTCTTTTGGGCTGCCCTCCGATCGCGTAGTCAGCTTTGACGCTTCCTACCACGGCCTCGCCGACAAGGCCGGCTCCCAAACCGTAGCCAACTGCTCGAGTTGCCACGGGGTGCATAACATCCTGCCGTCATCCGATCCCAAGTCGACCATCAACCCGAAAAACCTGCCCAAAACTTGCGGCCGGTGCCACGCCGGCGCCGGTACCCGTTTCGCCATCAGTCAGGTGCACATCACCGAAAAATCCGAAACCCCGGTGCTGCGCTGGGTGCGTCAGTTCTACCTGCTGCTAATCCCCGTCACCATCGGCCTCATGATGCTCCACCAGGGCGGCGATTGGATCCGCAAGCTGGTCAAACTGCGTTTTCGGGTTCGGCCTGCGCAACCCGGCCGCATGGCCGCGGCCGGCCACGGCGAGCTTCGCATGTTGCCCTTCGAACGCGTCCAGCATGCCGTCATGGCGCTCTCGTTCCTCACTCTGATCTGGACCGGCTTCGCCCTCAAATATCCCGACACCTGGTGGGCGCGCCCCCTGCTGATGTTGGAAGGCAGGTACGCCGTGCGCAGCCTGATTCATCGCATCGCCGCCGCCGTGTTCACGGCCGTCGCCGTCACCCACCTGGTCTCGCTCGTCGCCAGCCGCAAGCTGCGCCATCACTGGACGGAGATGCTGCCCAAAATGGATGACCCCCGCGAGGCCCTGGCAGGCTTCGCCTACAACCTGGGCCTGGGTTCCGAGCCGCCGCCCCGTTCGCCGCACAGTTATATCGAGAAGGCCGAATACTGGGCCGTGGTCTGGGGCGCGGTCGTCATGATTGTTTCCGGGACGTTCCTTTGGGCCAACACCGTGGTCTTGAAATACTTGCCCAAGAGCTGGCTCGACGTGGCTACGTCGGTTCATCTGTACGAGGCCATCCTCGCCACCCTGGCGATCGTCGTGTGGCACTTCTACTCGGTCATCTTCGATCCCGACGTTTACCCGCTCAACACGGCTTTTCTGACTGGATTTAGTGTAAAAAAGAAGGAGCACCCTCCAGAGCGCGAGCCGGTGAAGACCGCGGGAGACTGATACCCAAAGCATGACGCCAAATCAATCCGATATAAGCCGCCGGGGCTGGCTGTCCCCGTTCGTCTACCTGTCAAACAACTGGGTCAGCCTGGCCGGCGTGGTCATCGTGACCACCACCGTAGTCTTCTGGCTCTTCCTGCTGCCCACCACCCTGAAGGGCGAAGCCAACAGCCCCTACATCGGCATCCTGGTGTTTCTAGGCCTGCCGGCGCCTTTCTTCACGGGCCTGATCATGGTTCCGCTGGGCATCTGGCTCAAGCGCAGACGCGAGGGACGCAAGGGCATTTATCCGCCCGGCTTCCCGCCGCTCAACTGGCACAACCCGGAGTTGCGCAAGCTGGTCTACTTCGTTACTTTGACCACTCTGCTCAACCTCGCCATCGCCAGCCAGTTCGCCTACGGCGCCGTCAATTACATGGATTCCGTGACTTTCTGCGGCCAGACCTGCCACACCGTCATGCAGCCCGAATTCACCGCCTACCAGAATTCTCCGCACTCCAACGTGGAGTGCGTGAAGTGCCACATCGGTCCCGGCGCCGGCTGGTTCGTGAAAAGCAAACTCTCCGGCGTGGGCCAGGTCTTCGCCGTCACGTTCCACACCTATCCCGAGCCCATCCCCACCCCGGTCACCAACCTGCGTCCCGCCCGCGAAACCTGCGAACAATGCCACTGGCCGCAGAAGTACGGCGAAGACCGCGTGAAAGTCATCTCCAAATACGCCGACGATGAAACCAACAGCCTCACCAAGACCGTCCTGCTGATGAGGATTGGCGGCGGAAACAACGGTATCGGCATCCACGGCACCCACCTCGGCCCCGGAGTCGTGATCCGCTACGGCCATTCCGACGAAGCCCGCCAGACCATCCCCTGGGTGGAATACGACGACAACGGCAAGAAAACCGTCTACGCCACTCCCGACGCCAAGCCCGATGGCGCTGGTCTCACCAAACGCACCATGGACTGCATGGATTGCCATAACCGCCCCGCCCACAGCTATGACCTACCCGACCGCGCCGTGGATAACGCCATGCACGACGGCTTGATTTCCTCTTCGCTCCCCTTCGCCATGAAAAAGTCCGTCGAAATCCTCAAAGCGCCCTACCTGTCGCGGGAAGAAGCCGACCAGAAGATCCCCGCCGCGTTCGCCCAGTTTTATCAGCAGACCTACCCCGCCATCTGGAGCGCCCGCCAGCCGGACGTCGCATTGGCCGCCGGAGAATTGGTGAAAATCTATGACCGCAACATTTTCCCCGAAATGAAGGTCAATTGGGGTACCTACCCCGTTAATATCGGTCACACCGATTACCCCGGCTGCTTCCGTTGCCACGACGGCTCGCACGCCCCCAAGACCGGGGACGCCATCACGCAGGACTGCAATGCCTGCCACAACATCCTGGCTATGGATGAAGCCAACCCGAAGATACTCACGGATCTCGGTATTGTAGATAGCAAGTCCGCCCAAAAGTAGCCGGTGGGACCGGATGGTATCCTGTGCACCGATTGCCAACCGGTGCATCCGGGCGAAGCCCGGCTCCCGTCACAGGTACTCTTGCCTGGTTTTGACGTGGTCACGCGAACGTGGGCTGATCCAAAGTCGCCCCGTTGGAATTTTCAACAGGATTTTCGCGGGTTGACGGAAAATCCTACAGATGTTATACAGAGAATAGGGTCCCAATTTCTGTTATGGCTCATCGACTGGCCATCCCGAGGCGCATCCTGGTAGCAGTCGGATTTCTGGCCGCGGCACTCCCGGCGCAGCAGTCCAAGCCGCTCCCCGGCTCCGACGATTGCCTCGGCTGTCATGAAACCGGGGTCCGTGTCGGCAAGCGGCAGCCCGGCGTTCCTCCGCCATTC
>JBEKYE010000254.1:0-7452 GCA_049511275.1 Bryobacteraceae bacterium
GATGCGGACGACACCTTTGCGGCCGGCGAGAGATGCGGCGACGTACAGGCGGCCCTCCTCGTCGAAGGCCATTCCTTGCGGCCGGCCGAGGCCGCGGTAGAACACGTCCACCTCGCCTTGGGCGGAGATGCGGTAGACGCAATCGTAGCTCGAAGTGGTGGGGCCGGTGACGTAGAGGTAGCTGTCGGGGCCGAAGGCCAGGTGGTAGGCCGCCATGGATTGCTCCAGGGTGGCGAAGACGAAGATCTGGCGGTCGGGACTGATTTTGAAGATGGTTCCGGCGCGGTCGCCGACGTAGAGGTTCTGCTGGCCGTCGAACGCCATCCCGGTGGCCACCCCCATGCCTTCCACGAATACGGACATGTTGCCGGTGGGCGTGACCTGGTAGACCATGCCGTCGTAGCGGCTGCTGACGTAAAGCATGCCGGCGGCGTCAAAGGCGAGGCCGGTCGGATTCATCAGTTCGTTGAGGAACGGCTTGGTGTTGAGATTGAGATCGATCTTATAGACCGCGACGGCCACCTTCTGGCCGCGGGACCCGCTGAAGGTGGTGTAGATATTGCCGAAGGAATCGACCGCCGGGTTGGAGACGGGGTGCAGGCTTTCGGCGATCAGAACGCCGATATCGCAGGCCCAGGATTCACTGGAATGCGCGCCGTTTTCGATCACCAGGCCGCCGGCGAAGGCGCCTTCCGGCACGCGGGCGATGACGAAGGAATCGGAACCGATCACTACCGTGGCGCCCACATCGCCAATGGTGACGCGCGGCCGCTGGGATTGGGCAAAGCCCTTGCCGCGGATCTGCAGCTCGCCGCCGGCGATAGCCGCCGCCGGGCTGACTTGAGCGATCAGGGGACGGGGTTCGGGTTGTTTCCGCAATGGCATCCTCAACCTCAATATAGATTAAAACGTGCGGCTGCCCATAACACAAGCGCCGCGTAGACGCCGGCCATCACGTCGTCGAGGTTGATGCCCCATCCGCCGGGCAGGGATTCCAGCTGGCGCACCGGCGGCGGCTTCCAGATATCAAAGAGACGGAACAGCGCGAAGGCCCCGAGAAGGCTCTTCCAGTTGAGCGAAGCCGCGCCAGCCAGAGCGATCCATTGGCCGACGACTTCATCCACCACGACGAATTGCGGGTCTTCGAGGCCGGTGGCACGCGCGGTTACCCCGGCGGCCCACACGGCCGGCAGGAAGAGAATGGCGGCCAGGAGCAGGAAATGCAGGGGTGTGAAACCCAGGTAATGGTGGAGCGCGATGGCTATGGCCAGGGCGGCCAGCGACCCGGCCGTGCCGGGAGCCTTGGTGCTGTAGCCGCAGCCGAACCAGGTGGCGAGGAGGGTGGCTGGAGTCCGGGGCGGGCGGAGGCCACGCGCAGTGACAGACGACAAGAACCGATCGTCTGTCCCACCTTTTGGACTACTCATCTTCGGGCTCCGGATGTTCCGGCTCCAGCGGCTCGGCGGGGATTGCGTATTTGCCGGTCGCCCAGTTGCCCAGGTCGATCACGCGGCAGCGCGGGCCACAGAACGGGAAGTCCGGGTCGCCGAGGTTGACTTCCTTTTTGCAGATGGGACAATTCATAGGCCGATCCGGACCAGTTGCGGCAGCATCCGCGGAGCCGGCTCGGTTGCGGGAACGAGCGTCCCCACCACATCGTAATCGTGCGCTTCGGTGATGCGAAGGCGGCGGATTTCTCCCGGCCGCGGTTCATCGCCTTCGACATCGTTGATCAGCGCCACCCCGTCGATCTCGGGGGCTTGCGTGGGCATGCGGCCCTGCCACAGCAGGTCGGTCTCCTCCGACGGCCCTTCGACGAGCACCGGTACTTCGCGGCCCACCAGGGCGCGGTTGCGGCCGCGGGAGATCTTGCGTTGGATGGCCATCAGGCGGCGGCGGCGATTGTGGATGGTGCGGCCGTCCACCTTGCCATCGAGGGCATAGCTCGCGCTGGTATCTTCGTCGGAATAGGCGAAGACGCCCAGGTTGTCGAACCGGGCGGCCTGGACGAACTGGCAGAGCTCGTCGAAATCTCCGGCCGTTTCGCCGGGGAAGCCCACAATCATGCTGGTGCGGATGGCTACGCCGGGGATGGTGCGGCGGATGCGCTCGAGGAGTTTTAAGAAGAGATCGCCGGAGGAGCCGCGTTTCATGCGCTTGAGAATGCGGGCGCTGGAGTGCTGCAGCGGCATGTCGATGTACCTGGTCAGGGCGGCGTGCGCCGCGATGGTATCGAGCAGGCGCTGGGTCACCTTATTGGGATAGGCGTAGAGAAAGCGGATCCATTTTTCGCGCGGCGTTTCAATCGAAGCCAGGCGCGCCAGCAATTGCGGGAGGCCGTCGGTGAGCCCCAGGTCCTCGCCGTAGCAGGTGGTGTCCTGCCCGATGAGGTTGATCTCGCGCACGCCTTGCTGGAACAGGCGGGTGGCTTCGGAGACCACCGATTCGAAGCGGCGGCTGCGGAAATTGCCGCGGTACTGCGGGATCACGCAGAAGGTGCAGGGGTGGTCGCAGCCTTCGGCGATCTTGAGGTAGGCGAAATGCGAGGGCGTGGCCAGCACGCGCGGCGTGAGGTGAGAATAGAGATATGGCTCGGATGGGCCAGCGGGAGCTTCCAGGCCTTCGCAGATGGCGACGATGCTTTCGAGTTCGTTGGTGCCGATGAGCGCATCCACCTCCGGCATATCACGGCGGATATCGCCGCGGTAGCGCTCCACCAGGCAGCCGGCGACCACCAGCTTGCGGGCACGGCCAATCTTCTTGTATTCGGCCATTTCGAGGATGGTGTCGACCGATTCCTTCTTGGCGGGGTCGATGAAGCTGCAGGTATTGACCACCAGGACGTCGGCCTGGTCGGGCTGATGCGTCAACTGGTGGCCGCGGGCGGCGAGCTGGCCCATCATGACTTCGCTGTCGACCAGATTTTTGGGGCAACCCAGGCTGATAAAACCGACTTTCACGGATGAAACCGACTTTCGGAGCGTGCGTCCAGTTAAAATGGTGTGGTGCTTTCAGGATAACATCGCCGGCTTGCCGGCGAGGGGCGCTCTTGACGTTGGCGTCCGTAACGCGTTATCTTCGGGCCAAGCCTTCTCACAAGTTGCTTCGGGAAAATGAATAGACTATTTCTTCCAGGTCTTGTCCTTTTTGCTTCGGCCGCCCTGGCCCAGAGCCATCAATGGACGCCCGCCGAGGCCAACGACTGGTACGCGCGCCAGCCCTGGCTGGTGGGCAGCAATTACATGCAAAGCAACACCGTGAACCAGTTCGACATGTGGCAGCAGCAGTATTTCGACGCGGACCGCATCGACCTGGAATTCAAGTGGGCCGAGGAGTTGGGGATGAACACCATGCGCGTGTTCCTCCACGACCTGCTGTTCAAGAACGATTCGGGCGGGCTGAAGAGGCGCATGGAAAAGCTGCTCAAACTGGCCGATGAGCACAAGATGCGCGTGATCTTCGTGTTGTTCGATTCCTCCGGAGATCCGTTTCCGGAAGCCGGAGCGCAGCGCAACCCGAGGCCCGGTGTGCGCGATTCCTTATGGGCGCAGAGTCCCGGAGCCAAGGGCCTGACCGACGAGAAGCAGGCGGAGCGGCTGTTCTCATATGTCAAGGAAATCATCGCCGCGTTTTCCATCGATAAGCGCATTCTGGCGTGGGACCTGTGGAACGAGCCGGACAATCTGAATCCTGGAACGTTCGGGAAGTCCGAGCCGGTCAACAAGAACGAAAAGGTGCTGGCGCTGCTGCCGAAGCTTTTCGATTACGCCCGCGCCGCCCTGCCCACGCAGCCCATCACCAGCGGCGTGTGGAAGGGCGACTGGTCGAGCGCCGATAAGCTGGGCCCGGCGGAGAAAATCCAGATCGAGCGCTCCGACATCGTCTCCTTCCAGAACTACCAGGGGCCGCAGGAATTCGAGAAGCGCGTCAAGTGGCTGCAGGCGTATGGGCGGCCGGTGCTGTGCACCGGGTTTCTGGCGCGCAGCCAGGGCAGTACCATCGAGGCGATTCTCCCCATCGCGGAGAAGTATAATGTTGCGGCGCTCACGGCGAGCCTCGTTTCGGGGAAAAGGCAGTTGTTCCTGCCGTGGGATTCCTGGCAGACGCCCTACACGGACCGGCAGCCGGCCGTGTGGTTCCAGGACATTTTCCGCAGCAACGGGACTCCCTACCGGCAGGAAGAAGTGGATTTCATCCGCGAGGCCATCCGCAACAGCCCGAAGCCCGTGGTCAGCAAGAAAAGATAGCGCCGGCGCACGCCCTCGCGGGAACTGAAACCATCATCCAGCCCGGCTCAGTTTCTCAAGCCTTCGTCTGCTTCAGTAGCCCGATCGTATTTCCGTCCGGATCCGCGAACCAGGCAAACGTACCGGTCGGAATCGTGATCGGCCCGACCAGCGTCTTGCTGCCCAATTCGGCGGCCTTGTCGAGCGCAGCCTTCACGTCCTCCACGTCCACGTAGAACATGGTGTAATGCTCCGGCTCGTGGCCGAGCGAGGTGATGTGGCCCGGGATGCCCTCCGGGCTCCCGGTTTGAATATTCGACGCCGGGCCGGCGGCCGTGATCTGCCAGCCGAACAGCTTCGAATAAAAATCGCCGGTCCTGGCGCGGTCGCGGCATCCGATCTCAAAATGAACAACTGGCCGTCCCATCGGCTTCTCCCCCTTTTGACCGAGTAACTGTGGCGCCGCCGCCGCCAACAACAGCGCAGAGCGGCGTGTAAGTATGTTTTTTGATTGAATGTGGTGCATCGGATTGGCTCCGGTCCCGCATCGTCTCCGTCATGATTTCGATTTCGGCTCCCGGGTTCTTGTGATGCTACCACAGGCCGCCAACTTCTGGTCCTCCGAAGTGCAGGTTCCGGTACTTTTTCTGCGGGAGACAGGTTCCAGCCCTGTCAAGCGGGTGCGGGACAGAAGTTGAAGCCCAGGGCGGGTAGCGCACCAGCCCGTCAGGGCGAAAGATCTTAGCCCAAGGCGTGAGCCATGGGAACCGGACGAACGGAGCCAGCCCCGGAACGGGGCGAAAGAAAGCATCCCGCTTTACGGAATGTGTCTCGGCGCCTTCTCTTTCGCCCCATTCCGGGGCTGGACGATATGACGATATCTTCCCAGTGCTGGCGCACTGGGCTAGCATCTGCCGCCCCTGTCGGGGCTCAGCATCGGCATTTCAGCGGATCTGAGTAGGTGGTATGCGCGGAACCTCGCGCATTTCCTGGAAAGTGAGCGGTGCTCCAACTTTCATGTCCCACGCCCCTGTCAAGCGGGGCGAAGTGGGCGGCTGAGGCTATAAAATGAGAAGGGGTGGAGCAATTGCAAACGGCACGGGAAGGTTGTGGTCGGCTGTGCACTTGAGACGCGAACCGCCCGTGCAGGATTATATACGGATCCGAGGGGCACGGGTCCATAACCTCAAGGACATCTCGCTTTCCATCCCCCACAACCAGTTGACGGTGGTGACGGGAGTCTCGGGGTCGGGAAAATCGTCGCTGGCGTTCGACACCATCTACGCGGAGGGACAGCGGCGGTACGTGGAATCGCTCTCGGCCTACGCGCGGCAATTCCTGGAGCGCATGGAGAAGCCGGACGTGGATGAGATCGACGGCATCGCGCCGGCGGTGGCCATCCGGCAGAAGAATGCCAGCCGCAATCCGCGATCGACGGTGGCGACTTCAACCGAATGCTACGACTTTCTGCGCCTGCTGTTCGCGCGCGTGGGCCAGACGTTTTGCCCGAACTGCGGCACGCGCGTGCGCAAAGATACCGTGGATGAAGTGGCCGCGCGGCTGATCGAGCTGCCGGCGGGGTCGCGGTGGTACGCATTGTTTCCCTGCGGGCAGCACGCGACCACGCAGGCGCTGCGCGATCACCTGTTCGAACTGCGCAAGAAGGGATTCAGCCGGCTCTTTCAGGAAGGGCGGCTGTTTGAATTCTCGACGCCCGAATCGCTGCTGGACATCGATTTTTCGAAGCCCGTGTTCCTGCTGGTGGACCGCATCGCGATGGGCCCCGATCTGCACCAGCGGCTGGTGGACACCATCGAAATCTGCTATCGCGAATCGGGCGAAGTAGTCTTCGAGAACGCCGTTTTCGAAAACGCCGCCCCGGGACAGCAACTGCGGTTCAACGAGCGGTTCCAGTGCAAGACCTGCGGGATGGAGTTCGCCGAGCCGGAGCCGACGCTGTTCAGCTTCAACTCGCCGGTGGGGGCATGCCCGCGGTGCCAGGGGTTCGGCAACACCATCGATTTCGACATGAACCGGGTGATCCCGGACTCGACCAAGTCGCTGGCCGGCGGCGCCGTGGAGCCATGGACCAAGCCGAAATACCGCTCCTGGCTGGGGAATTTCAAGAAGCACGACAAGAACGCGCGGCTCAACGTGCCGTACTGCGACTTGACGGAAGAAGAGCGCGGGCGAGTGGACGATTTCATCCGCCGCTTTTTCGACTACCTGGAAGCCAGGAAATACAAGCTGCACGTGCGTGTGTTTCTGAGCCGTTACCGCGGCTATGCGCAATGCCCCGATTGCAAGGGCGCGCGGCTGCGCAAAGAGGCGCTCTACGTGCGCGTGGGCGGGAAAAACCTGGCGGACGTTTCGCGCATGAACATCGCCGAAGCGCGGGATTTTTTCGACGGGCTGGCGCTGAGCCCGGAAGAGACCGCCATCGCGGACAAGATCCTGGTGGAGATCCGGCAGCGGCTGAAATTCCTGGTGGACGTGGGGCTGGATTACCTGACGCTGGACCGGCTGGCATCGACGCTTTCGGGCGGGGAGGCGCAGCGCATCCAACTGGCGACGTGCCTGGGATCGCGGCTGGTGGGGGCGTGCTACGTGCTGGACGAGCCGTCCATCGGGCTGCACACGCGCGACACCGGGCGGCTGATCCGCATCCTGGAAGAACTGCGCGAACTGGGCAACACCATCGTGGTGGTGGAGCACGACGCGGAATTGATGCGGGCGGCCAACCACATTGTGGACCTGGGGCCGGGCGCCGGCGAGCACGGCGGGAACATCGTGTTCGAAGGGCCGATCGAGAAGCTCATGAAAAACGGCGCGGGGTCGCTGACGGCCCGCTATCTGCGCGGGGAACTGCGGGTTTCGTCGGAGCGGCCGCGGCGGGTGGTGAACCCGCGGCGCACGCTGAAAATTCTGGGGGCGCGGGCGCACAACCTGAAAAATATCGACGTCGAGATTCCGCTGGGGATGATGGTGGCCGTCACGGGCGTGTCGGGGTCGGGAAAATCGACGCTGGTGCACGACGTGCTGTACCGGACGCTGGAAGGGCTGAGCAGGTCGCGGGAGACGGCGGCGGAAGCGGAAGACGGCGCGGCGGGCGAAGCGATGGAAGCGCCGTCGCAGCCCATGGCGTGCCGCAAGCTGGAAGGCGCGGAGCGGATCGCGGGCACGGTGATGATCGACCAATCGCCCATCGGGCGGACGCCGCGCTCGA
>JBEKYE010000255.1:0-7451 GCA_049511275.1 Bryobacteraceae bacterium
CGCTACCAGCGGAGAATGCCGCTTAGTCGATCAGCACGGCGCGTTCTTCGCGTTGATCGAGCACGCTCGACTGCAACAGCTCGAGGGCTTCGACCACGCGTTCCACCAGGTCGTCGGTCTGCGCCATGGCGGTGCGGGCCGAATCGATGGCGGCGGCATGCTGCGCGAGGCTCTGCTCGATTCCGTTCAGGTCGGCCGCCAGGTTCTCCTGCAAAACGGCGGAACGGTTGGAGAGCTGCTGCAAGGTTTCCTCCACATCGGCAATGCGCCGGCCGAGCGGTTCGATGGCGTGCTCCACCCGAGCGACGATCTGGTCGACCATGGCCCGCACTTCAGCGATCGGTTGGGCCAGGCGCCCCTCCACTTCGACGATCCGGGAGCCCACTTCGGCAAGCTGGCCGCGCAGCGTGTTTACGTCGCCGGCCGCTTCCTGCATTTGCGTGAGCGAGGTCTGATGGTCTTCCCGCAGTTGCGCCAGGGCCTTCTCATGCGCCTCCTGCATCTGGGCGGTGGCTCTTTCGTGCGAAGCCATGCGGGATGCGGCGCGCGCTTCCAGTTGGTGCATCTCGGCGCGGAGCTGGGCTTCGGTCTGCGCGCGGTTGGGAGCCGGAGTCTCGGCGCGGCGAGCGGCCACGCTCAGCAGCTTGAGCTCCATGATGATCTTTTGCATGCGCTGGCAGCGGACCGCGGGATCCTTGGCCACACAGCTTGCCACCAGCCGGTCCACCAGCGGGCTGCCCGAGGATGGCGGAGCGGAGTCGGTAAGCGCCGCGGTGAGCGAGGCCTCGCTGTCGCCTTCGAAAGCCCGGCGGCCGGTGAGCATTTCAAAAAGAATGGCGCCGAACGCAAAGATATCGCTGCGGGCGTCCGCCGGTTTACCCTGCAGCACTTCCGGAGCCGTGTAGGGTGTGACGCTGCCGGTGTGCTCAGGCGCGTCCGCCAGGTCCACGCTGGCGGTCCCGGTGAGCCCGATATTGGACGGCGTGAGCGCCCCATAGACGCGTCCGCCATCGTGCATTCTGCGCAAAGCATCCGCCAGCGTCATGGCGAAATGCAGCGCTTCGCCGACGGGAAGTTTCCCTTGGTCGAGCCGTTCGGCAAGGGTTCTTGGCTTGGTGGTCGGGGTCATCAGAGTCCTCATACAAGAGGTAACAGTTTGCGGCCGCACGGAACAAGGCCTACCTTGGACATAAGAGTTCTACCTCGGTACCAGTCGTACGCTGCGATTGGTTATCGGCTCGCTAGTAACACCCCATGGCGACATCCCGGAAAAACCGGAGCGACCGTTCGGCACAGGTCCGCCACTGAAATAGTACCGCCCTTTCCCGGCCACGCGCGGCCAGTTGGGCGCGGACGTCTGGAGAGAGGAGCAGGCGGCTGAGTGCGTCGCGCAGTTCAGACAGGCTGCGCGGGTCGATCAGCACCGCCGCATCGCCGGCGATTTCCGGCAGCGAAGAGACATTCGAAGTGATCACGGGAACCCCGGCTGCCATGGCCTGCGCCACGGGGAATCCGAAGCCCTCATAGAGCGATGGATACGCGAAGACCGTGGCGGCCGCGGTGAGCGGTGCGATATCGGCCTCCGGCACATAACCAAGATAGCGGACCCGCCGAATGCGCTCGATGGTGGAAGCTCCCGCCCAACCCATGGGGCCGGCCAGGACCAGATCGAACGCTTCGCGCAGCGAGCCTGGAAGCGCCTGGTAGGCCGAGAGCAGGGCATCGGTATTCTTGCGTGGTTCGATGGTGCCGACCGACAGGATGAAGGGCTTCAGTAGCGAGTAGCGCGCGCGCACCGCCTCGACCGCGGCTTCCTCGACATGGAAGAAAGACTCCGCCACCCCCGAGTGAATGACATCGATCTTTTCCGGCGCGATCGACAGCACGCGTACGGCGTCCTGCCGGGTGCACTCGGAGACCGCGATCACGCGGTGGGCGCGGCGCGCCAGGGCGGCGAGATTTTCGTCGGCGCGCCGGTTGCCCTCGGGATGCAACTCGGGCATCAGCCACGTGGTCAGGTCGTGAATGGTAATGGTGAGCCGCGCCCGCCGGGGAGTCTTGCGGGTCAGGCTGCTGGCATGAAAGATATCGGCATCTCGTCCGATCCAATCCATCACGGGCAGGGGCGTGTAGTTGGTGGCCGCCAGCGCGGCGAGGGTCCATTGGGTGCGCCAGAATCCGGCCACCGAGCCTTCGTGATCGAGCGAAACGCCGGCCTCGATGGCGGGGAAGGCGCGAATGCTCTCGCCGGGCCCGGCGGCGCGCCGCAGGTGTCCGATCCAGTGATAGAGATAGTTCTTGACGCCGGCGCTGCGGACCAGCAGCGGCACGGCATCCACCAGCACACGCATTGTTTACAGGATACCTGCCTCGGGCCGGGCCTGCTCGCTCTATAATAGGAGAGCTCGATTCTCACTGGAGGGCACCTTATGCACGGATACAGCGCCAAAGATCTGGGCCGCGCGTTTCGCACGGTCCGCGAGAACACCATTCAGATTGCCGAAGATATTCCGGCCGACAAATACGGCTTCCGGCCTGCCGAGGGATCGCAGAGCGTAGCGGAAACGCTGGCGCATATCGCCGTGGTTCCTGAAATGCAGAGGCGGATTCACAGCGCCCGGATGACCGAGCTGACGCCCGAGCTTTTCCAGAAACAGATGCCGCTGCTGATGGCGGAAGCGGCGCAACTCACCACCAAGGCGGATATCGTGAAGGCGCTGCACAACGAAGGCGAGGAATTCGCGACCTTCCTGGAGCGGCTTCCCGACGAAGCGCTGGCCGAGGAAGTGCATTTTTCGCCGCCCATCCAGCCGGCCGTGAAAACGCGCTTCGAGATGCTGCTTTCGGTGAAGGAGCATGAGATGCACCACCGCGCGCAGTTGATGGTAGTGGAGCGCATGCTCGGCCTGGTGCCGCACCTGACCCGCCGGATGCAGGAGCGCATGGCGCAGATGGCGCAGCAGAAGGCCGGCGCGCAAGGCGCATGACGGTTTTGCTAGACTAAAGGTTTATGAAAATCACTCCCGTCGCGCGGCAGCATCATCGCCACGTCCATGTGCGACGGGTGGTCTTCTGATTGGAATTCAATCAAATTGGAAAGGACGCCCGCCGGCAAACATGGCGGGCTTTTTTATTGCATAGCGATGAATTTGGATTTTGCAAAAACCGGCGGCCTCGTCACCGCCGTGATCCAGGATCACTTGACGGGGCGCGTGTTGATGGTCGGTTACATGAACCAGGAGGCCTTTCAAAAGACCGTGGAGACGGGGTTCGCGACCTTTTATAGCCGGTCGCGGAGAAAGCTGTGGCTCAAAGGAGAAAGCTCCGGACATCGCCTGGTGGTGAAGGAGATTGCGGCCGATTGCGATCTGGACGCGGTGCTGGTGAAGGTGGAAGCGCTGGGGCCGGGCGTCTGCCATGAAGGCTACCAGAGCTGCTTTTTCCGCCGCCTGGATTCGGGCGAATGGAAGGTGGCGGAAGAGCGCGTGTACGATCCTCGGGCGGTCTACGGGGGGCGCCAGTGAAACTCAAACTCGGAATTCCCAAGGGCAGCCTGGAGAATGCCACCATCGAACTCTTCCGCCGCGCCGGCTTCGCCATCACCACCAGCAGCCGCTCGTACTTCCCGGTCATCGACGATCCGGAAATCGAGTGCATGCTGATTCGCGCGCAGGAAATGGCGCGGTACGTGGAAGACGGCATCCTGGATGCGGGGCTCACGGGGCGCGACTGGATTCAAGAGAACGAAGCCGACGTGGTCGCGGTGGCGGACCTGATCTACGCCAAGCAGAGCTTCGGCAAAGTGCGCTGGGTGCTGGCCGTGCCGGAGTCGTCCGGCTTCCAGTCGGTGAAGGATCTTGCAGGCAAGGTGGTGGCCACCGAACTGGTGGCCACTACCAGGCGCTACCTGGCGTCGCACGGCGTCGCCGCCAAGGTGGAATTCAGTTGGGGCGCCACCGAAGTCAAGCCGCCGGTGCTGGCGGATGCCATCGTGGAAGTGACCGAGACGGGGTCGTCGCTGCGCGCCAACAATCTCAAGATCATCGACACGGTGATGGAATCGAATACGCAGTTGATCGCCAATCGTGGGGCGTGGGCGGACGCGGAGAAGCGGCGAAAACTGGAAGACATTCGCATGCTGCTCGAGGGCGCCATCAACGCGCTGGGCAAGGTGGGGTTGATGCTCAATGTTCACAAGGACGATTTGCAGGGCGTGTTGGCGGTGCTGCCGGCGCTCAAGCGGCCCACCATTTCGCATTTGAGCGACGAAGATTGGCTGGCGGTGAACACGATTCTGGATGAGACCACCGTGCGCACCATCATCCCGCGGCTGAAGCAGGCGGGCGCGCAGGGCATCGTGGAATATCCACTGAACAAGATTGTGCTGTGATGCGCATCCTGCAGAGTAACGAGGCGGGCCGCCTGTTGGTCCGCAAGGCGGCGCGACTGGCGGAAGCCGAAGGGGTGGTGCGGCCGATTCTGGAAGCGGTGCGCCGGCACGGCGACCGCGCGCTGCTGGAATACGCGCGGCGGTTCGACGGGCTGGAACGCAAGAGTGTCCGCGTGCCGCAGCGCGAGCTCGATGCCGCGCGGGCCGGCCTCCAGCCGGAGTTCCGCCGGGCCGTGGAGACTGCGGCGGCGAATGTCCGGGCATACGCCGAAAGCCAGATGCCGCGCGAGTGGATGCGCGAGATCCAGCCCGGCGTGCGGCTGGGCCAGGTGGTGCGGCCGCTCGATACCGTGGCGGCCTACATTCCGGCGGGGCGCTATCCGCTGCCATCCACCTTGATCATGACGGCGGTTCCGGCGCAGGTGGCGGGGGTTCGGAACATTTGCGTGGCGTCGCCGCGCGCCGTGCCGGAAGTGTTCGGCACGGCGGGGCTTCTGGGCGTGCGGCAGGTGTTCCAAATGGGAGGCGCCCAGGCCATCGCCGCGTTTGCGTTCGGGACCCGCACAGTGCCGCGCGCCGACCGCATCGTGGGGCCGGGAAACATCTATGTCGCGGCCGCCAAGAAACTGCTGGCGGGTGAAGTGGGCATCGACTTCGTGGCCGGCCCCACGGAGATCCTGATTGTGGCGGCGGAAGGCGATCCGCGGCTCCTCGCGGCCGACCTGTTGGCGCAGGCCGAGCATGATGTGGATGCCTCGGCGGTGCTGCTCACTACCTCGAAACGCCTGGCGGCGGCGGTAGTGAAAGAAGTTGACCGCCAACTGGCGGTGCTTCCGACGGCGAGCGTGGCCCGGCGGGCGATCGCGCGAAATTCGGCGGTGGTGCTGGTCGGTTCGCTCGAGGAAGCCATGGAGATGGCCAACCGGTTTGCGCCGGAGCATCTGAGCATCCCGGACGCGCAGTGCCTCGCGCAGGTGCGGCACGCCGGCAGCGTGTTCGTGGGACCGCACAGCCCGGAAGCGGCCGGCGATTATGCTTCGGGGCCGAACCACGTGCTGCCGACCAGCGGGGCGGCGCGGATGCGCGGCGGCCTGGCCGTCACGGATTTCCTGAAGGTGATTTCGGTGCAGCAGTTGAGCCGGCTGGGGCTGCAACGGCTGGCGCCGGCAATCACCACGCTGGCACGCGCCGAAGGCCTCGAGGCGCATGCGCGCTCGGTGGAGGTGAGGACCGGTGGCCGCTAAGAGAGCTGGGCATGCTTTAGCTTGCCCTCATTGATCTTATGAAACGGTGTACTAGATTACCCAAGGGCGCCATTCAGCCGCGGGCCGCGGTGGCTCAGATGACGCCCTATTCGCCCCCGACGGCCGGGCGCGCCGGCAAACTGAGGCTCGATTTCAACGAGAATACGGTGGGTTGTTCGCCGCGCGTGATCGCTGCGATTCGCGGCCGCGTGGAGGCCGGCGCGCTCGCGGTCTATCCGGAATACGGCGCCGCCAAGGAGGCCATCGCGCGATATTTCCGCGTAAGGCCGGAGCAATTCGTCTTCACCAATGGCACCGATGAAGCCATCCAGGTCTTCGTCAATACTTACATCGACGATGGGCAGGAAGTGGTGGTGCTCAAGCCCGCCTATGCCATGTACCGTTTCTACGCCGAAGTAGCCAGCGCGAAAATCAAAGAGGTGCCATATCCCCAGCCGGGCATGGAGTTTCCGTTCGACGCGCTGCTGAAGGCGATTACCCCGCGGACCCGCGCGGTGCTGCTGGCCAATCCCAATAACCCGACCGGAACGGGCACTTCGCTGCTGGGGATCGAGCGCATTCTGCATCGCGCCCGCCACGCCGCCGTGCTGGTGGACGAGGCCTATTACGAATTTTGCGGCGTCACGGCCTTGACGGAGATCGAGCGCGTGCCGAACCTGTTTGTGTGCCGGACGTTTTCCAAGGTCTTTGGGATGGCGGCCATGCGGCTGGGCTGCCTGTTCTCGCACCAGGCCAATATCGAGTTCCTGCACAAAGCGCAATCGCCCTACAGCGTGAACGCGCTGGCGTTGGAAGCGGCGCAGGCGGCGGTGGAGGATACCGCATACGTGGAACGCTACGTCGCGGAGGTGCTGGCGGCCCGCGAGTTGCTCTGCTTCGCGCTCGAACGGCTGGGTATCGCGTACGTGCCCAGCTCGGCGAACTTCGTTCTGGGCCACTTTGGCTCCCGCGCCATCGAGGTGCGGGACGCGCTGCGCGAGCAGGCCATCCTGGTGCGCGATCGCAGTTACGAAGCGCCGGGATGCGTGCGCATCACGGTGGGCACGCGCGAGCAGACGCGGCGCCTGGTGGCGGCGCTGGAGGAAATCTGGAAACCATGAAGCCGGTGCTGGTTTTCGATATGGATGGCGTGCTGGTGGACGTGACCGAATCCTACCGCGAGACCATTGCGCGCACGGTGGAACACTTTGCGGGCGTGCCAGTGGCCCGCGAGCAGATTCAGGATTACAAGAACCAGGGCGGCTGGAACGACGATTGGAAACTCTCGCACCACATCATCGGCCGGGCCGGCGTGGACGTCGGGTTCGAAACCGTGAAGCAATACTTCCAGGAATTGTTTTTGGGCGACGGCGACGGCGGCATGATCTTGCGCGAGCGCTGGGTGGCCCGCGAGGGCGTGCTGGAGAGGTTGGCGGAGCGTTTCCGGCTGGCCGTGTTTACGGGACGGCCGAAGGAGGACGCCGCGCTGACACTCGGGCGTTTCGCCGGCGGCCTGGTTTTCGATCCGGTGGTGGGGATGTATGATGTGGAGCGGCAGAAGCCGGCGCCCGATGGGTTATTCCAGATCGCGCGACACAGCGGCGGCGCACCGATGTTCTATGTGGGCGATACGGTGGACGACGCGCGGGCGGCGCGCGCCGCCGGCGTGCCGTTCATCGGGATTGCGGCCCCGGCAAACGCGCGCTACATCGACCTGGTGTTCTTGTTTCAGGCCGAAGGCGCCCACGCCATTGTCGACGATATCAATTATCTGGAAGAGGTGTTGGAGCGATGAGAACGGCACAGGTGCGGCGCGA
>JBEKYE010000256.1:0-7364 GCA_049511275.1 Bryobacteraceae bacterium
CAGGCCAAAGCCACGGTGGCGTGCATGAAATCCGGTATGCCGATGGTGACGGCGTCGATGTTCTTGGCTTCCTTGTCCAGCATGACGCGGAAGTCTTTGTACCTCGGCGCCTTTGGGAAACGCGCCAGGTTCTCCGCGGCGCGGTTGTCGTCCACGTCGCACAAGGCCACGATGTTCTCGGTGCGCGCCGCGGCGATCAGGTCCGCGCCGCCCTGGCCGCCGCAGCCCACCGACGCGACGTTCAGCTTCTCGTAGAAAGGCTTGTATCCCAGCGCCCGCAATGAGGGCACACTTCCGAAACCGCCGGCCGGGACCGCCCCGGCCAGAAGCGCGCCGTAAAAGAAATGCCGTCTGGAGACACCATGTTCCGACATAAGAACCCATCCTTCCCGGGTGGCCTTCCCGGCGGGGCAACCCGTTGGTCGTTCGATCGCTGGGCAAACTGTAACATGGGGTTTGCGGTTTTGCAATCGCTACTCCGGCTACTCCGGCAGCGGCGCGCCTTTGGTCTCCGGCGCGAACGGCAACGGCGCCAGCCCCAGCAGAAATACCAGGCACATAGTGACGCCGGCGTAGCGCATGGGCTCGGCGTAACCGTTGTAGACGCTGCTGGTCAGGTAGCCCAGAGTCCACGGTCCCAAAGCGGCGATAATCCGCCCCATGTTGTAGCAAAAACTGGTGCCGGTGCTGCGCAGCCGCGTGGGGAACAATTCCGGCAGGTAAATGGCATAGCCGCCGAACAAGGCAAGCTGCGAAAAGCCCATCAGCGGGACCATCCAGAAGATATCGGTGAGCGCCTTCAGGTTCCAGAAGGTATACGCAGTGATGCCCATGGCCGACAGAAAACCGATGGCGAAGGCTTTCCTGCGGCCGGTGTAGTGCGTCAGATAGGTGAAGGCGTAGACGCCGCAGAAGCCTCCGAAGTTTTGAAACATCGACGTGATCCCGATCCACGTGGTGGTCTTGCCGGCGAGCGCCGCGCCGCTAAAGCCCTGCGCGCGGAAGGTCTTCTCCAGGACGGGCAGGAACAGATCGTAACTGAAGAAGCCAATGCCCCACAGACCGGCCACGCCGGCCGCCGCAAGCAGCAGGCCAACCACGGCGTTGCGCCCCCAGGGCGGTTCGGAGAACAGCTCCCGGTACGAGCCCAGCGGCGTCTGTGCCGCCCGCGCCTTCAGCCATGGCTCGGGCTCCTTCAGCTTTCGAAAAACCAGCCATGCGAGAGGCGCGGGCAGGGCTCCAGCCAGAAACTCGTAGCGCCACGCGCCCGCAATTGTGCCGGAGCGCTCCAGGAACCCCAGCAGGATCCCGATCGACGCAGCCAGCATGTTGCCTATGGTGGAGAAGGCTTGCAGCGTTCCCAGCGCATACGGCCGGGCTCGCGGCGGGACCACTTCCGCGACCAGCGACACCCCCACTGAAAACAGGCCGCCCACGCCCAGCCCGCACAGGAAGCGGTAGATGTTGAAATCCCAGATGCCGGTGGCAAACATGCTGGCGCCGGTGAAAATGGTATAGAGGAGGATGGTCAACGCCATCGTCTTCACCCGCCCGATGCGGTCGCCCAGCACGCCGAACAGCACTCCTCCGGCTGCCCAGCCGATCATCAGGACCGAGGTCGCATATCCGGCCTGTTGCGAGACGGCGGCTTCGCTGGCGTGTCCACCCAGCAGTTCGCGGACGGCTGACATGCGCGCCAGGCTGAACAACTGCTGCGCCATGAGGTCGAACATCCACCCGATCGAGCAGACTCCCAGCACGAACCACTGGTAGCGGTTCAGTTCTCGATACCAGGCGTACTTGGCTTCGGCTTGCGGCACGAACGCTATTGTTGCGGAATTAAGTGGTGCAGGCAAGCCGCCGCGCCAGGGCGCGTGAGACTATTTTGTTTCATTTTGCCCTAAGGCGCGGTCGAGTGCCTCCACAAAAAAATACTCTCCCCACATCACCGACTCGTTCACGCCCAGGCCCTTGTGAATATGGTACACGCCGCCCTTCAGGATCCCCTCCCATGCGGGATCGCCGGCGGCCAGGTGGCGCTCGCAGAGGCTGGTCAGAATCCGCCGCGCCATTTCTCCGTAGAACGCCCCCTTCAACGGATCGGCGCTGAGGTGTGCGAGTTGCAGCAGTCCGGAGGCCGCGATAGCCGCCGCCGAAGTGTCCGGCAGGCCGCGGCTCTCCGCGGGTGCGTCGAAATCCCAAGGCGCAATCCCGTCCGCCGGAGCGTGGGCGATATAGAAATCGGCGCAGGCTTCCGCGGTGCCGAGAAAACGCGCGTCGCGCGAATAGCCGTAGGCCGTGCCGAAGCCGTACAGCGCCCACGCCAGGCCGCGCGACCAGCACGAATCGCCGCGGAATCCCTGGTGGGTGGTCTGCCGCAGGAACTCGCCCGTGCCCAGGTCGAACAGGCCCTCGTGGGCCGTCGACCCGTCGCCGCGGACGAGGACGCGCCGGGTGGTCAGGCAGTGCCGCAGGGCGACGTCGAACAGGTTCGCATCCCCGGCTTCCCGGGCCGCGTAGAAGATGATTCCAACGTTCATCATGATGTCGATGAACAGCGAGTCTTCCGAGACGAAGGAGCGCAGGTACGCGCCCTTTTCGCGGAACCGCAGCGCCAGCGTCCGCCCCGCCTGGATCAGAACCGCGTTCAGTGCCGGGTCGCGCACCAGGCCGAACCAGCGACCGTAGGTTGAAGTGAAGAGGAACCCGAGGTCGTGCACCTCGCGGTCGAACTGCCGCGGCTCCAGAAGCCTGGTATAACGCTCGGCCGGCTCGCGCCAGGATTCGTCGCCGCGGGAGCACAGGATCCACATGATCCCCGGCAGAAATCCGTCGCACCAGTGCGTCCACGCTGGCATCGCGTGCTTCCAGCGTCCCTGGCGCGTGTACATCGGGAAGAAATCCGGATCGCGCCCAACCATGGCGCGCACCTGCTGCCCGGCAAACTCCAGGGCGCGGAGGTAGAGGTTCCGATCAGATTCCGAGTGGCTTGAAATCACTAGAGTCTCCCACGCCTTACGGTATGCGAATCTTCGTCATGCCGGTCCGCGCCGTCTCACGAGCCGCCCTGATCACCGTGCCGTACCCGTCCTTGTCAAACGGCGGACAGCCGGTCGGAAACTGCCCCAGCGGGTGGTTCTTCTGCCTCATCAGGTAGCTGCAATACGTCAGCGTCTTGCAGACCCGGCTTTCCGGCAGCGCGCCAGTTTCCAGCGCCGCCCGTGGAAACTCGGGGTACGCCAGCGCGTTCCGGCCCATGCCGAAAAACCTGGCCGCGCCCGCTTGCACATTGTACGCCCCTGCGTTCACGGCGAACTTCTGCAGCCAGCTATATCCGGCGCCTAGCAGGGGCAGATCGGGAAACGCCTTCTGTAACTCGGCCACCACGCGGAAGTGCCGGTCCACCCCCAGCAGCGGATGTTCCGGCTGTTCATAGTTGCCTTCGTCGGGCTTTTCGAAAGGCCGGCCGATGTGCGGGTTGAAATAGGGCACCCCCAGCGAAACGCTCAGCAGTTCCACACCGTCGTCGCGGAACCAGCCGACAGCCCGCTTCACTTCGTCAAGATCAATGGCGTGCGGATCCATGGTGTCGACGCCGAACCCATACTCGTAGGGAACGGTGTATTCCATGGGCACGCCCAAGCCGGTGGCGGGGTCCCGCGTGTAGGGCAGGCCTTCGTAGCACCCCAGCCTCATGGCGATGAGCAGCCGGCCGCCAAACGCCGCGCGGATCTTGCCGACCACATTACGCAGGAAGCGCGCCCGGTTTTCGAGCGGCCCCCCGTACCGCCCGCCCCGGGTCCTGGCTCCCAGAAGCTCGAACGCCAGGTAACCGTGCGTCGCCTTCACGTCCACCGAGGTGAATCCCGCCTCCAGCGCCAGCCGCGCCGCGGCCACAAACTGGTCTTCCATGCGTTCCAGTTCGTCGTCCGTAATCACCGGCTGGTCCGGCGGCGTTCCGGTTTTTCGATCCACCAGCGGGCTGTGGACGGCGATGATCCGCCGCGGCCAGGAGAACCGCCCGGAGTGCGTGAGTTGCACCGGCATCAACAGGTCGTCGTCCGAGCCGCAGCTTTCCCGGTGCGTGCGCCGAATCATCTCGACCAGCCGCGCCAGCTCGCCGGCGCTCTTCGGATGGATCCATAACTGGCGCGGGTTGGCGCGTCCTTCGCGGCACACCGCCGTGGCTTCAAACCAGATCAGCTTGGCCCCGCCGCGCGCGAAGCGCTGGTAGCGCCGCCAGGTCAGCTCGGATGGCAGCCCGTCTCGATCGCCGTCGCACCCTTCCATGGGATGGATGGCGATGGAGTTGCCTGCGGTCGCGCCGCCCACGCGCACCGGCCTCGCGAGCGCCTCGCGGATCGCCTGGGGCGAATCCAGAAAACCCACGTGATTTGCTCCCACTTCCGCGGCGGCCCGCCGGATCTCGTCCACGGTACTGAAATGAAAGTGCCTCATAAGGTACGCAGGTCTGAAAAACAAGTATAAAGAGATTTCACGGGCGGCAGACGGTTGCGTTTCAGTTCGATGGCCAACCATGGTTTGCCGTTCTTGTGGAAGTGGTTAGCCCACCAGGACCGTCGCGGGCACTGAAACTGGGATAAATTCGCCGGATGAGCCGCATGGTGATAGCATTTGCAGGTCGAGCGAAAATGAAGCGGAGGATACCAGGCTCGGTCTCTTCGCTAAGCGCAAATGGTGGTGTTCTGATATGAACCGGCGAACATTCTGCTCGCTTCCACTGGCCGCGGCGTTCCCGCCGGCGGCACAGACCGGCTCGCCGGACGCCGATCCCGGTGCGCCCCAGGCTGCCGTCGAACGGTGGAAAGACCTGCGTTTCGGCATGTTCATCCACTGGGGCCCGGTGAGCATCGTCGGCACCGAGATTTCGTGGTCGAGGGATGCGGAGCGCCGCGGACGCCCTGGCACGGGCAACGTCCCGGTCGAGGTCTACGACAATCTCTATCGCATGTTCAACCCGGTGAAGTTCAACCCGGACCAATGGGTACAGCTCGCGAAAGACGCCGGCATGAAGTATCTGGTCTTCACTGCGAAGCACCACGACGGTTTCTGCAATTTCGATTCGCAGCTCACCGATTACAAAATCACCAGCCCGCGGTCGCCCTATCGCAAGGACATCGTCAGGATGCTCTCCGCTGCCTGCCGGCGCGGCGGCCTCGACTGGGGCGTCTACTATTCCCAACCCGACTGGCACCATCCGGATTACCGCAATGGCCAGGCCCACGCGAAATACATTGAATATCTCCACGGCCAGGTTCGCGAACTGTTAGCCAACTACGGACCGACCCGCATGTGGTTCTTCGATGGCCTCGGCGGCCAGGCGGCGGATTGGGACGCCCCGCGGCTTGTCCGCATGATGCGCCGGTTGGAGCCCGAACTCGTCATCAATGACCGCGCCGGACTGCCGGCCGACTACGACACGCCGGAGCAGCGCATCGGCGCGTTCCAGGACCAGCGCCCATGGGAAACCTGCGCCACCGTCGGAACGCAGTGGGCCTATAAGCCCGAGGACGAGCTGCGGCCCATCGAGGAATGCCTGCGCGGGTTGGTCTGCTGCGCCATCGGTGACGGCAACTTCCTTTTCAACGTCGGCCCGCGGCCGGACGGGCTGATCGAGGAATCCCACGCCGCCCGCCTGCGGGAGATGGGCGAGTTCCTGAAGAAATACGGCGAGAGCATCTATGGCACGCGCGGCGGCCCGTTCCTCGCGCCGGACGAGAACCAGCGGCCTCCCACCGCTCGCGGTTTCGTTTTGGCGGAAGGCAACTGGTGGGGCGGCAGCACGCACAGGCGAAACGCCATCTATCTGCACATCCTGCGCTGGCCGTCCGGGATCGTCACGCTCCCCGCGATTTCGCACCGTGTCGTCCGGCACAATGTCCTGACGGGCGGCGAAGCCCTGGTCAAGCAGAGCGCGTCGGGAATCGAGGTCAGTGTGCCGCCAGCCCGGCGTCACGCGGTGGACACCATCGTGAAACTCGAACTCGACGGCGAGGCGGGAGGTGTCGCTGAAGACTAGTCTCATGTTTCTGAAATGCCTTGACCGTTTGCCAGCGCGGACGACTGCAAAGCAGAGCCGCGACCGTGAGGGAGCGGTAAAGGGACTTCGGAATCAGGCATGCACCGGAGTCTGGCGGGCGCGCCGCCCGCCCATTTGCCCGCGCTCCCGGCCCGGCCACTGCGCTCTCTCCCCGCTTTTCAGGTGGCTGGCATAATGGTGTGGTGACGCGACAGCCATTCGGATTTACGCGGCTGGAAGTGCCGGTGATCGGCCAGGGGACCTGGATGATTGAAGGCGGGCGCGAGAGCGAGCTGCGCGCCATCGAGGCGCTGCGCACCGGCCTGAATCTGGGACTCACGCATGTCGATACCGCCGAGATGTACGGCAGTGGGCGGGCCGAAGAACTGGTCGGACAGGCCATCGCGGGGCGCCGCGACGAGGTGTTTCTGGTGAGCAAGGTGCTTCCCTCCAACGCCACCTACCAGGGGACGCTGCGCGCCTGCGAGCGCAGCCTGAAGCGGCTGGGAACGGACCATCTCGATCTGTACCTGCTGCACTGGCAAAGCCGCTACCCCATCGCCGAGACCATGCGCGCCATGGAAAAGCTGATCGACGATGGCCGCACCCGCTTCGCCGGCGTCAGCAATTTCGATGTGGACCAGGTAAAGGCGGCGCAGGCCGCGCTGCCGCACCATCGGCTGGCGGCCGACCAGGTGTTGTACCACCTGGCGGAGCGCGGCATCGAGCGCAAGCTGATCCCCTACTGCCAGCAGCAGGCGATTGCCGTGGTGGGCTACACGCCGTTCGGACGCCGGGCCTTCCCGCGCCCCGATTCGCCGGGCGGCAAGGTGCTCCGCGCAGTGGCGGAGCGCCATGGACACACCGTGCGGCAGGTGATTCTCAACTTTCTCACGCGCCTGCCGCAACTCTTCACCATTCCGAAAGCGGGCGACCCTGACCACACGCGCGAAAACGCCGGCGGCGCCGGATGGAGCCTGTCGGACGAAGATCTCGCGGCGATCGACCGCGCCTTTCCGGCGCCGGCACACGAGTCGCCGCTGGCGATGTTGTAAGTCCAACTCCTGCTGGGAAAGCTGCGCGGCCGTCTATGCCAGTATTCCGTGTTTGCGCGCCGCGGCTGACATCCACGCCCAGACTTCGCGACTGGCCTGGGTATCGCTCTCTTTGGTCAGGGCCCGCGCCGCATCCTTCTTGAAAATGGAGTTCGGCTCGTCGCCGCTCCACGGCATCCCTCCCATGGCCGCGTGGGTCGCCCAGAATTCTTTGTGCTGGTAGATCACGCCCGCTTCGGCGATGGTGCCGCTGTGGCCGAACCCGACCC
>JBEKYE010000257.1:0-7358 GCA_049511275.1 Bryobacteraceae bacterium
TCGACCGGACTTTCCCAGCGGCGTCTCGGCGAGGTGGCCATGCGGCAGATCGTCCCGCATACGCTCGAGGTCTTCGCGGCGCATCAGCGCCAAGCGAACCCGCCCCGCGCCGGAGCGCACTTCGTAGCTGGCCGAGACGCTGGCGGGCTCCTGATGAAGTTGCACCTCCACATAACGCCATTCGCCGGCCGGTATCTGGCAGTCTTCATCGGCCAACTCGCCGCGCGTCGATGCGGCCAGTAAAAGCACCCATGCGAAGAGCGTCATGGGCGCGCCCGAAGGACTACAATAGGGCTCATGATCGACAGTATGGCACAGCCGGCGGAGGGGCTCGCTTCGTTTGCGCCCGCTTGAGCCGGCCGTCTGGAAGACCGCATTCGCGTGGGTAGCCGGCGTCGCGCTGTCGGTTCTGTTCCTGGCTTCGGGCCTGTGGAAGATCACCGATCCGCAGAGCGCCGCCATGCGGATGTCGCAAGCCCTGGTGCCGGAGTCCTGGAGCCTCTTTGCGGCGGTGGCATTCGGCGTGGTGGAAACGGTGAGCGGGGTGTTCGTGCTGGTGCCCCGTTTTCGCCGCTGGGGGGCGATTCTCACGGGGCTGCTGTTGCTGGCATTCCTGGGCTGGTTTGCGATCCACTACGCCGCCCTGCGCGGCGCCGATTGCAGTTGCTTCCCGTGGGTCAAGCGCGCGGTGGGGCCCGGCTTCTTCATCGGCGACGGCCTGATGCTGCTGCTGGCCGCCGCGGCGGGCCTGTGGTCCAAGCCTCCCGGCAGCCCACGCACGGCTGCGCTGATCTTCGCGGCCGTCGCGGTCTTCGCGGGAGTTTCCTATGGCGTAGACATGGCCCATCGGACCGGGACCCTGGCGCCGGCCGCCATCACCGTGGACGGCCAGCGCTACCCGCTGCGGCATGGGCGCACCTTCCTGTTCTTCTTCAATCCCGAATGCCGCCACTGCATCGACGCCGCCAAGAGCATGTCGCAGTTCGATTGGGGCGATACGCGCGTGGTCGCCATCCCGGTGGAGGAGCCGCAGTACTCCGCCCAGTTCCTGCAAATGACCGGCCTCAAAGCGGGGGTCTCAGAAGATTTCGCGGAGTTGAAGCAGGTGTTCGGCTTCTCCGGCTATCCCTCGGGAGTGGCCCTTTTCAACGGCCGCCAGAGGGCCTTGCTCACGCAATTCGAGGGCTCGGAACCAGCCGCGACGCTCAAGCAGCTCGGCTTCATTTACTGACCCGCGGTTCCAGGCAAGGGCTTCTGCCCTTGAGATCCCTCCGGGATTTGGAGGTCTTGAGTCAGGAGTCAGAAGTGCGACGGCGCCATGAGAATCCACGGGCCGGCTGTTATCCTGTTGGTTCGTCCATGGAACGTTACGTCATCCTCACGAACCGCAAGCGGGCCATTGTCGCGCTGGTGCATACGGTGGTCTTCCTGACGGTGGCGATGTACGGCGTGCTGATGGTGGTCCGGCCGCTCGCCATGAACTCGCCGGTCTCGGCGTGGGTGATGACGGCGGTGTACGCCCTGGTCACGTCGATCCTGCTGGCGCTGGCGGCGTTTTCCGGCAATGGCATGGAGCGAATCTACTTCGCGTTCTGCACTACCAGCGCGGCTTTCGGGCTGGCGCGCCAGATCCTGGGCGATCCGCGGATGTACATGGCGGTTTACATTCGGGTCGCGATGCTGGCCTGCGCAGTCGCGGCCGGGATGGTGATTTTGCGCCGGCACGGGCTGGGTGACAGGCGACCAGACTCGATCGTCTGTCCCACTCAGCCGGGCGGAATTACGGTCAGTGAAACGCAGGATGGGTGATCGCTGTCGTGATAGATGGTTTCGGTGGCCGGGACCAGCCTGGTCTCGCCGGTGACGGGTCCGCCGGTGTTGGCGTTGCGGTCGAACCGCGGGAAGTTGCTGCTCGAGATTTCGATGCGGATGCGATGGCCCTTGAGAAACACGTTGCCGGTGACGCCGGCATCCACCGTGACCTGGTAGAGTTGGCCGGGGTTGGCCAATTCCGGCTTGTCGAGCGCGTTGCGATAGCGCAGCCGCAGGATGCCGTCGGTGAGGTTGCGGGCATATCCATCGGGGGAGACGTCGACGAGTTTGGCGGTGAAATCGGTATCGGTTGAGCTGGTCGAGACCCACAAGACGACTTTCACGGGGCCGAGGGCGGTGGTGTCCTGTTTGAGTGGCGCGGTCGAGTAGACGAGAACATCGGGACGCTGCTCGACGGGGCGCTGATCCATGGGGCCCCAGGGGAAAACGCGGGGATTGCAGCAGACCGGTCCGCCGCGGGTGGGAACGGGGTCGCGGGGATCGTAGACGTAGCGGTCCGGGGCGGCATGCGACGGGGGCTTGCCGGCCAGCGCGCCACGGGCGGCGAGGTAGAGCTTGCGCTGGCGGGAATGCGCGGGCGGCCACTCACGGCCTTCGATCCAGCGATTGGCACCCATCAGGAAAACCTTTACAGGCGGCGCGGACAAGAGGGGCGAATCCTTGCCCATGAGCCATTGATCGAACCACTCGAATTGCAGCGCACGCACGGGAACCTGGGAGTTTGGGCCGAAATCGGTGTCGGCGAAGGTGCTGGACATGTTGTGCGGCCAGGGGCCGATCAGGATGCGGTTCAGGCCGGAAGATTTGTGGAGCGCGGCATAGGCTTCGAGGTCGCTTTCGGCAAAGTTGTCATACCAGCCGCCGACCGCAAAGACGGGCACGTGGATTTTGGAGAGCTGCTCCTTGGTGCTGATGGCGCGCCAAAAGGCGTCGAAGCTGGGATGCTCCATGGCTTCGCGGTACATGGACGAAGGGGCGCCGGTGGAAGCGACGTCGGCGGTGCGCAGCGGCAGGTGCAGCGTGAACCTGGAGAAATCCGGCTGGAAGCCCGGCACCTTGAGATTCTCGGCCATCCACTCCAGGCGATTGCCGAGCTTGAAGGCGCCGCCGGTAGAATAGAAGCGGTCGCGGTAATCGTCGTAGCCGGAGACCACCGGGAAAATGGCTTTGAGGTGGGGATTGTCGAGGAGCGCGGCCTTCCACTGGACGATGCCGCCGTAGGAGCCTCCCATCATGCCGATGTTGCCGTTGGACCAGGGGCGGTGCGCGATCCAGTTCAGGGTGTCGTCGCCATCGGCGGGTTCCTGGCGAAGCGGCTGGAATGAGCCTTCGGATTCGTAACGGCCGCGAACGTCCTCCACCACCACGGCGTAGCCGTGCTCGACGAAGGCCTGGTAATTGGGGGTGATATCGGCGCCCTTGCCGTAAGGCGTGCGCACCAGGATGGCCGGGATGCGGGCGTGATCCGGCGGCAGAAAGATATTGGCGGAAAGGCGGACTCCGTCCCGCATGGGAATGGGAACGTGCAGTTCCTTGACGATGGGCTGCTGCGGTGCGCCGAAGGCCGCTCCGCAAACCAGCGCTAGATACCAAACTCGCACAGCAGTTGCCAGTATTGCGTTCCGATCTCTTCCACCCGGTGGCTCGATTGAATATAACCGGCGCCCCGCTGGCCGATGGTATCCGCCACCTCTCGGATCGATGTTAACAGAATCATGTGGGCGAGCAGCGAATCGAATTCGGACGCTCCGGGCGCAATGCGCAGGCAGGCGTCCTGGGGAAAGCGCGAGCACTCCAGGCCGTCGGTGAGCAGCACGGGTTTGCCGATGCCCATGAAGCGGATGGCGATGCCGGAGGTTTCCCCGGCGGCGGGATGGCGTAGATTGATGCAGGCATCGACGGCGCTCGCGGCCAGCCAGAACTCGCGCTCCAGGAGGTACGGGCGTCGGAAAACGCCTCCGGCGGAGAGCAGCGGCTGGACGGCGCGTTCGAGGTCGGAGGAAACGAACTGGCCGGCCACCAGCAGTGCGGTCCGCGGGTTTTCCCGGTGGAGAGCGGCGAAGGCATCGAGGACAGTGACGAGGCGCTTGGATTCGCGCAGGTAGCCGAAGACGCCGAACAGGAAGGCCGCCGGATCAATGCCCAGAGCCTGGCGGTAGCGGATGGCTTCGGCGCGGCCGGGCAGCTCGGGAGCGGCGAACAGGTGAGGGATTTCGACGATGCGGGCGCGCGCGGCATGCTCGCGGACCATTGCGGCGGCGGCGGGATTGTGCACCACGACAGCGCGGGAGCGTTCCGCAATGCGCTTGAGCATGGGGTAATCGAAGTAGCGGCGGTCGGTGGAAGAGGAGGCGCGGTCACGCCAGAGAACGGCGGCGAGCGACCGGCTCCATTCGCCGTAGTTGAGGACGAACTCTTCGAGGTAGGCCCGCTCGCCGAGCGTGCCCAGCAAGAAATGATGCAGGACCGCATCGTGCAGGACCACAACGCCGGGGGTTTCGAGCGAGCGCGCGTAGATGGCGGCGTGGAGCGGGTTGTTGCCGAGGTGATAGAGCGCCACATCGCAGGCGGCGGGCGAAACTTCGACGGCGCCGTGACGGCGGAGTTCGGACAGCAGGGATGCGGCGTAATCGGCGACGCCGGTCGGGGAAGGCGGGAGCGGCGCATAAAAGCCGACGGTCACGCTTTGGTCCTCGTGCCAAACAACGCGGCGCCGGCGGGGGCGCGTGAGAGAATCGCTGGCGCCGCCGGGTTGACAGACGGAAGCGTCTGTCCAACCAACTGGTACCGCCGGCGGTCTTGCCGCCGGTGCTTTGTCGCGCTTGACCCGCGCCACTCTTCGGGACACGCGAACCGGCGGCAGAGACCGCCGGCGCTACAAATCAAATCGAGCACGGTCACGCTTGGATCCTTTTGCCAAATAAGGCGGTGCCGATACGGACGCAGGTAGAGCCTTCTTCGATGGCGGTTTCGAGGTCGTGCGACATGCCCATGGAGAGCTGCGGCAAACCGTGCAACTCACCAAGCTCGCGGAGGCGGCGGAAAATCTGGCGCGGAGCTTCGGGGTCAGCGGACCAGGGCGGCATGGTCATCAAGCCGGTGAGTCGCAAATGGGGACACTGGCGAACGGCGGCGATCAACGCGGGGAGATCCGCCGGGCTGGCGCCGCTTTTGGCGTCTTCGGCGGAGAGCTTGACCTCGAGCATGATGTCGAGCGGGCGGCCGGCTTCGTCGAGGCGGCGGGCGATCCTGGCGGAATCCACAGTCTGGATGGCGTGGAACAGTTCGGCCGCGCGCCGGGTTTTATTGGACTGCAAGTGGCCGATGAAATGGAAACGGGCGCCGGGAAGGTCGGCCACTTCGGGAGCTTTGGAATCGAACTCCTGGACGTAGTTTTCGCCGAAATCCCGCAGGCCGAGCTGGTATGCCTGGCGAATGGCGGAGGCGGGAAAGAGCTTGGTGACGGCCAGCAGCAGGACGGAGGCAGGGTCGCGGCGGGCGCGGCCGGCGGCGCGGGCCATGCGATCCCGCACGGCTGCCAATCTTTCCCCCAGGTTCTCCATCACCGTTGGCTCGCCCCAGTATAACCAGGAAGGCAGGGACGGAGTGGGCCGTTCCGGCGCGAATCAGGCAGGTAAGCAGGCCGAGTTGGTGGTGCTTGAGAGAAGTCCGGCCGCGCGGGGATCGCCGATACGACTCAGAATCGAGCTGGGTTTACAAAGGATAGCGGCGCCTACGGCCCCTCCAAACCGCTTGATTCTATTGGGGGTTTTGCAATATCTCCATTAACAGGTGAAAAGTACCTGAAAATCAATCGTATTGTTACAAAACTACTGTATACTCGGGGAATAGCATGCAAAACGGTTTTCGCAGACCGTTGGATTAGGGTCTTTAAGTTGTAGAACTATTCTTTGGGAGGTTTTCTCGATGAAGGTAAAGTGTTTCGCAGCGCTATTGCTGTTTGTCTCCGCGCCGCTGTTTGCTCAATCCGGCGGTGTTGCGGGAATCTCGGGCGTAGTCAAGGATCCAAGCGGCGCAGTTGTGCCGAATGCCAAGGTTGTTATCTCCACCGTATCGCAAGGGGAGTTGCGCACGCTGGAGACGAATGGCGCCGGGATCTTTGCGGCGCCGGCTTTGAGTCCGGGCGCCGGCTATAAGGTCGCTGTGACCGCCCCGGGATTTGCCCCGTATGAAGCGACCGTCGATCTGCAGGTTGGCCAGAATTTGAATCTCAGCATTTCGCTGGCTGTTGGCCAGACGTCGACGTCTGTCGAAGTGACCGCGGCCACGCAGCTTCTGGAAGATACAAAATCCGATGTTTCCCAGGTGGTCGGCACGCGCGAGATTATGGACCTGCCGATCAACGGCCGGCGCGTCGATTCTTTCGTGCTGAATACGGCCGGCGTGACCAATGACGCCACCTTCGGCCTGCTGACATTCCGCGGCGTAGCCGGCAACAACTCGTTTCTGCTGGATGGCAACGATAACACCGAGCAGTTCTACGACGAGAACGCCGGACGAACCCGGATCCAGTCGCAGATCTCCGCCGACGCGGTCCAGGAGTTTGAGGTGGTATCGGCGAATTTCTCGGCCGAATACGGCCGGGCCATGGGCGGCGTGGTGAACACGGTGACCAAGAGCGGCACCAACGTCGTTCACGGAAGCGCGTTCTACTTTCTGCGCAGCACCGGCTTCGACGCCCACGATCCGTATTCCGCCTTTAACCCCACCGAACACCGCATTCAGACCGGCGGAACGGTAGGAGGGGCGATTGTCAAGGACAAGCTGTTCTTCTTCCTGAGCGCGGACATCACGCGCCGGAATTTCCCCTTTGTGGACAGCCAGGTAAAGGCCACCTACCTCGACTCCGTGAACCAGGTCTGGTTGACCTGCGGGGCGCCCGCCACGACCGCTCAGTGCTCGGCGATCAACGGACTGCTGCCGCGTTTCTTTGGACAGATTCCGCGCAAGGCGAGCAATGACCTGTACTTCGGCAGGCTCGACTATCACCTCAACGACCGCAACACATTCAGCGCCAGTTTCAATTTCCTGCGCTGGAAGTCGCCCAACGGTATCCAGACCGGACTTTCTTCCACCACCGGCGCGGGAATCACGGGCAACGGCGACGACAGCGTGACCGTGCGCAACGGGAAGGCGACCTGGACCGCGGTGATCACCAACAGCCTGGTCAACTCATTCCGCTACGGCCTCGATACCGACCGCCAGGCGGACGGCTTCGATTCGGCGGAGTTGGGGGGCGGCCTTGGCTATCTGGACGTGGCGGTGGCCGGCGTCCAGCTTGGACCCGCAACCTACCTTCCGCGCGTTGAGCCGCTGGAAGTCCGCCACGAAATCGCCGACGACGTAAGCTGGACCAAGGGCAAGCACACCATCAAGCTGGGGATGACCTTCGAGCATGTCAATGACAACGTCAACTATCTCAGCAACCGGTATGGGTCTTATACTTATGCGACACCGACCACGTTCGCGGAGGACTACAGCGGCAACACCGCCGGCCTCCACAA
>JBEKYE010000258.1:0-7356 GCA_049511275.1 Bryobacteraceae bacterium
GGATGTAACGGGATGTACAATATTTCTAGGATTCTGGGAATTTTATGATCCGCAGCGTGGCTGTCTTCCTGCCGGTTTGTGCCGCCGCGCTTGCGCAAAACCAGAGCCCCACGGTGATCCGCATCGACGTCAACCTGGTTCAGGTGGATGCCGTCGTCACCGATTCCAAAAACAAACACATCAGCAACCTCAAAGCCGAGGACTTCGAGGTCCTTCAGGATGGCAAGCCTCAGACCATCACGAATTTCTCCTACATCGCTTCCGGTATCGCTCCGCCGGTCATAACCCCGAGTCCGTCGAACGGGCGGAACCCATTGCCCCCGCCTCAGCGTCCGCTACCCACGGCCGGCAGCGTGCGCCGCATGTTTGCTCTGGTCGTCGACGACCTGGGGCTTTCCTTCGAAAGTATCGTTCACGTTCGCGATGCGTTGCGAGAGTTCGTCAATCGCGAGATGCAGCCGGGCGATCTGGTGGCGATTGTCCGTACCAGCGCCGGCATGGGCGCTCTCCAGCAATTCACCGCCGACCCGCGGATTCTCAACGCGGCCATCGACCACATCAAATTCACTTTCGGCCGCGTCGCGGAGTCTTCCTTCGCTCCCGCCATCGCGCCATCGGATCTAACGAGATTCGACGCGATTGACCAAACGGTCGATGAGTTTCGAAGTGGCATGCTCATGGCAGGTACGCTGGGCGCTCTTCGTTACGTAATCGATGGCCTCCACGACATGCCCGGCCGCAAGGCAGTGGTTTTGTTTTCCGAGAGCATGGCGCTGCCGGACTCGAGCCTTCGCGGCTTGACCGACGCCGCGGGGCGCGCCTCGGTGGTCATCCACACGATCGATCCGCGCGGCTTGCAGACGTTTTACGATGTGCGCGACACCGACTATAGCCCAACGGTTCAGGAGCAGCGGGACGCGGAAATGTTCGAGTCCCGCCAGGGTCTTGCCGGGTTGGCGGAAGCAACCGGGGGGCGCTTCATTAAGGACAACAACCGGGTGGACGAAGCCCTTCACGAAGTGGTTGAAGATAGCGACGGCTACTATCTCATCGGTTATCGCCCCGATTTCGCTACGTTCGATTCCAAAGACGGGCAGACCCCGTATCACCGGGTGCAGGTTCGCATCCGAGTCGCCGGTCTGCGCGTCCGGTCGCGGGCGGGCTTCTTCGCCGACCCGGATACTGTGCGCGACGCCCCGCTCCAGGGCAGTGCCGCGTTGCTGCATGCGCTAACTTCGCCCTTTTCGTCCGGTGACATCCACGTGCAACTCACCACCCTCTTCAACCAGACGTCCGACGGGCGCTCCAACCTGAGTGCGTTGCTCCACATCGATGCCGGCGACGTCAAATTCGACGTTCAGCCCGACGGCTCGCGGAAAGCCAGCTTAGAAGTGGTGGCCATGACGTTTGGCGCCGACGGCAACGCCGCCGGGCGGACCGATCGCATCTTCAACCTCGACCTTGACCCCAGCCAATATGCGGCCGCTTTCTCCAAGGGCATGGTTTACCTGATGAATCAGCCGGTTCGGGCGCCGGGCGCGTACCAGATGCGCGTCGCTCTCCGCGACCAGGGTTCAGAACGCATCGGAGCCGCCAACGAGTTCATCGAAGTGCCTGATTTGACCAAGAGGCGCCTCGCTTTGTCTTCGCTCTTGCTGCGGCTGGACACCCGCCAGAGCCTTTCGGGAGCAAACCCGATTGAAGGCAAGGCGTCGGACAACGATCCGGCCACCGCTGCCGCTTTCCGCGTCTTCCAGCCCGGCGATCAGCTCTACTACGAATATTTCGTGTTTAACGCACAAACCGGCGCGAGTCATAAGGCGGATCTGGAGGTGCAGACCCGGCTCTTTCGCGATGGAACTCTCCTCTACATCGGTCGGCCGATGGTTCCCGCCGGCGCTGGAGAGGCAAGCACGGGCCGATTGCTCGCCGGAGGACACCTCACACTGGCCCATGAATTTCCTTCCGGCGATTATATGCTGCAGGTAATCGCTACCGACAAGCTGGCGAAACAGAAATACCAGGCCGCCTCGCAGTGGATCGATTTCGAAGTGAGGAAGTAGTACGGGGGATGGTCGCTTGGAGACTGAACAGTCGGCTGCGGTATGGCTGCCGATACGCGCCTTAACACCCCGTTAGGCGGCGGACACCCGAACCAGGGACGGCCGTCCATTTCTACGGGTTGGCTACCCAGCCAAGTGGCGTTTGAGCGGTGATTTCCACTTTCTGGAAGGGTAACGTCTTTCTTCCACAAAACCCGTTCCTCGCCTGAACGGGCGCCGTCAATCGTCTTCATCCGCTTCGCGCAAGCCATCCTCGATCGCGCCCAGGGGCCACCTGCGCTGCCTGCGATGTAGATCACACTCCGGGCTTGGAGTTTCGGCCGATAATAAGAACGTATGCGCTCGCTGGAAACGTGTCGAATGGCCATGTGGCTGTTTTTGCTCGTTTCTTTTCTGCTTTTGCAGCCGGTGCGCGGGTTCGAAGCCGGTATATCCTTTACTGGAGGCCTGGAGCGAGTGGGAGACCAGTCCATCTCCGTCAAACTGGCCGATCACAGGGTCATTGACGCTCTGCTTCCAAACACATCGGCTCTCGGGTCAACGGCGATCGCTGCGCAATACAACATGGGCGACGAGGTGGAAATCAAATGCGAGCCGATCCAGCCGGTTTGGGAAGCGGCTACGTCGAGGTTCCAGTCCCTGGAGGTCACTGCGATCCGGTTGGTGCGACGGCCCTCGACGGAGGAAGTATCTAAGCTGCTCGAAGCGAAACCCCGAGAGGGGAAGAACCTGCTCCAACGCCCAACGGTGGTTGTTGCCATGCCGAAGCGATCCGCCGATTCGGATGTCGCGGGCAGCAGGGAGTTGGAACACGCGCGGCGGATCAATTTGGAATACGCGGCGAATATGCCCAATTTCGTGGCCGACGAAACTGCGAAGCGCTACAGGAGCACCACACGATTGCCGGATTGGCGCCCTTACGATACCGTTGAATCGGAGATCACTTTCCGGGGGCGCCGCGCGGCGAGGCAGCAAATCCGAAGGAACGGGAAGCCTTGGGACCAGCCCTTTGATGCGCTTCCCGGCTTTAAATGGTACGAAGGCTTCGAGACCGAAATCAGCCCGCTGTTTGACCCGCAATGCCCCACCACGATCGAGTACCAAGGCCGTTCCGACGCTGGTGGACGGCGGCTGCTGGACTACCGTTTCAGCTCGCCGGTGGATGGATGCTTCCCCTTCCTCTACTTTGCCTACCAACGATACAATCCCGCCAGAACCGGGCGCCTCTTCGTGGAAGACCCGGGCGGCAGTGTCATCCAGGTAGACGACGAAGCAGGTGAGTTCCCGGCCGATTTCGAGTTTGCCAGGAGGCAGGAACACATGTTCTGGGACTACGTGAAAATCGGGGAGAGTTCCCACTTACTGCCAGTCCGCGCCGACTTCCTGGTGGTCTACTCCGACGGTACCCGGTACCGTGTGGAAGTTGAGTATAAGAACCACCGGCACTTCGAGGCGTCGACGAAGATCACGTTCCACTGAGAAGCGCTGGTCTATTGCTGGGCAATAAACTTTTCGATCACGAATGCGAAATGCTGCCGCGGCGGTGCTCCAGCAGGCGTCAGCGGAGAGAAGTCTATTTTCATGGCGTCCTCCACGGCTGCCTGACTGTTCGAGTCGGACGGCTGTAAGGCGTGCGCCTCGACGAGATGTCCCGTGGGAGTCACCATGCCGAATACACAGACCGCACGGAGCGTCATAGCCGAGGTAAACGGACCCTGCCCGTGAATGCGCGTGACTTTCGTCGCCGATGTCATCGCGACCGCCGGTCCTTTTGCCTTCATCTCATCGGAGGGTACAAACAGGCCCGGATCGGGCGCGCTAAGCCCGCCCAGGCTCTCAACTGTGACCTTCGACACGATTCTGCCCGCTTCCAAGATCGTCACGCTTCGAGGCAGAATGTGACCGGCGAGTTGAGGGGCGTCCGAGTAGTCGTAAACGACGTAGCGGCCGGGCACTTCCGAATGCACCTGGAGCAAACCGGCACGTGGGTCGATACACTCCTCGGCTTCTTCCCAATCCCGTCCAGATGCTGGGTGGGCGGTATTTCGGGAACGGGACAGCAAAAGGCATGTCACCGTTGCGCCACGGAAGGTGGCTGTAGACGTTCGAATCGAGCCCTGATCGGCGTAGGCCGGAGACTGAAGCGGGTCGAATAAGACTCCACGCGCTTCGAGCAGGCGGAGGGGTACGGCGCTCGATGCCCCGTCTCCGTAGACCTTACCGGCTGTTGCGATCCCGGTGATGGTATAACCGGACGCGGCCGTAGCCGTCCAACGGTGTCCTTGCTTGGGGGCGAACAGATCCTCCATTTGCCAGGCGCCGTCATAGTTCGTCTTGCCGAGAGAGTCCACCGCGAAACTCACCTTGAGATCGTAGGCTTGGCCGTTGCTTCGCAAAGCAAACTGATTGCGCGCGCGGGCGAGAAGCTGAAGAGCGGCTTCCCGACTGGCAGGTGTATTGGCGGACTGGATCTGACCCGTCGCCAGTTCCAGAGGATCAGGCGGAACTGGCGCGATCCTTGGCGCATTTTGGGACGCCGTTTGGCCGAATGCTGTAATCGCAGGCAGACAGCCCCAGATAATCGACCACAACATTCCCCTTAGTAGGCCGGAGTTGGAACTCATTGTTCACCTCGCGAAAAACGTAGTCTGCCGCGGCGGGACAAGGTCGAAATGAGTCTCGACCCGGCAGGCAAGAATGCCTGCGCCACGGTTTAGCCGCCGTCCCCGCCGTCACCGCCGTCGCCGCCACCGCCGCCGTCGCCACCATCACCACCGCCGTCGCCGCCACCGCCACCGCCGCCACCGCCGTCGCCGCCATCACCGCCGTCACCGCCGTCACCGCCGTCACCGCCGTCACCGGTAGAAACACAGCCCCCCCTGAATACGCCACCATTCAGCGAGAGCCACAGATTCGGCTGGGTTGGATAACCGGCAACCCAGGCCTGAATCGAAACGTCTCCCTGGCCGAGTCCCGGTGGAATGATCACGTTGATCTGATACATGCCGGCGCTGGACAGCCCCACGAAGACCGGCGTTATTATCGCGTTGTTGATGTAAAGCCCGAGGTTATTGGTAATGGGTGCGGCGCCTGAAAACGGTTTTCCGGCCGGGACCGCAGGATTCGTCGGCCCGAACCCGACGCCGAAAAGCTCCACGAGATCGCCTGCTCTAGCTGAGACAGTGGGGTAGCCGAAGCAATCTCCATCCGGGCCCAGGATATCGTACGTCCCATTCCCGTAAGCTCCGGAACCGTCTGACCTGGCAATAATCGCAGCCACATGTATTTCGTCGAGCAACTCGAAGGACGGCGAATACGGATTTAGCGTAACGGTGGCCGTTGCATTGCCCGCGCCGGTCAGGACCACCACGGGCACTGGGCCTGTAGCCGCATCATCCGGCGCCTGCAGGTTGATCTGACTGGAGCTGACAAAGGACAGGTACGCCGGTTTGCCATCGATGGTGACGCTGGTACCACCGAGGGACGTGGGGAAGTCGCCGTTCCAGACCGCTGTTCCCGCGGCGAGGTTGGTCCCATAAATCGTTACCCAACTGCCGGGCTGGATGATGCTTACCTTACCGTAGAGAGGCACGACGCCGTTGGGTGTAATGACGGGCGGCTGCATCTGGGTTGCGTGGACCGGTTCCAGGGCTGAGGCCGCAGCGAATAGTCTGGGACTCCGGCCGGCCATCGCGAAAGATCGTGGGGTCGCGAGGAGACTTGCATCCGGCACCGAGTCGACCATGCCGGCGCCCAGACTCGAAAGCGAGGCATTGGTTGCCAGGGCCATGGCCGAGCCCGTAACCGCCACGTAACGCTGCCAGCGGGCCATGCCGCCTTTCGGCGCCCCCCTCAAAGAGCCGGAACGAGTGGTGGCAAGGTACGCCTCCAGGCGATCCTTTCGTGGCGCGCTCATAAAACACCTCCCGAGACAACCGATTCGCCGGGAAAGGACGAAGGAACAGCCCAGCTTTGAAACACTTGTGACCTCAGGCCGGCCTGGCCCTGAACAGACAGGGATGCATTTCGGATTGGCGCCACTACGAGGAGCCCCCCAGATACCCAGCTTGATGATAAATCGTCCAGGACCCTGGCGAGAATACCCTTACAGGAGTATTTTTGGCGGTTGATCACAGTAGCCGCGACTGGGCGGACGGAACGCTACCGAATCCCGGACTGGGTGAAGGCGAACAGCTCGTTCACATACGTGAGAGCATAAAAGTCGCCCGTTGCGGCATTGTACGTGAGGGCGTTGGTAACGGCATCCGGAAGTTGATGCGTGCCTGTGATTTCATCGGTGGCGGGGTCGATCTCATAAACCAGGCCGTTACAGGCACCGAAATAGATCCTTCCCTGCAGCAATCGCGGCGGCCCGAAAATCTTGGATGCGGCGAAGATCCTGGTCTTCACGGCGCGACGGTCCAGATCGAGAACGTACATGTACTTGTCGGTTGACCCGATGTAGGCCTTGTCCTCCACAACCAGGGGAACGGTATAAATCGTATTGTCCGTTTTGACCGACCAAACCTCCTGTCCCGTCGAGACATCAATGATATAGATCCACCCGTCCGCGCAGCCGGTGAGGAGATGGTCCCGCTTCCTGTCAAACGCGGGAGCGTGACGGATGGAACCTTTCGCACCAGCTTCGCCCCTGGTCTGGAACCGCCATCGCATCACGCCGGTTGGCGCGTCAAACAGGAACATCTCGTTGTCGTTGCTGCCACAGGCTACCAGTTGACGTTCCGCCCAATAGGCGGGAGAGGCATGCGTGTAGCGTTTGGTCATGTGCTCCCAGACCTTCTCTCCGTTCTCCAGTTTCAGTGCGGCAATGCTGCCCCGCTTCCCTTCCACAGCGAATTCCAGCCCGATAAAGAGATACCCGAGTTCGGGGGCGAGCACGGGAGACGAGCCTACCCAGTCCGCTTCGGTAAATCGCCACACTTCCATTCCGGTCACGGCGTTGAGGCAGTAAACGTTGCCGTCATAGCTGCCAAAGTAGACTCTGCCGTTATGAAGAGCCGGGCTAGACCAGAGATTCTTGTGCCCGTTGGCGTTGACCGTGAAATTCCATACAACCGATCCGTCGCGAGCGTCGAGACACCAGAAAACTCCGCTATCGCTACCGAAGTAAACGCGCTTGCCGTCGGTGGTGGGAAAGGACTTCGGAACGCGGTGAAAGGAATTAGAGTCCGGCGAGGCGAAACGCCACCTGTTCTTGAACGTCGCCATCGGCTTCGGCTCCGGCTTTTCGATGGAAAGTCCAAATTCCGAGAGGAGGAACGGCGCGATAACA
>JBEKYE010000259.1:0-7331 GCA_049511275.1 Bryobacteraceae bacterium
CGAAGTCTTGGGAAAAATGTTGGCCGATGCGAATGCCGGAGTACGAAAACGGGCCTTTGCGGCGGTATCCCAAGTCAAGCTGGCGGCTGCGCAGCTAGCCCAAAACCGGGAGTGGCTGGTGTCGGCTTTCCTGGTGGGAAAGGATTCGCACAAAACATCGCGCCGAATACGGGTCGCAGTGGTCCCCGATACTGGCGGCGAGAACCTCAAGATCCTGCCCACGCATTTCATCGTCAGCGAAGACAACCAGACCGTCATGTCCTACCAAGTTCTCGAGAGGCCGGCGCGCGAAGCCATGACCGTGATTTTTGTCTTTCCCCGGACCACTACACCGGATGTCGCGCCCTGGAACCAGGGCGCCCTCAGGTGTCTCGATTGGAAGCGCCCGACAGATCTTTGGTGCACCGTTCCCTATTTGGCGGATGACGACTCCGCTCCCGATCCGGGATTGGAGCTGGAGCTGCCTCCCTTCTCCGCCCAACCCCAGCTCGCGGCCGCTGCCCTCACCAACCTCCATAAGCGCACGGACTGTACCGAATTCTGGACCGCGCTGTGGCGTACCGTGCGGGGTGAATCCGGTCCGGTGCGCGGCAAGCGGCACCTGATCGTGTTCGCCCCGGGCGACACTGCAAGAGTCGCCGGACACGGTCTGGTCGCATCGGTGATATCCTCGCGCACTTCCGTGCAGGTCATCTCCACCGGGCCCAATTCCGCGCTGCAGGATTTCTGCCGCATGACGGGCGGAGCCTTCCAGACCGGCGAAACCGATGCGGCACTCGCCGAACTGGTGACGCGGGCCTATCTGAATCTGCTGGCGCGCTGGGACATCACCTACCAGCCGGTCGTTCCCGGCGCCTCGGCCATCAGAGTGCGCGTGAATGCTCCCACCGGTTGGGGGGAAAGCAGCATCTCGATCCCGGGCGCCGAATAGCCCGTGACCAGGCGCGCGCTGCCAGTGTTATATGGGGCGGACATCGCCCGTGCCCACGAAGTAAACCCTCGAGGCCTTGGGGCTAGGCCAGGGTCCGGCCAACTCCTTCACCGCACCTGGGGGGCTGCCCCCAGCTCAATGGCGGAAGTGGCGGACGCCGGTGAAAACCATGGCGACGCCGAGGCGGTCGGCGGCGACGACGACCTCATCGTCGCGTACGGAACCGCCGGGCTGAATGAAGGCGGTGGCGCCATTCTTGACGGCTTCTTCGACGCCATCGGGAAAGGGAAAGAAGGCGTCGGAAGCGACGGCGGTGCCGGGAAGCGGAAGCAGCGCTTTCATGGCGCCGATGCGCACCGAATCGACACGGCTCATCTGGCCCGCGCCCACCGCGGCTACTTGTCCGGGGCGCGCGTAGACGATGGCGTTGGACTTCACGTGCTTGGCCACTTTCCAGCCGAATTCCATGGCGGCCCATTCCTCTTCGGTGGGAGCGCGTTTGGATTTCACGACGGCGGAAGCGCGACTGAGGCGGACGGTGTCGGCGGTCTGCGCGAGGTAGCCGCCGGAAATGGATTTCACCACCAGAAGGCCGACGCCGGGCGAGACCTGCATGAGGCGCAGGTTCTTCTTGGCGCGCAGGATTTCGAGCGCTTCGGGTGAATAGCCGGGAGCGGCGATGGCTTCCACGAAGATCCTGGCGATTTCGCGCGCGGCTTCGGCATCGACGGTGCGATTGACGCCGATGACGCCGCCGAAGGCCGAGACGGGGTCGCATTCGAGGGCTTTGCGCCAGGCTTCGGCGAGCGAGGGCTGCTCGGCGCAGCCGCACGGGTTGGTGTGCTTGATGATGGCGACGGCGGGCGAGTCAAATTCCGCAACGAGCTGGAAGGCGGCGTCCAGGTCGACCAGATTGTTGTAGGAGAGTTCCTTGCCGTGGAGTTGGGCCGCACCGGCAACGCCCGCGCCGCGGATGCCATAGAGCGCGGCGGATTGATGCGGGTTTTCGCCGTAGCGAAGGTCCATGAGCTTGGGCGCGCGGAGGTTGAGATCGGCGGGCAGCGGGCCGGGGGCGTCGATTTGTTCGAGCCGGGTGCTGATGGCGGCATCGTAATCGGCAGTGGTGCGGAAGGCTTTCTTGGCAAGGCGCCAGCGGGTTTCGGGCGAGAGCTTGCCGGCCGAGGCGCGGAGCTCGCCGGCGATGGCGGAGTAATCGTCAGGCGAGACGACGACCGCGACGCCGGCGTAATTCTTGGCGGCGGAGCGGATCATGGCGGGGCCCCCGATATCGATATTCTCGATGAGGTCTTCCATGGTGGCGCCGGGTTTGGCGGCAGCGTCGGCGAAGCGGTAGAGGTTGACTACGACCATATCGATGGGAGCGATGGAATGTTGGGCGAGCGCGAGGGCGTGATCGGCGTTGGCGCGGATGGCGAGAATGCCGCCGTGAATTTTGGGATGGAGGGTCTTCAAGCGGCCGTCGAGCATTTCGGGGAAGCCGGTAATGTCGGAGACGTCGCGGACGGGTAGTCCGGCCTCGCGCAAGAGGCGCGCGGTGCCGCCGGTGGAAATGATTTCTGCGCCAAGCGAAGTGAGCGCGCGGGCAAATTCGACGATTCCGGTTTTATCGGTGACACTGATGAGGACACGCATCTACCGCACGATAGCATGTGGTGGGGCATGCTTTAGCTTGCCCTGAAAAGTCACCGCAAATCTGTGAGACCCTTCAGACGCTCGGCAGACTGTCACATCACAAGCGATTTGCGTTCCTATGGCCGGGTACCGAAGAAGGCTGCCACATTTTCATACAGGTGGGCAAGCTAAGGCATGTCCCACTACGCGGCGCATTCGCCGCGGCCGAGTTTCAGCGAGAAGGCCTCGTTGTCGCCCCAATCCTGGTAGATCTCGGGAAAGAGGTCGGCGGGTTTGGCCAGGTCGGAGGTGAGCGAGCGGAAGGCTTCCACTTTGTGGCGGATGACGTAGTCGCGGAAGGTTTCGCCGGCGAAACGATTGGCGATGAAGTGGTCGAGCACGCGTGAGACGGCCTCGGGCGCGAGACGGGCGGGGATGGATTGGATAGCCAGGCCGAAGCGCATGACGCCTTCGCGGTCGTAGCCGCCGCCGAGGAGCATCTGGTAGTAAGGCAACTCGCGGCCGTCGATCTTGCGGGCGTTGCCGTAGAAGCCGAAATCGGCGATCCAGTGATGACCGCAGGAATTGGGGCAGCCGCTGGCCTTGATGGTGAGGCGGCGCACCTGCGGATCGTGGTAGAGGCGGACGGTTTCGGCCAGGGCGGCGCCGAGTTCCATGGTCTTGGTGAGGCCGAGGTTGCAGGTATAGGCGCCGGGGCAGGTGACGACGTCTTCGATCTGGCGCGCGCCGGAATCGGCCAGGCCGGCCTCTTCGAGGGCCGCGTGGACGCGCGGCAGGCGGGCCAGCGGGATGAAGGCCAACAGGAGATTCTGTTCGATGGTGACGCGCACCAGGCCATCGCCGGCGGTGGAAGAGATGCCGGCGAGCGCGCGCAACTGGTCGCCGGTGAGGTTGCCCTGCGGGACCTTCACGGTAACGGCGGCGTAGCCGGTTTGCTTCTGCAAGGCCACGTTGGTGTCGAGCCAGGCGGTGTCCGCGTGCCGTGTGCCGATGACCGGGAGGAGCGCGCCATCGCCAAGCGGGGGCGGGGCGGATTGGTAGCCGCCGAAACCCTCGGGGACGATTTCCGGCCAGGCAATGCCGCCGTGGGCGAGGATGCGCGAGAACTCGCGCTCGATTTGTTCCTTCAGCCAGGCAAAGCCGCGCTCGCGCATCACGAACTTGAGCCGCGCCATGTTCTTGTTTCCGCGGTTGCCGTACTGGTTGAAGACGCGGACCACGGCTTCGCACTTCTGAAGCAGGCGCTCTTCGGGGACGAAGTCGTCCAGGAGTTGGGCTTCGATGGGGAGCGGACCGAGGCCACCTCCGACGGACATGTGGAAGCCGCGGCGGCCGTCGCGAATGGCGGCGCGGAGGCCGATATCGTTGACGGCGCCGGCCTGGCAATCACGGCCGCGGCAACCATCGAAGGCGATTTTAAATTTGCGCGGGAGGTTGCTGGTGAGGTCCTGGCGGAGGAAAGCGAAGGCCACACGCTGGGCGTAGGGGCGAACATCGAAGACTTCGTCGCGAGCGATGCCGGACAGGGGGCAGGCGGTGACATTGCGGACGGTGTTGTAGCAGGCTTCGCGATTGGTCATGCCGACATCGGCCAGGAGGTGCATGAGGCCAGCGACACGGGCCAGGGGTATGAAGTGATATTGGATGTTCTGGCGGGTGGTGAGGTGGGCTCTGCCGCCGGCGAATTCGTCGGCGATGCGGGCGAGTTGGGCGACCTGGGGGGCGGTAAGAAGGCCGCCGGGGATCTTGCAGCGGACCATCTGGACGCCGGGTTGCCGTTGGCCGTAGATGCCGTGTTTGAGGCGGAAGGGGCGAAATTCGTCCTCGGTGATCTGGTCGGCTAGGAATTGACCGGCGCGGGTACGGAAGGTCTCGATTTCTTCGCGAACTGTGCGATCATGTTGAATCTCAAAGTGTTGGGGGTCGGACGGAATCTCCAAGTGGGCGGTTGCCATAATCACCCTTTAGTCGATTTAGAATAAACTACTGTTACCATATATAGATTATCTAGATTATCTGGAGGATGCAAGGGAGGGATGGTTTACACCCACAGAACATCAATTGATCGGCATTGGGCTGGAGCATAGAATGGATTTGGCGGGAGGAGACGAACATGAATCGGCGAGCAATACTGATGGCGGCAGTGGCAGTGGTTGTGAGCGCGCCGGTGATGGCGCAACAGGAAACCAAGTCGCCGGCAGTGGAGCAGGCGGCGGCGCAAGATGGCCGCTCTGCAGAAAAGCAGCTGATGGTGCTTTACGTGGACCTGACGGCGATGTCGAAAGAGGATCTGGCCGGAGGGGTGCGCGCCGCGAAGAAGTTTCTTGATACGCGCCGCGGCGGGACGCAGCCAGTGGCCCTTATGTCATACGACGGCCGTTCCGTGCGGGTGATGCAGGACTTCACCGGCGACTACAACCTGCTGGAGAGAACCCTCGATCAGGTCCAGTCGTCGGGCGGCAATGCGCTGGCGGCGGACGGCGCGGCTCAAATGGGGGCACTCCAAAATGTGGTCAGGATGCTGGCCGCGCTGAAGGAAAAGAAAGTGGTGGTGTACTTCGCCGCACCTACCACACGTACGCCGGGAGGCGCCGAGCAACTGGAGGCGACCATCCAGGCAGCCATACAGGCCAACGTGGCGTTTTATCCACTCGACGCGCGCGGGCTGGCGGCGGGGCCGGGGAAATAATACGGGCCGGGCGTTTCAGGTACAATGGACGGCGGCGGCGAAGTCAAAATTTAATGACTCGGAAATGGTTGGTGGGGGGATGCGTGGCCATTTGTCCGGCGGTTGTCCTGGGCCAGGGATTCGGGGCAGCCAAGCAGTCGGTCACGCTGGAGCGCAAGCTGCCAGCCGCGGTCAAGTTGCCGGGCAACAGTTTCAGCGTCAAGGCCACCGCCGAAGCGGCCGCGGCCGCGAATAATTGCAAAGCTCTGGCCGCGGACAAGCTGCAATCCATCGTGGAAACCGACTTGGTCCGCTACAACAACCAGCTCACTCCCAATCCGGGCGCGCCCGACACAGTAATTTCCATCCGGGTGCTGAACTGCTCTGCCGTGTCGACGCCGGAGTATGGCATGCAGTTTGGCAAGAATGCCGGCAGGTCGCAGCAACCCATAGGGTACAAAGTGGCGGCCGACCTTTCGGTCACTTACGAAGCCAGGAGCCGCGCTGGGGGCTTCGTGGACGCCGAGCCGCTGGACGTAAAGTATAACCACGAGTCCAACAACGCCAAGGCGGCCATCACGGGCCTGATGGGAAAGGCGGACCAGGAACCGCATACTGCGGAAGAACTGGTGCAGCTTCTGGCCGACCGGATGGCCGAGCGCATCGCGGCGCGCCTGGTAAACACCAACGAGCGGGTGGAAGTGCTGCTGGGCAAAGGCGGTCCGTTGGACGATGCCAACCGCTACGCCGTTGCCGGACAGTGGACCAAGTACGTAGAAGTGCTCGAGACCATTCCGCCGTTCTCGAAACCCGAGGACGATTCCTACCGGCTCTACAACATCGGCGTAGGAGACGAAGCTCTGGGGTATAAGGCGGAAACTCCCGCGGCGGCCAAGAACTATTTCGAGCAGGCGGTAATTCAGTATCGTAAGGCGGGTGAAGCCAATCCGCGCGAGAAATATTTCATCCAGCCGGTGAACCGTATAGAAGTAGCGCTGGAGCACTACAAGATGCTGGCACAGCCTGCCCGCCCGGCGGTTGAGCCGGTTTCAAGCGGGGGCACGCCGGCGCAGCCACAGGCGCCAGCGCCGACTCCCGCGGCCCGGGCGGCGGCCGGCCCATCGCAGACGCCCTCGAAATGGCGGGTGACTGAGATCATTAACAATGTGCCGGTGATTTGGGATATGGTGGCCAGCGGCGATCTCAGCTTTAGCGCAACGATGGGAGACGCCACGGTTGCCAACGGAACATGGCGTTACGACGCCGCCAAACGGACCTTCGAGTTGACCGGCAACAACCTGGTCTTGCGGGTGCCGTTCACTTGTACGTTCAACCTTGCCGGACCGCAGGCAAGGGCCATGAACGGAGTCTGCCTGGACCAGGTGGGGGTCAAGTACAGGACGGACGCCGTCCGGCAGTAGCCCTTCGCCGGCCTGGCCGAGGCCAGGCTATGCCCGGCTGCACCGATTGACAATCGGTGCGCAGAATACCATCCTGCTCCACGCCTTCGACCCAGGCTACTTGTCCTTGCTGAGTTTCTTAAAGTATTCGGCGGTGGCGCCGCTGTAGCCGGGCGGGACCTTTTCGGTGCCGGGGCTGCGGACCGAGCCGCCGGTTTCCTCCACCTTGCGGCGCAGTTCCATTTCGACCTGCTCGGCGGCAGGGAGAACGGCGGCCTGCATGCGCTGCAAGAGCACCGGGTCGTTGGCGTAGGTGTAGGGGTCGAGTTGGCGGAGTTGCTGAATGAGCTGGCCGATGTCGTGTGCGGTGGCCGGGTCATTGCGATATTGCTGCTGGAGCTGCTGCAGGCTCTGCATGGTGTTGCGGTATTGGGCCTGGTAGTCGGGGACCTGGAGGTCGCCGAGGCGGGCCTGCGGATTGACGACACCGGGACCTCCATAGTTGCCGCCGTAGTTGGCGCCGCCGTTATAGGCGCCGCCATAGCCGCCGCCATTGGATCCAAGGTTGCCGCCGCGCTGGCCGCCTTGCTGTCCGCCAGCTTGTTGACCCTGACCTTGCTGACCTTGACCTTGTCCCTGGCCTTGCTGTCCTTGGCCTTGCTGTCCCTGTTGTCCTTGC
>JBEKYE010000260.1:0-7330 GCA_049511275.1 Bryobacteraceae bacterium
GAATTCCCGGGGGTGCGACATGAAAGTGAATGGCATTGCGATCCCTCGGGGAAACAAGCGATTCCGAGCGTACCGGCTACTCAGGCGTTCATGCACTTTCATGTCGCGCGCCCAATAGCCGCCTGAAGTGGCAGTAATCAGAAGTCCGAAGCGGTTGTCATTCTGTCTTCTGTCTTCTTATTTCATTCAGCACACGCGCGAGAATTCCATCTCCAGCAAGCGGGCCAGCTTCTCGATTTTCCCGGCAATGTGGCCCACGCCCGCCGCGCAATGATGGGCAGGGCCATGGGCGGCCCATTCGGCGACGAAGCGGCGCGCGCCGATGGGGAACCGATAGCGGCTGTTGGTGTTGCCGATCTCCAGAATGGGTCCGGGGACGGACTCACCTTCCGCGGCGAGCAGTTTCAACTTCCCGTGAGCGGCCTCCGCCACCGAGAGCAGCGTCACTGGCCCGTGCTTCACGGACATCTCCACGGAAAGGCCGCGGCCCACCTTGCCGTGGTAGACGGAAAGCGGCCGGACTTTGGTTTTTCCCTGGGCGATCGAGACATGGCCGGGGCCGTCGTGACCCATCAGCACCAGGTCGTCGCGGAAATCCATGGCGTAAAATTCGGTGAATGAGCCGCCCGCGCCGAAGGCATCCATAATCTTCATGGCCTGCACGTTCTTGATCTCCAGTTCGCCGGCGACGGGGATGCCGCGGGCCGTCAGCAGGCTGTTGCCGAGGATGATGGAGCTGATGGCGTCCTGGTTGGCGGGATTGCCGGCGCCGCTATAGAAATAAGCCAGCGCGGTGAGGCCATGGGCTTCCACCAGGCGATCCAGAGCCACGGAAGTTCGTGCGGCTTGCGCCAGATCTTCGGGCGGGCAGTCCGCCTGCACGTCGAACGTCTCCGCGAATGCGGCGAGCCGACGCTCCACTTCGGAGTCGCTGACTTGCGCGCGCAAGGCCGCCAGTTCTTCCACTTCGAGCATCTCGATGTGCCCGCCGAAGGTGGCGCTTTCGAGCGTGAGGTCGGTATAAATGTCGAGCATGCCGCCGTAATAATGGCCCATCACGCCGAGGCGGTTGTGCTCCATGACCGTAGCGGCGCGCGCGGCCGAGACCCAATCGGCGATCTCGTTCCAGGCGGCGGGGTCGTCTTCGAGCATGCCGGTAACCTGATGGAAGGGAATGCGGCAGCGCTGAAAAACGTTGGCGATTTCCGGGACGGCACAGGCCTGGCAGTAGGCCAGCCACTCCCCGGTCATCAGGGCGCGGTCGCCCATGCGGTTGAAAGCGGCGTAATCGATGGCCGCGGCCGGCGCCAGGCTGAGGACGATGACCGGCACGCGGGCGCGGCGCACCACGGGCAGCGCTGTGGAAGAAAGAGCGTAGGTGGTGACGTAGAGAAAAATGAGATCGACATCGGCCTGGCGAAAGCGGTGGCCGGCATCGAGGGCCTTTTCGGGAGTGTCGATCAAGCCGAGGTCGACGACTTCGACCTGCATGGCGCCCAGCCGTTGGGCCACCTGGCGCACGTAACCCTGCAGGCGTGCCTCCAGGCCGGGGAACTGCTGCCAATAGGCCTGGAGTCCGACGCCAAACAGGCCGACCCGGGTGGTGTAGGAACTGCTTGAGCTCTGCAAAGCGGTATTGTATACGCGCGCAGCCGCCGGGTGCATGCCTGCCGCCGCGAAGGGTCTGTGACAATGGAGTCTGGCATGTTCCTGTTCGACTGGTTTCGCTCGTTCCTGCCGATGCACAACCCGCTCGGCTTCGGCGCGGGCGACTTCCTGGAACTGGCGCTGGTGTGCCTGCTGATCCTGTTGATGGTGGCGCGCGCCGGGTTGGGACCCGCCGTGGGGCGGTTCGCGGAGAAGACCGGCTGGGTCATGCTGTTGCTCTTTCTGACGCCGCTCGCGCTGCGGCTGGCGCTGCTGCCTAAGTTTCCCGCGCCGGTGCCCGGCGGGGCCGACGACTATGGCTACCTGCTGCTGGCCGATACGCTGCGTCACTTTCGCCTTGCCAATCCGATGCATCCCATGCACCGGTTTTTCGAGACGGTGTTTGTGCTGCAGGAGCCCAAATACAGTTCCATCTATCCGGCCGGCCAGGGACTGGTGCTGGCGCTGGGATGGCTGGTGTTCGGCCATCCCTGGGCCGGCGTGCTGCTGAGCGCGGGCGTCTTCTGCGCACTGTGTTACTGGATGCTGCGCGGGTGGACCACGCCGGGCTGGGCGCTGGCGGGTGGGTTGCTGGCGGTGTGCGAATTCGGGCCGCTCAACGAGTGGATGAATATTTACTGGGGTGGCGCAGTGACGGCCGCGGCGGGATGCCTGGTATTCGGCGCGCTGCCGCGATTGCGGAAAGAACCGCGGCAGCGGGATGCCGTCCTTCTGGGAGCAGGCTTGGGGATGCACCTGCTCACGCGGCCTTACGAATCGATTTTCCTGTGCCTGAGCGCGGCGGTCTTCCTGGCGCGCCCCGCGGCGTGGCGCCGGCTTGCGTGGATTGCGCCGGTGGCGGCGCTGGCGCTGTTCCCGGCAGTGGTGCTGACGCTGCTGCAGGCCAAAGCCGTGACCGGAAGCTTCGCCACCATCCCCTACGCCCAGAGCCGCTATCAATACGGCGTGCCGACCACGTTCACCTGGCAGCCGAACCCCGTGCCGCACCGCGAGCTGACCACGCAACAGCGACTGACCGCCGAAGGCCAGGCGGCCGAGCATGGCGATGAGCCCGAAACGGTGGGCCGGTACCTGGAGCGCTGGGGCACGCGCCTGCGCTTCTACCGTTTCTTTCTTGTGGCCCCGCTCTACCTGGCGTTGGTGTTTTTCCTGCCGGCGTTGCGGGAGTTCCGGTTCGCGTGGGCCGCGGGAACAGTTTTCCTGTTCAGCCTGGGCACCAACTTTTACCCGTACTTTTTCCCGCAGTACGTGGCGGGCGTGGCCTGCCTGTTCCTCCTGATGGCGGTGACCGGGCTTGAGCGCTTGAGCAAGCTGAGCCCGGAAGCGGGAAGGCTGCTGCTGTTCCTGGTGGGCGCGCACTTTCTGTTCTGGTACGGATTGCACGCCCTGGCGGACAAGAATGTTTTCCTGGCGATGCGGCCGTATGAAACCTGGGATTTCGTGAACTTCGGAGATCCGGAAGGCCGCGCCGGCATCGAACACCGGCTCGCGGAACTGCCCGGGAAGAAGCTGGTCTTCGTGCGCTACGGCGAACTGCACCGCTATCACGAATGGATTCACAATGCGGCCGATATCGATGGCGCGCCGGTGGTGATGGCGTTGGACCTGGGAACCGAAAACGAGAAGCTGCGGGCCTACTATCCCAACCGCTCTGCCTGGTTGCTGGAGCCGGACGCAATGCCGGTGCGGCTGGCTCCTTACCGGGAGGAGAAGCCGATGTTCGAGGACGTGCGGTGAGACCGTAATTCACCCTCACGGTCGTGCGACAAGTCATGGCCGGTCAGAGCCACGACCGTATGGGAGTGATTTCCGACCAAGGGCGCGACCAGGGGGTCGCGCGCGGACGAGGGCGTCCGCCCCACTTTATTGCTCGTGCACATCCTCCAGGTACGTATACCCGTGCAGCCCCTCTTCGTAAAACTTCAGCAGCGCGCCGCTTTCCTCATACGTCAGCCGCCCTTCGCGCAGCGCGGTCTCGACGTCCTTGCGCAGCGTTTGCACCAGGCTGTCGGATGAGAATTGCACGTAGTTCAAGACTTCGCGGACGGTGTCGCCCTTGATCACGGAATCCAGGATCACGTCGCCGGCAGGTCCCAAACGGACGTGCACCGCATTGGTGTCGCCGAACAGGTTGTGCAGATCGCCCAGGATCTCCTGGTACGCGCCCAACAAAAAGGCGCCCAGGTAATAATCGCCGCCGGTGAAGGTGTGGAGCAGCAGGGTGCGCTTGACGTCGCGGCGGTCGATGAAGGCGTCCACCTTGCCGTCCGAATCGCAGGTGATGTCGCCCAGCACGGCGGGGCGCGTGGGTTCCTCTTCCAGCCGGTGGATGGGCATGATGGGAAAGAGCTGCTTGATGGCCCAGCTATCGGGCATGCTCTGGAAAAGCGAGAAGTTGCAGAAGTAGGTATCGGAGAGCATGGCGTCAATGCCCTCCAGCTCTTCCGGGAAATAGTCGAGTTGCCGCGCCTGGCTCTGGATTTTGCGCGAGATCGCCCAGTAAAGATTCTCGGCGACGCAGCGCTGTTCGAGCGATAGATAGCCGAGGCTGAACAGGTTGAGCGCCTGGTCGAGGGCCTGCTGCGCGTCGTGGTAGCTTTCCAGCAGGTTCTTGGCGGAGAGACCGCGGTGCGTCTCCTGCAGGTCGATGAGCGGCTGCTCGGCGTCCGGGGGCGTTTCCGGCGCCACATCGGTATCGCCCATGCCGGCTACCCCGAGGACGTTGAAGACCAGCGCGCTGTGATACGCGGCAATGGCGCGCCCGCTCTCGGTGATGATGGTGGGGTGCGCCACGTTGACCTCGTCGCAGACGTTCTGGACGTGGTAGATGATGTCGTTGGCGTATTCCTGCAGGGTGTAGTTGACGCTGGATTCGAAATCCGTCTGCGAGCCGTCGTAATCGATGCCCAGGCCGCCGCCCACATCCAGGAACTGCAGGCCGGCGCCCGCCTGCGCCAGATCGACGTAGACGCGCGCCGCTTCGTTCACCGCGGCTTTGATCTGGCGGATGTTGGTGATCTGGCTGCCCAGGTGGAAGTGCAGCAGGTTCAGGCAGTCCGCCATGCCGGCGTCCTTCAGCTCCTGCAAGGCGCGCATCGCCTCGGTGGCCGACAAGCCGAACTTGGAGCGGTAACCACCCGACGATTTCCACTTGCCGGAACCGCGGCTGGCCAGCTTCACGCGCAGCCCCAAGCGCGGCCTCACACCCACCTTCTGGCTGTACTTGAGGATCAGGCGCAGCTCGGTGTACTTTTCCACCACCGGGATGATCGTGCGCCCCAGTTTCTGGGCCAGCATGGCCATCTCGATGTATTCGTCGTCCTTGAAACCGTTGCAGATAATGGGGGTGTCATTGTCGGCGAGGGCCATCACGGCCATCAACTCGGGCTTGGAGCCGGCCTCCAGCCCGAAATGGAACGGCTTGCCGAATTCCAGGACTTCTTCCACCACCGTCCGCTGCTGGTTCACCTTGATGGGGTAGACGCAGCAGTAGCCGGCCTGGTATTTATGCTCTGCGATGGCGGTTGCAAATGCGCTGTGCAGTTCGCCGAGACGGTGCTTCAGAATATCGGCAAAGCGGACCAGGATGGGGAGGCCGATGCCGCGCAGCACCAGCGTATCGATCAGTTCCTTGAGGTCGATCGAGCGCGCTGGGTCCTTTTCCGGATGCACCCGGATGTGGCCGTTGTCGCCGACCGAGAAATACCCCTTGCCCCAACTGGCGACATCATAGAGGTCGCTCGCTCGTTGCGGGCTCCAGCGTTCCGTCGGCTCCATGACCAGCGAGCCTTTGCGGCCGTTTCTTTCCAATTCTTGATTCGCTCCTTTAGGTCAGGGTCTAATCCTTCAGTGTCCAACGAAACGGCCAAGGGGGCAAGAAGAAATTGCGGAAAGAAATTACGGAGAGCACCGCTGCCAGGGTGACGGCCATGGTTACAACGGCCGCCGCCATCGCCAGCAACACGCCCGGCGGGAGCAGGGCGGCGGTGTCCAAAGTGCCGTAGGAGCCGGAGAGAAACCGCGCGTACCAGCGCGGGAGGTCGGAGAGATGGGCGGTGCCGGTGGTGAATCCTGCATAAAAAGGGATCAGCTTAACGCCGTAACTGATCGCGATAACGTAGGTCCACGTCCACACCATGGCGAGCCACCAGGCGCGTCCCGCCCACCCGTTTTGTGACAGTCCGATGAACAGCAGGCACAGACCGGGTGCCAGAAGGACCTGCACGTACCACGGAGCGGGCGAGATTCCCGCGCCCCGCGTGGACCAGTAGGTCAGCACCGCGGAGTAGGCGAGCGCGGCGGTATAGCACAGCGTGCCGGCAAGAACCACACGCTCGGCGCCACCCACGCGGCCGCGCACGGCGCGCCATAGATAGACGCACAGGGCGCCGATCAATAACCCGAGCATCACACGGGTGGTGTTGCGGCCCAACGCCCACACCGAGTTGTTTCCCGTCCACAGGCTGCTGCGCGCGGTAACCAGCGCGGCGCGCACCCAGGGAATGTGCGCCGCCGCACGGACCAGTTCGCCAAACGGCGTGCCTCCCATGGTCTCTTGCATGCCGGAGAGGTTTTGGTAAAGCACCAGGTTGCGGATGTACCAGGGTGCGGCTATGCCCAGCGCCAGAGCCATGGACAGGGCGCCTTGGGTCCACGGCAGCTTCCGCCGCCAACAGCACAGCGCAATCATTCCGGCTGCGAATGGAACCGCGGCCAGAAAATATGCTTTGGTGAGCAGACCGGCCGCCAGCGCCAAGGCCAGCCGGATGCCGGATGCCGGCCGCGGCTGGCGGTATAGCGCCACGGCTTCGCTCAGAACCAGCGTGAAGAGGGGCACTGCCAGCCAGTCGTTGGCGATGTGGCACACCGCCCCATAGAACATTTGCGACGAGAACACCACAAACATCGCCGCCAGCGGGATGGAGTCCGGCAATTCCAGCAGCGCGCACAGCCGCCAGGTGGCGAACCACAGCAGCAGAACTGCTGCCAGCGCGCCCAGCAGGCGAAGACGCAGCACGCGCGCCGGGAGCTGCACTGAAGCCCAGAGCGCATCGAACGGGGCCAGCAAGGCGTATGCCAGGGGCGGGTGATTGCTCTCGTAATTGGGGCTCTGCGAATCGCCCGCCGCGCTGGCCGGGTCGATCTGCTCCAACCGCCGCCGCAGGTCCCGGCGCTGCTCTGCCGGCATCCGAAAATAGTCGCCGAAAACCACCCCCCGTCCCACGTTGCGGGCCACCGCGTAGCCGGCCGGCACCAGATCCAGCGACCGCACCACCTCCTCGGAGAGCACGGTCTTTCCCAGCACCGGCAAAGCGCCGCGCCGGCTCAGCTCCTGCACATACCCGTAGTGGAAGGGCTCATCGAAGCCCTCCCAAAGGGGTAGCAGGCCGGCATAGAGGACGGCGTTGAGGGCGCCGTAGAGGAGGAGCGCGATGCGGAACCAGGGCCGGATGGGGGAAGAACAGGGCAAGGCTCATTCTAAACACATTCGGGGCGAACTACGCTCAAGCCCAATGGCATTTTGCGGCCGGGTTCCGAACAAGTTCCCCGGCTGATCCCTTGTTTGCGACCCTCTCCGGCTTCGTTTGACCCCTTTTCGCACCCATTCGCCCCCTTCACGCATCCATTAAATGTGTAATCTTGACTAAAAAGTATGGATTAG
>JBEKYE010000261.1:0-7313 GCA_049511275.1 Bryobacteraceae bacterium
CCCGGGCGCGGCCTGGAAACCCGCGGCGCCGGACCACCCGATCTTGCGAATCCTTGGGTTGCTGGCGGCGACGGTAGGTCTGCCGTACTTCGTGCTCTCCACCACCGGTCCGCTGCTCCAGTCCTGGTACGCCCGGCGCCGAAATCGGGCCATGCCGTACCGCCTCTACGCCCTCTCCAATGCCGGCTCCATGTTCGCGCTGTTGAGCTATCCGGTATGGTTCGAGCCGGTGTTCACCACGCGCCAGCAGGCCGGAACCTGGTCCATCGCCTACGGGGCGTTCCTCCTGTTGTGCGGATTCACGGCGTTCCGGTCGGGCCACACACCAGAGACGGAGGCGGAAATCGAAACTGAGGGCGCGAAGAGACCGGGACCAAGGCTTTATGCCATGTGGCTGCTGCTGCCCGCCTGCGCGTCGGCGTTGCTGTTGGCCGTCACCAGCCAGCTTTCGCAGAACGTGGCGCCGATTCCGCTCTTGTGGGTATTGCCGCTCAGCGTCTATCTGTTCTCCTTCATCCTGTGCTTCGAGAGGGCTGGCTGGTATCGCCGCAACCCGTACATCGAACTGCTCGGCGTGGCCCTGGCCGGTATCGCCTACGCCACGCTCAGCGAGAACGCTTACTACGAGCTGCCGGTCAAGGTCGGGATTGCGGTGTTTGTCGTGGGCCTCTTCGTTTGCTGTATGGTGTGCCACGGGGAGTTGGCGCGCCTGAAACCGGATTCCCGCTACTTGACGCACTTCTACCTGACGATCTCGGCCGGCGGCGCAGCGGGCGGGTTGCTGGTGGGACTGGCCGCGCCGCTGCTATGCAACGCTTACTACGAGCTGCCCATCGCGCTGGTGGCCACCGCGGCCCTGGCCGTTACGGCTCTGCGGGCGCATCGGGACGCGGCCTGGCAGCGCCACCTGCTTCCCGCCCCTCGTTACCTGCTCGCCGTGGCGGCATTCGCCGCCTCCGGGTATGCCGCGTACTCCTGGCAGCACGCGATCGCGGGTCCGGCGCGCACCGCGATCGGGTGGTTGGGCTGGAAGGCGGCGGACGGATTCGATCGCTGGGCCCTGGAGCGGGAGATGCTGATCGGCGCGGCCCTGGCGCTGGTCCTCCTGCGCGGCGATTGGAAGTTCCGCTGGGCGCGCCGCGCCAGGCGTTGGGCGGCTTTCCTTACCGAGCTGGCGGCGCTGCTGCTGGCCGGCTACATGGGCTACGAGACGCGCCACCTCACCTCCGGAACCCGGTTGATGGTCCGCAATTTCTATGGTGTCCTCAGAGTGCACGATTCGGTTCCCTCCACCGGCTGGGCCGCCGCGCGCAGCCTGACCGTCGGAACCATCAACCACGGCGAGCAATTCCTCGCCCTCGCCCGGCGCGACTCGCCGACCACGTACTTCGGCCCCAACTCGGGCGTTGGGCTGGCCATCCGCGCCAGGCAGAAGACCGGCCCCATCCGCGTGGGCGTGATCGGGCTCGGCACGGGCACCATCGCGGCCTATGGGCGGCGGGGCGACTATTACCGCTATTACGAAATCAACCCCTTGGTGCTGCGCCTGAGCATGCCCCAGCCGGCCACCATGAGCACGCAGTTTACGTTTCTGGCCGACTGCCAGGCCCGGCATGACGTGGCCGTGGGCGATGGCCGGCTCTCGCTCGAAAGAGAAGCCGCGGAGAACTTCGATGTCCTGGCGGTGGACGCGTTTTCGAGTGAGGCCGTCCCCGTGCACTTGCTCACGCGCGAGGCCATGGAATTGTACTTCCGGCATCTGAAGCCGGATGGCATCCTGGCCGTGAACATTTCGAACCGTTTCATCGACCTGGAGCCGGTGGTGGACGGCGAGTGCCGGGCGCTCGGCAAGACGGACCGCCTCGTGGATACCGATGACGACGCCTCACAGGACCTGTTCGCCGCCACATGGGTGCTGGTAACGTCGCCGGCCAGCGGCTTCGATAAGTTCATCATGGATGGATCGACCGAGATCAAGCCCGGGCGGAAAATCAGGCTCTGGACGGACGACTACAGCAACTTATTCCAGATCCTGAGGTAGCGGTAGCGGCGGGTGTGCGGCGACGATATGACATGGGGGCTCCGCTGCCTTTCAGGAAAGCGGCGATTCCGTAATATACTGACGGAGAAACAATCGGAGGAAACCAACATGTCGAACGGAAGCCGCGGAAAGTGGCTGACGGGTTTTGCATTTCTGGCGTTCGTCGCTTCGCCGGAACTGGTTGCGCAGTATGCCAAAGCGCCGGACGGCTATTCGGTGACCGAAGTCAATAACATGTTCGCGGAAGGGATGACCCTGGAGATTACCCGCGATGGAACACGGGCGGTGGTCGACCAGAGCTATCCGCCGCGAGCGGACAATCCCAAGGGGTATCACACGCGCACGTTCTACGATATTCCGGCCGGGAAGAGTTACACACAGGATCTGCTGCAGCCTGGGGGCCCGTGCACTGGAGCCAACTTTTCCGGAGACTGGGGCGACCCGTTTGCCATGACGGCGGAAATCAACGCCGATGCGGCAAAAAAGCCGCTGAAGGATCTGGGTCCCGGCACGGTCAACGGAATGGCGGCCAAGGTGATGGAAGTGCCCGTGGAGGGCATGCCGGCGCCGGCTAAGGTGTGGGTGGAGGGCAAATACGGGCTGGTCCTGAGACTGGATATGGCCATGCCCGGCAAGCCGCAGACAACCTTCTTCGAGGTCAAGAAAGTGAGCTTCGCCAGGCCGGCCGCCGGCGTGCCGGCCCAGCCCGCTTCCTGCGTGGCGGCCGGTCCGCCTCCACCCACGGAAGCGGAGAAGATCGCCGCCGCCACCGGCGGCAATGCGGCGGATTTCGTCATTGCCCCCATAGCGCCGGCCACGCCCTCGCGGAATCCCTGTACGGTGCTGCTCCGGACGGTGCGCGCCGGTTCCATGGAGCCGATCACCACCGGTTTCCAGGTGGCCGTGGATCTGACTGTGGATCTTGACCATCCCGCCGGTTACAAGATGGGCGCGGGAACGGGCGGCAAGGCGACTTTTGCCGGCGGCGGACTGAAGGAGCTTACCAGCCAACTGCAGAATGGCGTATTGCGCATCGACAACGCGCCGGAGAAGTTCGACGTGGAGACGGCATACAGCAACGGAGAGTTTAATGGGGTCCTCATCTATCGCCAGTGCTTCGCGCCTCAAACGGTGTTGCTGCACGTAGTGAATGATCCGGCCAAGTTGTCCGACGGCGGTTACTGGCTGTGGGTCAAGTCCGGCAAATACGCCAGGCTGCCGAATTAGTTCTCGAGTGTGTGCCGAAGCCCGGGCCCGGGCGGCGCTGTTCCCCGCCCTCGCCGCCGCCCGCGCTGGCGTTGCGCCGGCGCGGCGCCACGTGAGTTCTCTCTCCTCTCATCCCTGGCCACGGAGCGGTTATAATCAACCCGTGCGTCCAATTCTTGTTTTGCTCCTCGCAACCGGCTGCGTATCCGCCGCCGACACCGTTCTGGCGCGCGTAGCGGCCCACGCGGACCGCTTCGGCGCGATTTCGCGGCAGATCTGGGAAACGCCCGAGCTGGGCTTCCACGAAACCAGGAGCTCGGCGCTGCTTCAGCAGGAGTTGCGCGCCAATGGCTTCGACGTGACAAGCGGCGTGGCGGGCATGCCCACCGCCTTTACCGCTTCCTTCGGCAGCGGTAAGCCGGTGATCGCGATCCTGGGCGAATTCGACGCGTTGCCGGGGCTTTCTCAAAAGGACGTGCCGGCGCAATCGCCGGTTGTGCCGGGCGGGCCGGGCCACGGCTGCGGGCACAACCTCCTGGGCTCGGCCTCCGCGCTGGCAGCGGTGGCCATCAAAGAGGAGATCGAGGCGCGTGGCCTGAAGGGGACCATCCGCTATTACGGAACGCCGGCGGAGGAGGGTGGCGGCGGCAAAATCTACATGATTTATGCCGGCCTGTTCCGGGACGTGGACGCAGTACTGGCGTGGCATCCCAGCGACGCAAACGAGGTCAACCTGCATTCCTTGCTGGCGATTAACGGCGGCAGGTTCCGTTTTTACGGCGTGGCAGCGCATGCAGCGGCGGCGCCGGAGCGCGGCCGGTCGGCGCTGGATGGGCTCATGATCATGCTGAACGCGGTGGAGTTCCTGCGCGAGCATGTGCCCCAGGAGACGCGCATCCATTACATCATCACCAACGGCGGGAGCGCGGCCAACATCGTGCCGGCGTTCGCCGAAACCAATCTGATGGCGCGGCATCCCGACGCGCAGGTGCTGGACGGCATTTGGGGGCGGATCACGAAGTGCGCGCAGGCGGGCGCCCTGGCGTCGGAGACGCGCATGGAATTCGAGCAGGGCACCAACTATTCCAACGTGCTGCCCAATGACGCGCTGGCCGAGGTGCTGGGCCGCGCCATGCAGAAGGCAGGCGGGTATGAGTTCACGCCGGAAGAACGGCAGTTCGCCGAAGTGTTGCAGAAGACGCTGGGCGCGCCCGTGCGCAAGCCGGGTCCGGAGAAGGTGCAGGTCGACAAATCCGAGGGTTGCGGGTCGGCATCCACCGACGCGGGCGACGTAAGCTGGGTGGTTCCCACGGCGCAGTTCGTGGCGGCCACCTTCGTGCCTGGGGTGGGCGCGCACACATGGCAGGCGGCGGCTTGCGCCGGAACCAGCATCGGGAGGAAAGGAATGGTGGTGGCGGCGCGGACGCTGGCGCTGGCCGGAGTCGAACTGTTCGAGAACCCGGCGGACGTGCAGGCGGCCAGGGAAGCATTTCAAAAGCGTCTGGCGGGACGGCACTGGACCACGCGCATACGCGCGGATGGCAAACCGCCGCTGGATTACGCGGTGAAATGAGGCAAACCCATCAACTACTTCCAGTTGCCAATCAGAATGAAGGGCGCCCAATAATAGGGATGCTTCCAGGCAATCGCGGCACTGGTAGCGCCTGCCACGTGAACCCCGCGGTCCGCGGCCCCGGCAGCCTCCGGCTTCAGAACTCCGCTGGCCATCTGCTCCTGGGCTTGCCGCAGAGACTCGCTCTTTCCCAGCTCGGGGTGGGCTTGCCGGATCCGGTACATCGTCTCCATCAGCCGCGCGGTGGCTTCGTCGCTCACGCTCCACAAACTCGCGATGACGCCCCGAGCGCCCAACCGCTGCGCGATGGTGCCGAAACTGTCCACCTCGCGGCCGTCCTCTGTGCGATTCGTGAATGCCGTGCTGCACGCGGAGAGCGTCAGCAGATCCACGCCGCTGAACAGGCGCGTCGCGGCCTCGATCTCCGCCAGGGTCATCTCGCTGCCATCGCCCAGCAGCAGGCGCGAATTCGCGGCAACGCCGGGCTGCGAGTCGAAATGCGTCGCAATGTGGACCACCGCTTTCTCCGGCTGCTGCATGGCCGCCTTAAATGTCTCGCGCGTAAAATCGCGGTCCAGCTCCACCGTGCCCGGCACCGGCGCATCGCCGGTTGCCCCCTGCCGGAAGATGCGGTGCAGTTCCTCGGGCACCGCCGGCAGCGCGCTGAAATTGCCATTGGCGTGCGAGACGCCGAAGCCGACGCCCTTCCACACCGTCTCAGAAGTCTCCTTGAGCCGCGTCAGGCTGGTGTGTGTGATGAGCGAGTTGCGAAAGAGCGCCGCCAGGTACTGCTTGCCGTCATGCAGCGCGGCGATCGGCACGTAGCGGATGGTGCTGTCGATGGACCACATGATGGTTTTCGCGCCCATGCTGTCGAGGTCCTGGCGGAGTCCCTCGGGAAACAGGATCTGGTACAGTTCCTGTGCCAGGGGCAGCGGGTTGGAAGCGGGGTTCTGTAACTGCTGCCGGAAGTCGAAGATCTTGCGGTTCAGATCCGCCTCCGCGATGGCCGTGGAGTAGGCTTTTCGCGCGCCGCTGGTGACCAGTAGCGCGGTGTACTTGCCGGGCAGGACCAGGGTGTAGATGGCCACCACATCCGGGCCCAGCGCCTGCAGCGTTTCCTGCAAACCCTCGCTCTCGCGCAGTTCGCCCACCCGTTTGGCGGCGGCCGAATTGGCCGCGAACGATCTCTCCTCTTCGTCGAAGTACCGCAGCAGGACGGTGCTGGCGGCCGACAGGTCCCGGTCGAGTTGCTGAGCCTGCGCCGCCTCCGCGGCGTTGAGAGGGGTCTTGGCGGCCTTGGCGACGAGCGCGGACTTGGCTTGGCCCTCGGAGACGATCTGCGTCAGGATCTGTTCATAGCGTTCCAGCGCCCGGCGTTCGGAAGCCAGCAGAGTGGCCGGCTTCAACTCCTCGGAGACGGCATCGCGGCGGATGAAGTCGGCGGCTTCTTTGTCTTTGAGGAGATTCAGGACCTCCTCGGCTTCACCAAAGCGCTGCCGGTCGACCAGGAGACCGGCGAGGTACCGGTATTTGGACTCGATGGACTTTTCGAAGCTCTTGAGCAGCGATTCGTCGAGTCCGCGGTTGTCCCGGCGGATGGTTTGCAGAAGATTGACCGCCTGCTTCGCGAAAACAATGGCCAGCTCCGGCTGAGATTTCTCAAAGATCGAACTGACGTGGCTCAGCGTGCGGGCTTCGCCATACCGGTCGCCGACGGCGCGGGCAAGCGGGAGCGATTGGCTGTAATAGTCCAACGCCTTCTGCTCCTCGCCCAGAGCGTCGTACACAAAACCGATGTTGTTCAGTGTGATGGCTTCGCCGTATCGGTCGCCGGCGGCGCGGAAAAGCGGGAGCGCCTGGCTGTAATAATCCAGAGCCTTCTGTTTTTCGCCGAGATCGAAGTACCCATGACCGATGTTGTTCAGCGTGCCGGCTTCGCCGGACGGGTCGCCGACGGCGTGGTACAGCAGCAGCGCCCGGCCATAATAGTCCAGGGCCTTCTGTTTCTCGCCCAGAGTGTCGTAGACCGTGCCCATGTTGTTCAGAGTGGCGGCTTCGCCGGACCGGTCGCCCAGGCCGTGGGTAACTGGGAGGGCTTGCCCGTATTGGTCCAGGGCCTTCTGCTTCTCGCCCAGATCGAAGTACACACGACCGATGCTGTTCAGAGTGGCGGCTTCGCCGGACCGGTCGCCGGCGGCCAGCAAAAGCGGCAGGGCTTGCCCGTAGTAGTCCAGGGCCTTCTGCTTCTCGCCCAGCGCGGAGTAGACCAGGCCAAGGTTGGCCAAAGTGCTGGCTTCGCCGGACCGGTCGCCGACGGCGCGGAAAAGCGGGAGCGCTTGCCCGTAGTAGTCCAGCGCCTTTTGCTTCTCGCCCAGAGTGTCGTAAACCAGGCCGGTGTTGTTGAGAACGCCGGCTTCGCCGTGGCGGTCGCCGGCGGCGCGGAAGAACGGGAGCGCTTTCCCGTATTGGTCCAGGGCCTTCTGCTTCTCG
>JBEKYE010000262.1:0-7288 GCA_049511275.1 Bryobacteraceae bacterium
CGGATGCCCGTCCGGAGAACGTGATCTTCAACTCTTCGGCCCGCTGCGTGCTTGTGCTCCATCATGTCATCCGCCACCACAGAGCAACTTGCGACCACCATGGAAGAGCCTCTCGCGCGGCTGGTGGCTTTCGAGGCCACCACGTTTCCGGTGGTGAGCGTCTACCTGAACACGCAGGCGGATCAGCACGGACGCACCGCCGACGCGGGGCCGTATCTTCATCGCGAGTTCAAAGCTCTGGCCAGGACCTGGGCGCCGGGCTCCGCCGGGCGCCAGAGTTTCGATCGGGACGTGGAGCGAATCGTTTCCTATGTCGCTGACAAGATCGACCACGCCGCAAACGGGGTTGCCATATTCGCGTGTTGGGGCGCCCAAGAATTCTTTGAGGCAATCCAGTTAACCACCCCCGTCAGCGATAACCGCGTCTACGCCTCCAACCAGCCTCATCTGTATCATCTGGCACATCTCGATGAGCAATACCCGCGGTACGCCGCGGTTCTCACGGATATGAACACGGCGCGTATCTTCGTTTTCGGGCTTGACCACGTCATCGGCGCGGAGGACGTGAAAGGCAAGAAAGTTCATCGGGTCAAGGTGGGTGGATGGTCGCAGGCCCGCTACCAGCGGCGTGTGGGGAATGCGCACCTGGAGCACGCCAAAGAGGTTATCGAACGCTTGGCTCAGATTGTCCGCGAAGACAAAATAAGTCACATCATCCTCGCTGGGGACTCGGTTGTGATTCCGCTCCTGGAAGAACAACTGCCTCGGGAATTGGTCTCCATGGTGCAGGTAATCAAACTCGATATTCATGCTTCCGAACAGGATGTCCTGACCGCTACACTCGCAAAGCTACAGGAGCAGGAAGCCGTTACGGGCGCCGAAAAGGTAGAGCGGCTGATGCAGCAATACCGCGCTCGCGGATTGGCCGTAACCGGGCCGCAGGAGACGCTCGAAGCACTGGCCAAGGGACAAGTGGAAGAACTGCTCATCAGCGGCGGCCTGGAAGAGGGCCATCCCCAGCCGGAGGAAGTGCCAGCGACGCCCGCGCCGTTACCCGATCTGCTGGTGGCGAAAGCCAAGCAAACCGGCGCAACCGTGACGTTTGTCGAAGACCCGGCCTTGCTCGAATCGGTCGGCGGAGTCGCCGCGTTTCTGCGATGGCGTGGGTGAATTGGCCATTGGCTTGCTCGTCAAGAAACATGTCCAAGATCACTGAAGCCGGCCGCGATCACATCGCCAATGAAGACTTCGCTTTCCCCAAGGAACGCAAAGAACCCATCCATGACGCCGCTCACGTGCGCAACGCAATCGCTCGCTTTAAGCAGGTGCAGGGCGTGACCGGCGCGGAACGCGATGATGCCTGGAAACGCATCAAATCCGCTGCCAAGAAACACAATGTCGAGTTGAATGAGCAATACTGGCGCGAACTGAGTTAGCCCGCTGGGACGAGCCGCCAGGCTCACCCGGCTAGGTACACGGCGCAAAATGTGCACTCCGCCATAGGGATGTCGAGCACAATCTGGCGGGTTCCTTTCCAGTCCCGCCATGTCCGCCCCCGTGGTGATCGGCTGTTTTTCCAGACCGTCAGCACAGCCGGCGCGCGAGGCACTACTATGGAGGGTTGGCCTCCTTGAAACCCTCCTTTACGCAGTGGCCTCAGATTTACTTGTGTGTAGCTCTGACCACCATGGCGACGCTCGTCGTGGAGCTGTCGCTCACCCGCATCTTTTCGGTGGTGTTCTATTACCACATGGCCTTTCTGGCGATTTCCATCGCCATGTTCGGGCTGGGCGCGGGCGGCTTGTTCTCGTACGTGGTGGCGGGGTGGAAGGGTCCGCTATATACCAAGCTGGGACGCCTGAGCATGGTGAACAGCCTGCTGGTGCTCGTGGCGCTGACGGTGATCCTGGCGCAAAGAGACGTGCTGACCAACTGGAATCTGGCGCTGGTTTACTTCACCACGGCGCTGCCGTTTTTTGTTTCGGGCACGATTGTCTCGCTGGCCATCTCGGAAACCATGGAGCGGGTGCACCGCGTCTACTTTTGGGACCTGATGGGCGCGGCGGGCGGGTGCATGCTGCTGATCCCCCTGCTCAACCAGTTCGGCGGGCCGTCCACGGTGGTGGCGGCGGCCGTGCTGTTCGCGGTGGCTGCCGCGGTGTGGCACAGCATGGCCGCGTCGAAGACCGGCCGCGCGGGCAGCGTGGCGCTGGCCCTGGCGCTGGTGACGCTGCTGGGGTACAACCAGCGGCACCCGGTCCTGGACATCACCCACGCCAAGGGGCAGGCCATCAGGGACGAGATCTGGTCGAAGTGGAATTCCATTTCGCGGATCGCGGTGAAGCGCGATGACGGGCGGTACACCATCCTCATCGACGCGGACGCTTCCACGGCCATCGCCAATTTCGATTACGCGCATTTGACCGCGGAAGAGAAGCACTACCTGCTGGAGCAGGGGCCGGCGCTGCCGTACGTGGTGCGCCCGGGCGCCAGGACGCTGATCATCGGGCCGGGTGGCGGCTGGGACGTGGCGCGGGCGCTGGCGTCGGGCAGCCGCGATATCACCGCCGTGGAGATCAACGATATCATCGCGACCACCGTGATGCGGGAGAAGTTCGTTGACCTGAGCCAGGGGTTGTATCTCCGGCCGGACGTGCACGTGCACGTGGAGGACGGGCGCAGCTTCGTGCGGCGCAGCACCGACCACTACCAGGTATTGCAGGCCACCCTGGTGGATACCTGGGCCTCGACGGCGGCCGGCGCGTTTGCGCTTTCGGAGAACAACCTTTATACGCGCGACGCGTTCCGCGATTATCTCTCGCACCTGACGGACGATGGCGTGGCGGCCTTCACGCGGTGGGGATTCGATCCGCCGCGGGAATCGCTGCGCCTGATTTCGCTCGGCATGGCCGCGCTGGGCGATCTGGGCGAGCACGACGCGTGGCGGCACGTGATTGTGGGGCGCGCCGGATCGGTCGAGGGATGGGGCGCGACCGACACCGTGCTGATTGCGCGCAAGCCGCTGAGCGATGCGGATATCGAGCGGGCGCGCGGGTTGTTCCGGGCCGCCGGGATGGAAGCCGTGTACGTGCCGGGATCGGAGGTGCGGAATCCCTTCCACGACCTGTTGCGCAGCGCCAACCCGGAGGAGTACGAGCGCAACTACCGGTTCGATATTTCGCCGGTGAGCGACAACCGGCCGTTCTTCTTTTACACCGTGCAGCCGCGCGACCTGTGGCACTTTCTGCAGACGGCGTCGCGCGAGAACGAAGATTACAAAGCCGTGAACAAGGCCGTGCCGCTGCTGTTCGGGCTGCTGGCGGTAAGCCTGGCGGCCACCGCGCTGATCCTGGTGTTGCCGCCGCTGGTGCTGGGAACGCGGCTGCCGAAGCAAAAAGGAGTGCGCGGCTTCCTGTGGTACTTCCTGTTTATCGGCACGGGTTACATTCTGATCGAGGTGGGGCTGATTCAGAAATTCGTGCTGTTTCTGGGGCACCCCACCTACGCGCTCACGGTGGTGATCTTCTCATTGCTGACCTCGAGCGGGCTGGGGAGTTTTGCCAGCCGCCGGCTGATCGGGCGGGACGAGGGCCAGTTGATCAAGGTGTTGGGCTCGGTGGCGATTCTGGCGGCGCTCGAAGGCGTGGTGGTTTCCGGACTGCTGGGAGCGTTGGTCTGGCTGCCGCTGGCGGTGAAGATGGCGCTGACGGTCGGCCTGGTGGCGCCGCTCGGTTTCGCCATGGGGATGCCGTTTCCCACGGCGCTGCGGCGGCTGGAGGAGTGGCACGCGCCGGCGGTGCGGTGGGCGTGGTCGTTGAACGCGGCGTCGAGCGTGCTGGGGTCGGTGGGAGCGTTGATCTGCGCCATTTACCTGGGCCTGATGCAGACGCTGATCATCGGCGGGTTGTTTTACCTGGCAGCCCTGGCGGTGCTGGCGCGCACACGGATGAACCTGGAACCGCCGCCCGAACCGGCGCCCGGGCGGGTGGTGATCGCGCAGTAAGCGGGACCGGCCTCGGGGCCGGCCGTCTTGGCAGGCGAGTCTTCCCGTCTTGCTCACGGTTGCGACGGCGTCACCGTGAAATCGTCGTAGTAGATGACGCTGTCGGTCTTCGACCACACGCCCACTTTGCCGGAGACTGGTTCGGAGAGCGCATATTCCAGCAGCTTCTCGCCGTTCAGGTAGCCTTCGAGCTTGGTGCCGTGGACCGCGATCTTCATGGTGTACCACTCCTTCAACTTCAGCGGCCGGTCTTCGGGGCCGCGTTTCACAAAGCGGCGGACGCCTTTGTTGAAGGTCCACAGCACCAGGTTGTCTTCCATGCCGTTAAAGCGCACGGCCAGGTAATCGCCGTTCGGTTTGAGGTTGAAAAGGATGCCGGCACAGCGGTCGAGCGAGCCATCGATCATCTGGAACCGCATGCCGATCTCGCCATTCTGAAAATCGTCGACGCCCTGCGCCACCGCGTAGGGGAAGTAGGCGAAGGCTTTGACATTGTCGATGAACTCTTCGTGGCGCGAACCGTAGATGGCGCGGGCCTTGTCGGCCAGCCCGCCCGAGGGCTCGTTCTTTTTCCAGACCCGCCCGTCTTCCATCAGCACGTTCCTGCCGCCGTCCTCGACCACCATCCAGTGCCCCACCACTCCCAGGAAATGAACCGGCTCGGCGCCGGCCTTGTCCCCGCTGACGTCCACCCGAACGCTCTTGGCCGTCTGCGCAATCCCGAGCGCCGCCGCCAGCAGAATGGTGGTCGCAAAAAGCAGTCTCTTCATCGTCAACTCCTGTCCTTGAAGTGTAACCAACCGGCGGCTACTACTACCATCGGCAATAGCAGATAGTAGATCCAGGCGGCGCCGGTGGGCCGCGCGGCCAGCGGATGGCCGGGATATTCGCGCTCGCCGGTCTGCGCCGGCGGCTCGACGCGCGCCAGTCCGAAGATCACGCCGAGCACGATGGGTTCGGTGGTGGAACGGCTCATCACGCGCCGCCCGCCCATTTCGTACCAGATCTCGCCGTAGTGGTCGCCGCTCCCTTCGAACAGGCCGGTCTGGCTGTGCGAAGCGTTCTGGACGTCGACCGCGGGCAGGATGCGTTCCAGCTTGCTGAGAATGCCGCGGTCCAGGTCGATGAGCCGCGGGTCCTCCGGCGCCAGGAAGACGGTGACGCGGAGCGGCTCGCGAATTTTTCCGAGCGCCGCCTCTTCGGCTTCCGAAAAAGAGTTGCGGCGGTTCTCGCTCAAGTCCCAGGCGGGCCGCAACTGCGCGCTGCCCCAAAGCACCAGCGCGAGCGCCGCGGCCGTCGCGGCCGACCCGGCCGCGCGAGCCATCGGCTTGCGCCCCAAAGGTAGCCAGACGGCGGCCAGCGCGAAACCGCCCAGGCCCAGCGCGGCCTCGACCACCACGGTGCTGAGGCGGAATTGTCCCTGTTCGAACACGCGCAGCGCGGAAGTGGGCGTGTAGGAAGCCAGCTTCTGCAGCAGGCCGCCGCGGTTTTCGCCGACGAAATCGAGAGCCCACGTGCCCACCGTGAAGCCCAGCGTCGCGATGGCCGCGCTGGCCGCGGTGGTCGCGATGGCCGCCGCGGCCACCGCGATCCCGCTGGCCAGAATGACGCGCAGCAGGTGCCCCAGCAGCAGGTTGAGCAACTCCGGGGCGTAGAGCGCGCCGCCGTATGCCTTCCACAAAACCAGCGCGAGTAGTCCCGGCGTCCAGGCCAGCAGCCAGCCCGCCAGCAGCGCGATTCCCTTAGCCGCGAGGATCGCGGGCAAGCCCGGCGGCGCCTGCTCCATCAGCTTCCAGGCGCCGCTGGCTTTGTCGGCCGAGATCAGGCGGATGGCGACAAAGGGAAACAACAGCGTCACCGCCAGGTCGTAAGCGCCGAAGGTGGGAACCAGGATGCCGTCCAGCGGCGACAGACCCTGCGCCAGCGCGGCCGGGCCGCCGCCGGCGCCGCTGGCCTCGGCGTAGGTATCCACAGCCGTGATGAAACTGTGCCCCACCAGCGGCCCGATCATCACCAGCAACAGCCAGAAGGCGCGCGACGCCAGAAGTTCGCGCCACTCGTGCGCCAGCAGCCATTCGAACCGGTGGTGTTGGTGGGGCAGGCGGTGCCGCCTGCCCGGTTGTTCGGTCGGGCTGACTGAAATCGAACTACGTGAGGGCAAGAAATACCTCCTCCAGGCCCCCATCGGCCAGCCCGGCCGAAGCGCGCAACTCGTCGAGCGTTCCTTCACCCACCACGCGGCCGCGGCTCAGCAGCACCAGGCGGTCGCAGACGCGCGCCGCGTCGTTCAGTTGATGGATGGAAAGAAATAGCGTGCGGCCCTGTGCCTGGGTGTCACGGAGCAGCGCCATCGCTTCGCGCGTCTGGCGGAAATCCAGGCCGTCGAACGGTTCGTCGAGCAGCAACAACGGATGCGGCGCCAGCAGTCCCAGCCCGAGCAGCAGCCGCTTCGATTCGCCCTTGGAAAGCGAGCCAACGCGCGAATCGGCCAGCCCTTCCAGCTTGAGCGCGGCGGCCAGTCGTTGCGCCTCGCCTTGTGGCCGCCCGTGCAGCGCCGCGAAAAAAGAAAGCACCCACCGGACCGGCTGGTCGGGCCATGGCCGTATGGTATCCGGCAGATAGTGCAGAGCATGCTTGCGCCCGTCCGGCGGCAGTTCGCTGTCGCGGAACCGCACGGTTCCGCCATCCGCGGCAATCAGCCCCGCCAGGCATTCGAACAGCGTCGTCTTGCCGGCGCCGTTGGGACCGATCAACCCCAGAATCTCGCCTTCGCGGACGGAGAAGCCGGCGTTCTCAAGAACGGTATTGCGCCCGAATTGTTTTGAGACGCCAGTGACGCTGAGCAGCATGCAGGGCCGTAAAGGGGAATTGTAATCGATCTGGAGGGCGGACCCCCTGGTCCGCGCGGGACGCCCTCGTCCCGCTGCCGGAACAACGATGACGGCATCCGGCAAAGCGCAACCAGGTCGGCGGGGGCGTCGGCCGCGGACCGGGGGTCCGCCCCACTTCACACGCCGTTGATATCCACGTTCTCGAAGACCGCTTTCGGCGCGCCGTGCTTGGCCAGCTTGAGCATCGCGCGCCCCATCTGCTCCGTGGACGTCCCGTACTTTGGCGCGATCTTCAGCAACCAGGGCATCAGCGGCCCCAACACCGTGTAGAACGCCTGATAAAGCCTGGTCTTCGACCGGACCCCGTGCTGCGGCACAATGAACCCGGGACGGAACAGAAAGACCGCTTGGAATGGCAACCGGAGCAGGGCGTTCTCCGTCTGGCCCTTCACCC
>JBEKYE010000263.1:0-8117 GCA_049511275.1 Bryobacteraceae bacterium
CCCCACGAGGAGGTGCACTTGATCCAAACGCCGATTAAGAGCCGGTGGTTACTAGCATTGTGTGGCATTCTTGACGTGATAATTTCGGTCATCTACTTGATCATGTACGACACTGGCCCGGCTGGCCCCCTGACGTTCCATGAGTGGAATGGCACGACTGTGATTCTGAGTAGGCTCGCACTTGCGGCAGGCGCTTGCACCATCGCGGCCGGTATTTGGAGGTGCGCAAAGGGCAAATCCTGGCTTCTGGTCCTGAATGGCTTCGCTTTTAGCGCATACGGACTGATCCCACTCCTCTGGAGAGGCCCACTTAGCTTTGATCTTTTCGCGCTCCTGATTGTGGTGATGGCAATGACCATGGGTATTCTTGCACTGGCAATCGCGCGAACCTCGCGGCGCTATGTTGCGGACGAATGGTTTTTTGGCTTGGCCGGAGCGGGCTCGGTTGGTTTTGCTTTGGCGTTTCTTGCTTTGGTGAATCGCTGGATTCAACTGGAGCGCAGGCCCTTTCACCCGTCAGTTTTTCTTTGGCTCTGCTTTTACTTTGGTTTCAGCGCAATCTGCATGCTGGGGCTGTCCCTGCGCCTGCACAGGCTGGGCCCTTCCCAGCCCGCGGATCTGGTTCCCCTAGCTCGGGGCTAGTGATATTCACTGATAACGCTACCTAAAACCGCGATCTGGGGCTGGCCGGCGCGGGGTTCTGGGAGTCGGCCAACCTCATTCTACGATGCCCGCAACAAGACTCGCGCTCCGCTCAGCGCTTATTGGGCGCCGGCATTGAGCGCCGTCCGCGCCTCGAGCGCACGCCGGATGCGCGCGGCGCCCTCTTCGGTAAACCTCATCCATCGCTGGCCCAAGGCATCCATTTGCTTTTGGCCCCAGGCCGCCTGCATCACCCCATCCGGAGTGTGCCCGGGCCCGAGAAGCAGATGGCCCAGTTCATGCGCCATTACGAATCCCAGCATACCCCCGATTCGCCGTGATGCTGCTCGGACGTGGCTTGGATCGCCTGGAAGTAGGCGTCCGCCATGTTGCCGCCGCCGTGCTCCTCCACGAATGCCTTACCCATCACATCCAGGGACGCCGGGCCAACCGTCCGCGGTGGCTTTCCGGTCCGCAGCCGGATGAAAAACCAGAGCTCCCGCTGATTCGCGTCCGGAGTGGGGGATGTGTCGCAGTCGCCCCAGACGATGGTCACTCCCGCCGAACGGAATACCAGCTCCGTTTCGGTTTTCGCCCTGGCAACGATCGGCTCGCGCAGGCCATCCAGATTACACACGGCCACGTTCATTTGTTGTCCGGCGGTCAGTAGTTTCACGGAACAAAGAGCGGTCAGCAGCAGCGTCCTCATTTGGGCCTCCCCTCCGAAGGCCCATCCCAAGGGCGTCCGGTTCGCCCTTATTCGCGCTATACTTCTCCGACAGACACCATCAGGCGCAAAAAAAAATGGACTCGCCGGATTCCCCGCCGATTACTGGCCTGTTACTCCGCTGGGGAGCGGGGGAGAAGGACTGTCTGAACGCGCTGGTCCCATTGGTAGATAAGGAGTTGCGCCGCATCGCCCACTACCTGATGCGGAAAGAGCGGCAAGGGCACACGTTGCAGACCACCGCGCTGGTCAACGAGGCGTACCTGAAGCTGGTGGACCAGTCGCGCGCCACCTGGCAGAATCGCGCGCAGTTCGTGGGCATCGCCGCGAGCCTGATGCGTCGCATCCTGGTGGACCACGCCCGCGGGCTCCAGCGGAACAAGCGCGGCGGGGCGGCGGAGCACCTGCTGCTGGACGAAGGCCTGGTATTCTCGCCGGCTAAGTCGGCGGCGCTGATCGCGCTGGACGATGCTCTGGAGGACCTGGCGAAGATGGATCCGCGGAAGGCGCAGGTGGTGGAGCTGCGCTACTTCGGAGGATTAAGCGTGGAGGAGGCTGCAGAAGCGCTGCATGTCCACCCGAACACCGTGATTCGCGATTGGAACATGGCCCGGGTCTGGCTGAAGCATGAGCTGACACGGGGGAAGTCAGCCCATGGAGGCTGATCGCTGGAAGGAAATCCAGGGGCTTTATGAGGCGGCCATCGCGCTTCCTCCGGAGAAGCGTGCCGAGTTCCTGGAACAGGCATGCCCCGCCGACGCCGGCCTGCGCGGCGAAGTGCAGTCGCTGCTCACTCAGCCGGCCGATTCGTTCCTGGAAAGCGCGCCGGTGTCGGCCATCAAGACTCTGTCGCCCGGCGCGAAGCTCGGCAATTTCGAAATTGTGGAGCTGATCGGCCGCGGCGGCATGGGCGAGGTGTATCGCGCTGTCGACACACGGCTCAATCGCGAGGTCGCCATCAAGGTTTCGCTGGAACGATTTTCCGACCGCTTCGAGCGTGAAGCACGCGCTGTTGCGGCGCTGAACCATCCCAACATCTGCACGCTTTACGATATCGGCTCCAATTATCTGGTCATGGAGTTAGTTGAGGGCGAGACGCTGGCAGCGTGTTTGAAACGCGGCGCGCTCTCGATCGAGCAGACCATCGAGTACGGTCGCGAAATAGCCGAGGCGCTGGCGGCGGCGCAAGCCAAGGGGATCGTTCACCGGGATTTGAAGCCGGGGAACATCATGCTCACCAAGTCGGGAGTCAAAGTTCTCGATTTCGGACTGGCCAAATCGGCGGGCGACGATACCCTCACCCTCACCCATGTTGTGGTGGGCACGCCAGCCTACATGGCGCCGGAGCAGTTGGGAGACGGAGAGGTGGATTCCCGCGCGGACCTGTTCGCGCTCGGTCTGGTGCTTTATGAAATGGCCGCCGGGAAACGTGCATTCCCGGGAAAATCCCTTGGACCGATGCTGGCCGCCGGCGCCATCTCCGCGGCCCCGCGCCTGTCGGTCGAGCGTGCGGAAATTCCGGCGCGCCTGGATGCACTGGTGGCGGAGCTACTCGCTAAGGACCCCGCGCAACGTTGCCAGTCCGCGGCGGGGGTGGCTGCCGAGTTGTCGGCGCAGTCAGACAGTTTAACCCGGCCGGCGGTTTCCGTGTTTGGCGCGTTGGTACGGCCGGCGGTGATGGTCCCGATAGTTCTGGCTGTCCTGCTGGCGATCCTGGGTGGAATCTGGTTATACCTGCGGTCGGAGAAGCGGCGATGGGCGGCAGAGGAGGCCATCCCGGAAGTCGATAGGTTGATCGCTCAGACGAAGCCGCTGGCGGCCTTTCAGGTCCTGATGAAGGCGGAGCAGTATTTACCGGGCGATCCGCGCCTCTCCGCGGTGGCGCGAAGGTTCACCACCTTCACATCGGTGAAGACCTTGACGGCGGGCGCCAAGGTGGAGATTCAAGATTATCTTGCCCCGAACGGACCTTGGTATTCGTTAGGCCTGACACCGGTAGCGCATGCCAGGATTCCGGATGGGTATTTTCGCTGGAGGATTTCCAGGCCCGGCGCGGGAGAGTTTGTGACGGCGCCAGCCACGGGCAAGTCGATGGAGTTCCCGTTCCCGATACCGTCGGATGTCGAGGCGGGCATGGTCCCCGTGCCCGGCGGTCCGTGGGGGGACTTGATTGGTTTCGTTGGGTGGGTATTCTACCAACTTCCGGCATTCGACATGGACCGGTTTGAAGTGACCAACCGGGAGTATCAGAAGTTTGTCGACGAAGGCGGTTATCAAAAACGCGAGTACTGGAAAGAGAAGTTTGTAAAAGACGGCAAGGAGTTGAGCTGGGAGCAGGCGATGGACCTGTTCCGCGATCCAACTGGGCGGCCCGGACCTTCCACCTGGGAGGCGGGCCATTTTCCGCAAGGGCAGGAGGACTATCCGGTTTCCGGCGTGAGCTGGTACGAAGCATCCGCGTATGCGGCGTTCGTGGGAAAGAGTCTTCCGGCGCTGGGAGAGTGGTTCAAGGCGGCTCCGGAGGAGACGGCGCGATACTCAACGAATCAGAGTAATTTTGGAGGGCGCGGCGCGGAGCCAGTGGGCACTTCGCAAGCGGTGGGTCCGTATGGGACGTATGACCTGACCGGAAATGTGAGGGAGTGGTGCCTGAACGCGGCGGACGGGGACACCCGCTTCATTCTAGGCGGGGCCTGGGGAACCCAAACGTATCAAGCGTACGAGCCGGAGGCGCTGCCTCCGTTCGACCGGTCCGCCATGAACGGCTTCCGGGGTGTACGCAACCGCCAGCCGCTGCCGGTTGCCACGGCCGCGCCGGTGGTGAGACAGGCGAGGGATTTCTCCAAAGTGAAGCCGGCCTCGAATGAGGTCTTCGCAGCTTACAGGAGCCTGTACGCTTACGACAAGCGTCCCTTGAACGCGAAGGCGGATGGAGTGGTGGAGGAAACCGCGGACTGGAAGAAGGAACGGATCACCATTGATGCCGGGTACGGCAATGAGCGCTTTCCGCTGTATCTTTTTTCGCCGAAGAACGTCCGTCCGCCGTATCAAACCGTGGTGTTCTTCCCGAGCGCACGGGTGAACTTCATGCCGAGCAGCCTCAAGTTAGGGGACATGGACTTCGCCGATTACGTGATCAAGAGCGGCCGGGCGCTGGCCTATCCGATTTATTTCGGGACGTACGAGCGCCGGCCTGAGGGGGCGGCTCTGCCGGGGACGGTGGGCAGCCGCGAGCTGACGATTCAACAGTCCAAAGAAGTGCGCCGCGCGGTGGATTATCTGGAAACGCGTCCGGACATCGCGGATGCGAGGAAGCTGGCCTATCTGGGTGTGAGCCAAGGCGCCGCGGAAGGTGTGATCTTCGTGGCGCTGGAGGATCGGTTTCAGGCCGCGGTCTTCCTGGATGGAGGTTTCTTCCTGATGGCGGCGGCGGAGGGTGAAGATCAGGTGGATTTCGCTCTGCGAATGAAAAAGCCCGTGCTGATGGTGAACGGGAAATACGATTTCACGTTCCCGCCCGATCAGTCGCAAGCGCCGATGTTCGGGATGATCGGAACCGCGCCAGCGGACAAGTTCCGCAAGGTGCTGGAGACTCCGCACGACGTCACTGAACTAAAGCCGGAGCTGTCGAAGGAAGTCCTGCGGTTCTTGGACCAGTATCTCGGCCGCGTGAACTGACCGTAAACTTCTGTGAAGCGCAATTCGCGGCGAGAAATTCACATTGCGCCAGTGACGGCGCATCCGGAAGTAATCCATATGAGTGGAAAACGCCCAACCCCATGGATTTGGTCTGCCTGGCAGGGGCGCTACCGATAACAACGAATAACGCGCTCCCCAAAATCCCGTTGTTGCTGCCTTGATGGCCGTATCGGCACACTCTCCGAGATGGAAGTGCCCGACCATCCGCCCAGAACGGGGCGGACGCTTCCCACAACGCCGTTGGAGCCAACCACGCTGATTGATGGTGCGATGGGCTGTTGTCGCCAGGAATCCGGGGCGGGCCAAGGACTGCAGTTCTCCTGATTAGCGGACGAGGCTGCGATTACGGGCGAATCGGATCTACCGATGGGCATGGATGTAAGAACGCGTTCCAGCTCATGCGTGTGTGAGGACCTGCTCACCACCTGCGTCCAGGAAAGCAGCATGGATCTCCAGGCGGCGGCGTTCCGCCTTTTGCGCCAACTCTGCGTATCCAGGCGCCCCGTGGAGCGACTCAAGCCACGGATCGCGGGCCAGAGACGACGCGCACAGAAAACCGCCATCGATCACCTTACAGAGAGTCACCATGGCTCGCTCCCGCTCGTTGATACGCGCCAGGTGGCGGGCAATGTAGAAAAGAGATTCGGGGTCTGGGTGAATCCGCGTCTCCAACTCCGCGATAGACCTTAGACATTCCGTGAAGTTGCCCTCCAAATAAGCCCGTAGGGAATGCATGAGGGGCCCGATCTGGCCGGCAGCATGTCCAGTCCCCTCGCGCTGGCGTAGCCGTTCTAAGGCCTCCTCGTTACGGTCCATCGCGGCCAGCGCGGCGGCGTCCAGGTAGTAGCCGCCCTTGGTGTCGTAACAAGCCAAGGTCTTCTCATACTCTCCCTGCAGGAAATAAGTGTGCTCGACGCTTGTCGCGACGTGCGGATCGAGTCGGCGCGCGTAATTTTGGGCCGCGACGGAAGCCGCCAGTTCGTCGCAATAGCGGCAGGCCTGGACCAGGCCTGCGAACAGGTCCGGGTCGTGGCGTCGGAAACGCGCGCGATCGAGCAGCCGGATCATGGCTTGTTGCGCTCGGCCCTGGTCGCATTCGATCGGAGTATACAGGTTGTGCGCGAGGGCCAGGTCCGGATTCAGGCTGAAGGCCCGGCGGAACTCCTCATCGGCCAGTTCATGGCTGTCCTCGGTGTCTTCGGCGAACTTTTCCAGAAAGCGATGGACCCTTCCCAGACGCGCCCATGCCGGAGCATAGCCCGGGTCCTCTTCTAAGCACTGCAAGTAGAGGTCGCGTGCGAGCCTCATGTTTTCAATGCTTCGGTGCACCGAGAGCTGGTTGGCGCGAAGATAGTATTCGTATGCTTTGGCGCTGGTGGGCACGTCGTGGCGGAGTATTCGGCGTTCCCGTTCCGTCAGGGGCAGCATCAGAGACTGCACGATCTGGTTAGCCAAGCCGTCCTGAACCTGAAAAAGATCGTCCATGGACACGTGCAGCGTGTCCGACCAGATCAAGGTTCCACTGGGCGCTGCCAGAAGCTGGCAGGAGAGCCGGAGCTGCTCGCCAATGCGCATCAGGGAACCCGCAAGAATGGCGTCGACATCTGCTTCCACGGCGATCTTCTTCGGGTCTGCGGGCTGCCCTTCGAACCGCAGGGCCATCAGGGTCGACCGCACGGTCAGGCTGTCGATGCCGGACAGTGAGTTGCTGATGGCGTCCGGAAGGCTGTAAGCAAGGAATTCGGTCTCCTCATCTTTGCGAAGAATCCGAAACGGCAGCACAATCAAGCGCGTGGCTGCCCGGGTGGGAGATGCGGCAACTGTGCCAACGGAAGCCGTTTCGACGTCCAGCGCCTGAAGCATTTCAAGTGCAGTAGCATAGCGATCTTGCGGTTGCTTCGCCAGAGCGCGCCGGATCACCCCGTCGAGCAAATCGATCTCTCGTGCACCGCCGAGCTCCGACGGTTCGTGGTGCATCACCTGATACAGAATGTCCACGAACGAGTCCCCACCAAACGCGGCCTTCCCGGCGAGCATCTCGTAAAGGATGCAGCCGGCCGCGAAAATGTCGCTGGCCGGACCGGCCCCCGCGCCGCGGGCCTGCTCTGGCGACATGTACTGTGGCGTGCCAAGAATCATTCCGGGAGCCGTCAGATTGGTCGCCGTGGGCGTGGACTCCCCGCTGGCCGAGAGCGAATTGCCGGTCAAGCGTGCCAGCCCAAAATCGAGCAGTTTGACACCATGCGGAGTCAGGAAGACATTGGAAGGCTTCAGATCGCGGTGGACGATACCGAGACCATGCAGGGCACCTAGGGCCACCAGGACCTGGCGCGCAATCTGCACCGTTTCGGAGGTGGCCAGAGGTCCGTCCGCCAGACGGTGTGCCAATGATCGGCCTTCGAGCAACTCCAGCACCAGGAACAGCGTGTCGCCGTCTTCGCCGACATCGAACAACTGGCACACGTTTGGGTGGTTGACTCGGGCGAGCGACCGGGCCTCGCGCCAGAGCCGCTCGCGGACTTCCGCCGTTTCGCCCCCCCGAATGGTTTTGATCGCGACGGCACGCTGCAGCCGTTCGTCCCAAGCCTGGTAGACTACCCCCATGCCGCCTTCGCCGATTCTGCACACAATCCGGTAGTGCCCGATCGTCTGCGGCATCATCATCAACATTAATGCTAGACGGGCGCCATGCGCCGCGCAACGGGTTTCATATAGACCTGAGAATCGCAAACTCCCGGATCGTCCATCTGAAAGTTGACCCGAATCAAGATTTCCGGAAGTGTCGCTCCGAACCGCCGGATTTCTATCGCAAAATCCCGTTCCGTCCACCAAACGCCCAGGATCTGGGAAGTTGCCCGCGCCTCCGGGCGGTTGAACGTGGCACTCGGAAACGGTCCGGCGGGCCGGTCTTGCGCCGCGGCAAGCTGCCGATATTGATGCTATGAAAGCGCTGCAGCGGGGTTTTGCGTAGACTGCAAGCAAAACCCCTGAAATGGAGGCTGCAGCTATATGGAACAGTTTATCGGATGCGACGCACACAAGGAGTATT